>CAZTBA010000026.1:0-25031 GCA_964611725.1 uncultured bacterium
GCTCTGTTCGTAGCCAGCCCATCCGTCCGGACGCAGTGTGGCAAGCCAGAGGAAACCGTCACGCCATCCTCCGTGCGCTCCGTTACCGCCCCCGTAGTAAAGCCTTATCTCATCTCTCAGACATACCGGCCCCTCCGCTGCATAGACGCATCCCCAATCGTAGTCGCCCTCCTTTTCGGAATTGGGGATTAGCGGGCTTCCGGGGTCGATCCGCTCCCAATTCACCGTGTCCGGACTCCAGGTCAGCTCGCAATGGACGCGGTCGGTCTTTGCATTGAGAATCATCACCAGGCCGAGGTAGATGTCGGCATAGTGGAACACAGGCATGGCGTACGTTTGCAGATGTTCTTCCAGACCTTCGAGAACGACCTCGACCCTGCTCCATTTACGGAAGTCTTTGCTGGATGTCCTCGCAACCTGCCGCCTGCCGGGATTGCTTCCCCACGTCCGAGTGATTCCCACATACTCGCCAGTCGTTGGAGCCCACAGGGCGTTGTTGTGTGTATCTCCTCGCGCATCAGCTTCGGGGCATTGAATGGCCTTGCCCCAGTGAATTCCGTCGTGAGAGAATGCGACTGAGATTTTCTGCCCCTTGAAAATCATCTTGTATCGACGCTTCGGGTCCGGATCGTGAGGATCCTTGAAAACACCTGCCCCATGGGGACCGATCCGCACGATGTTGTTTTCTTTGCTGCCTATGAATTCAGTAATCCCGAGAACCGGCTTCTCCCACCGGATACCATCCCGGGAAATAGCATAACAAACTCCCATTTCCCGGCAGCGTCCCGTATGATCGCCAAGATAGCGGAACTTACCGCCGTTCACGCGGTCCTCCCTGGGCGTATTGCTTGTGCTCTCATCAAAGATGAAGGGGTTGTACCAGCATTTGTATAGACTTTCCTCTCTATCATAGATGACATTGGGGTATAGATTGTCGAAGCGGGGCTCCCACGGTTTGTCTTCTGCAAAGAGTGGGTTGCGCCTGTCCTTTCGCACCTTGCCGACCGTGAGTTTGGCGTTTCCCGCCTCTTCAACAATGCGGCTATCCATGAGAAGAAATCTCTTGCGCTTCATAACTGGATTTCCTCCCTTACTGATATGAGAACTCTGCCAAGGCGAAACGGGAAAATCCACTCCATATAGACCACTTTCCTTCTTTCGTAACCCCCTGATGTCCAGGTCGCTTTCCTGCGGTTTTCGTGTATGCCTTGAGCGGCTCAACTTTTTGATGAAGCCACATATCCATCATACATACTGCGGAATTGGCGCATCAAAACCGCGAATAGGAAACCTAAATCCAGATGTTCCGGATAATGAAACAAGGTCCATAGGAATAGTCTCCAGAAGTAGATGCGCTCCTTCCCCATTATACCAAGATGAAACAGTATCCTGAAAAAAGTGCCCACATCCCTGAGACGAAATTCCCTCTCGAGAATCGACGTTTTCCTCTTGGTGTTACCGTAATCGCTGAAAAATGTCTTCGCCCGCTGATAGACATATTCAGGTAAACAAACATGCTTCAATACATACTCGTACCCTTCATGGAGTGCCTCGGTTCCCATGGCAGGTATTATATTCGTCTCGGCTTCGTCAAAATCGAAATGATCAAGCAATCGCCCTTCTCTTTTCATACGATCATACAATTCTGTACCAGGCGGAGCCTTAAGCAGATTGACCGTTGCTATCACAATTCCGCTCTCTCGTATGAAATCTATTTGCCTCTGGAAGATTGAAGGGGTATCTGTGTCAAAACCTACTATGAACCCCCCATTTACAACAAAGCCGGACTCGTGAAGCATTCGAACATTGGCCAGCATATCCCGTCTTGTGTTTTGCCGTTTCTTGGCAGCAACTAAAGTGTTTTCCTCTGGCGTTTCGATACCAACGAAGATGTGCGAAAATCCTGCCTCACGCATCATCGCTATCGTTTCAGGATCATCGGCCAGTTCAATGGTGACCTGTGTAGCAAGTCCCACTGGGGGGTTAGTGAGTCTTTGCCATTCGATGAGTGCAGGCAACAATTCTGTTCTGGCGCGTTTTTTATTGCCAATAAGGTTATCATCGGCAAAGAGCACCATATCTATGATTCTGAGATCTCCGAGTGCTTCGAGCTCGGCTATGATCTGGTCAGGGGTTTTCGTGCGCGGTCGCCTTCCGAAGAGCGAGGTCACGTCACAGAAATCGCATTGATAAGGACAGCCACGCGAATATTGCACAGCGGCATAGGCATATTGCCTCAAGTCAACCAACTGCCAGAGGGGAATAGGTGTCTGATGCATATCAGCGAACTCTGATGATGAGTAAACAGGCTTGGGATCCCCTGTCTCCAGATCCCTCAGAAATTGCGGGAGTGTAACTTCGGCTTCGTTCAAGACGAAATGGTCAACACCTTTGAACTTCTGATACTCGTGGGTGAATAGAGGACCACCTGCAACAATTTGGACGCCCGACTGACGACATTGAGCAATAACCTCCTGGGCTGAAAGAGCTTGCACGTTCGTAGCTCCCACAAATGCGTAATCCGCCCATTTCAGATCCTGCTCGTCAAGCGCACGGACATTGAGATCCACAAGGCGTTTATTCCATTCTTCAGGCAGCAATGCCGCAACGGTTAATAGACCAAGAGGAGGAAAACTTGATTTCCTGCCGGTCATTTTCATCAAATGATCCATAGTCCAGAAAGTTGATGACATTTCAGGATAAATCAGCAAGATGTTCATCAGAAGCCTGCCCTCAGGTAATCGCGCTGTAATTTCAAAATCGAAATGAGTATCAGATCCTCCCGCTTTGCCAAAATAGAAAAGCCCACTAATAATTCTCTGCGAGGAACGGTTAATAGGCTTCTCCGAGTTTTATCATCACCCGATCAAAATAGGCAAAACTTTCAAAAAAGGTTAGTGAATTGTGGATACAGTATAGAATGACTACCTATCTTTGTCAAGATTTTTTCGGAATGTAAAAGGCGGCTACCGTAAGGCAGCCGCCTTCGCAACTTGCTGGTTTAATTTCAATCTTAGCCTGCTTACACTTTCTAAGAGCCTCGCTGAGCTAAATGTCTGTCCAGCATGATAAGGGGTACCGGACTTTCCCCGATCATCTTCAATTGCTCCAAAATCTGAGTAGCGTTCTTCTCCTCCTCAACCTGTTCGTCTATGAACCACTGTAGGAAGCTCTGGCTGGCATAATCTTTCTCCTGGATTGCCAGCGAATAGAGCTTATTGATCAAGCTCGTCACTTTCTGCTCATGTCCGAGGGTTTTCTCGAACACCTCTGTAGGCGATTGAAATTCGGCAGGTGGCTGATCTATGCCTTTAAGGAGCACACGCCCACCGCGGTCGTAAATGAACTCATAAAACTTCATCGCGTGCTCGGTCTCCTCCTTGGCCTGCACCCGCATCCAGTTTGCAAAACCTGGGAGATTGACCGATTCACAGTAAGCTGACATCGAGAGATACAGGTATGCAGAGTAAAGCTCGTTCTTAATCTGCTCGTTCATCGCATCTTGAAGTGTTTTGCTCAACATAGCCTTTACTCCTTTCGTTTTAGTTTGCTGGCAACCTTAGTCTAAGAAAATAATACTCCAAACTTGCTGAACTGTCAAGGGGGGCCACCCAAAATTTTGACTGTCATTCGGGGTAAACCTCAACTTTATCGGACGAATCGTAGAAGTTTTGATACTGTTAACATAATTTCCTTATGTTCCCATATTAGATTCGACATCAGGAGGTGATCTGCCTTGATAAGAGTTCTTCTAATCTACATTGTTGCCGTGATTTTCACAGGTTGCTCAAATAGACCTCTGGCCACGGATTATCAGGAAAGGGAAGAAGAAAGTCCCAGCCCGGTCTATCTTGAGTCCTACAGAAACCAGGCTCCCAGGATAGTAAGCTGCAGCACCTCACCGGACTCAGGGCCGATCGGAACGCTTGTGAGGATCGAACTTGAGGTTGCGGACAAGGAGATGGACCTCGTCCATGCGGAGATCCATTTTATCGGAATGCCCTGCTTGGTCATTGTACCACTGGGTAAGGTGGAACCGTCCACAAGGGCGACAACTGCTGTATGCGTCCATATGGTGATGAAAGAGGATGAAGGTATTTTGCCCGGAACAGCGTGCAGGTTTGAGTCAGAATTGTGGATTCAGGGGACCAGGCATCAAACGCGGCAGAAGTTGTCTTTATGGTGACTGAACCACAATAATTGGGAGAGCTTAAAACACTTCTATCATGAGGTCCTTGAAGTTATCCACGCATCTTTTGGATGCCTTCACTTTCGGGCCGTAATGTGTCTCTACAGTGTAATAACCCTTGAAGCCGTCCTTCAATAGACTTCCAAGTTGACCCCGCCAGTCTATATCCCCATCACCGATCGCTGTTGTCTCGTAGCCTCCGCTGATCTTCCTTGCGTCCTTTATGTGGAGGTGTCCGACGAGATCCCTGAGGAGGTCATATTCATCGGGGTAAGGTTTCCCTTCAGCCCAGAAGGAATTGCACGGGTCCCAGTTTATCTTGAGATTTGGATGGGAGGCACGACGGATTATCCGAGCGGTCCCTTCCCCTGTATCAGCCCAACATACTGCCTCGTTCTCAAGCACAATCTCTATTCCTTCAGATTCCGCCTTTTCGGAGACTTCATGCAGGATCTCAGCTATCCTTTCGGTAGGGGGGGTTCCTCTCGCACCTTCCTTAAGGAATCCGAACACAACGACTATACTGGCTTCGAGCCGGTGTGCGAGCTCGTATGTCCTCGGCAGCATATCTTCGATCTGTTTCTTGGCTTCGGCGGATCCCAGGGGCACCTTAAATGCGCCTGGGGAGAGGGCCGAGATCTTTATATCCGATGACTTTACGACGTCGAACACCTTCTTGAGATCACTACCCGAAACGTATGGTATCCTTCCGGAGGCGAGTGACCTGATCTCGAAATTGGTAATACCCCAGTCGGTTCCGAGTTCAACTGAGGTGGCAAAATCGAGACTGATCTCATCGGTAACTATGGCAAGTTTCATATTCCAGAGCTCCCTTCCACAATTTCAGGTGCCTTTAAACTATTTTTAAACCAGTCGAGACAGTAGTTTAGCGTCTCCTTGGGTGGGATCTCCCTGTGTTTCGTGTCAAACCACTTTATCTCTTTAGGTCTCCCGGCTTTTCTGTAGAGCATCTCGGTGGATTTCCTCGGGATTACTTTGTCCTTCTCGGCATTTATCATCAGGAGCGGCCTCGGAGATACGCGGCCTATGAAATTCAACGGTTCTATCACGTTCAGATAATCCTTCGTTTCCCCATAGAAAGCATCGAAGCCGAAAGCCCACCTGAGGCCACCGCCGGCAAGAGCGATTATCGGAGCTTCCACCCTCTCATCAAGCCCTACAAAGATCGCCCCGATTATGCCGCCGAGGCTTATCCCCAGAAATCCTGTCCTATCCTGATCTATACCTTCTTCCGATTCGAGGAAATCGATCCCCCTCCGAAGGTCTATCACTGTCTGTACTATCGCATCGCGTGTGGTGTAACGCATATCTCCCTTCAGATCGAACTTCGCCCATTCATTCCGTCGCTCTCCGTGGTACTGGATGTCTATGGTGAGGACCGCGAACCCTCCTGCGGTGAATATGGCTGTTCCAAGCTCGACATAGTCCGAGGACTTGGAATCCCCGACTCCGTGGAGATATATTATCGCCGGATAAGGGGGAGTGCCGGATCCGGGGATGTTGAGAAACCCTCGTACTGTCTGATTATTGGTGCTCAGGTAAGTTACATGGTACCTGGTGAAAAGATCGTTCTCAGTGATCTTGAGCTTCGTGGCCTTGAGCGGAAGGCTCCTGTCATATCTGTAGAACGAATCAATCGACACCTTTGGCTTTCCCTCGCAACCCGCCAGTAGAGATCCGAGGGTTATGGCAAGGGCCAGGGCAATTGTCGATTTCATTGTTCTCCTCGTGGTTTGGCCGCGATATACTGTTCGGCCATCTTTATCCTTTCCAGGATAGGTGGGTGGGTGTATGAAAATGCCTTCACAAGGAGGGGCGGTGTTACATCGGCTAAATTTATACGGCTGAGCTTCTTCTCCACTTCTATGAATGTTATCGGATCGTCCGTAAGCTCGAGCGATAAGACATCCGCCTCCTTCTCGAAGTGCCTTGATATGGCGTTTTGGACCGGTAGGGTGAAAAAGTTGAGTGATATAAATGTAAAGAGCATGATTGGCAGCCCCAGCGGGTCCGCCACATCTGTTATTCCGAAGGCCCCTTCCGCCAGAGCAGCTTTCAGTATAGTAGCCATAAAAAACAGTGCGAAGAAGGTCCACGCTGAGCTTATGAGGATCGACTTCCATATATGATGTCTCTTCCAGTGTGCTATCTCATGGGCGACCACAACCTCCGATTCCCCAGGTGTGAAATTTCTGAAGAGGTTATCGTAGACGACAATCCTCCTCGTGTTCCCGAGCCCGGTGAAGTAGGCATTGACTTTTCTGGTCTTATGGCTTGCGTTTATCTTGAAAACGCTTTCGATCTTTATACCCGACTTCGAAGCGAGGTTACAGAACCTTTCGACGGCCTCTCGATCTTCCACAGGACTGATTTTGAAGAAGATGGGATCTATAAGAATGGGTGAAAGGTGGACGAAGACCGCTACTAAAATGGCCGCACACAGGGCGTCCACGACCCACCACCAGTTCGGGAACAGCCTGATCAGGAAGTAAAGGAGCACCGCAAGCGGGAGGAGTGCGACGAAGCCCAGGGCATTAGCCTTGATATCGTCCAGAAGCCAGTCTCTGAAGCTCTGGCTCGAGAGACCGTGGGCATGCTCGTGGAGATAGGCTGAATAGAGACGAATAGGGAAGGTTGCTATTGAAATGATAAGGAGCAGGAAGAAGACGAAGATGGCAATTTCAAACTGCCAATTACCTCCGGAGATCGCTCCTGAGAAGCCCTTGATATGTTGAAACCAGCGTAGCTGTAGCGCAAGGAAGATGGTAAAGATCTGAGCGGCAAAAGAGAGGAAGAAAGCCATATACCTTACCCTCTGATATTCTCTGCCGTGTTTTATCTCCTGTGGTGAGAAATAGCGTTCCGCAGCCTCACAACTGTACCCTTTGAGGCTAAGCCAACCCATCCCATAGATAAGCGAAGACATAACTGCAGGTAAAGCTATCGCTGAGAGCGCTACCGCTTTGAAAAACGAGAACGTCAGCTTCAGCATGCCCTCCTCTCCGCCACATGGGCTCTTCCAGTAAAAGGCTATTCTGCTTTCTGACCCGCGACCCTCATCGCTTCTACAGGAAAATCTCTAACGGTGAGATAATATACTCACTGGTTATCACTTAAGCAAGTATTCAATTCTGGTATACAGCACAACTGATTATAGATAGAAACTCAGGAAGGTAAAAGATCATGGAAAATACCTGCTGTCAAGACTGCAGGTCTGCCCAATCTACAATTCATAAACGCTGTTGATGGCCAAACGCTTGCCCTGCTCCAGATTCGGTATCATCTTCGATGAAGAAGGTATTATCTGTAGATTATCCACCTTTTGACTGCGTCTTTGAAATCCTGTTCGTCGATGTCTCTATCCAGATACATATCGACTACCGCACTGCTCAGACCTGGAATCCTCACCAGGCCGTAATATGCATTCCTGAAAACCTCATCTACCGGCGACTTCAGGTCTTCTATGAGTCTATCGACATGTGCTTTTGGAAAATTATCCATATCCGCTGAATCTCCGTCGAATGGTTTACTGAATGTCAATCCCCAGGATCCTAAAGGTTATCTCCAGACGCAGGCACAATGCTGTTTCCATACTCGAAGAGTGTCCGATCATGCGAAAGATATTACTGCAAATTATGTACCATGGGCTATGAAAGAATTCAACTCACAGGTAAATCTGAAAAAGCCAGTATATACTTAACATTTAGGCTTATATGATTGTATCCAGATGCAGCTTACTGGAAGTTGTCCGACTTAATTTGGGCAAGGTTGTTCAATTTTCGCCACCATTTGAAGGATCAACACAGCCCGGAGGCTCCCCTTACAGGAGGCCCCGGTAGGCTGAGCCAGCAAGACCGGTTTGCTGGACTGGAGTGAAATTGTGTGGAGGGAGGAAGGCGGTGTGAGGGCGACCGGTTGCCCCTGCGAAGTCACATGATTCCGCTTGATATGGTTCCTTACATAAGTTCTCTGATATCAATCTGTATTTCGTAAAGATGGCATAAGCTCTCTCAGGTGATCACTTCAATTTGTTGAGGTCGAATTCCTCATATTCGTAGGCGCATGGAGCCCCTGAAGCTATCAGCATTTTATTCTGCTTCGGGATTTCTATGATTGACCACAGTGTCTTTGAATTATGTGGACCTCCATGGCGGCAGGGTGCCCAGGGTTCATGGCTTCTAAGAAGCCTTTTTATGTCCCCAATCCCCTTTGGAGTTGCTGTTTGTTCGATCCAGCGGAGGTATCCGTAACGGTATATGGAAACGTCCTTATCATAGGGGGAGCGCATATCGGCTTCTTTCAGGGCCGGGGTTATGTAGTGGTTAGTTGCGTATATGAAAGTCTTATTCAGATCTCTCCAGGCAATCAATGGAACCGCGGCCTCCATTGCGGCTGTTTCACCGTACCTGTCTACTACGACAATATTGAAACCCTTTCCCGTGAGAGAGGTCTCGGATAAGCCCGTGATAAAATCACTGGTTTTCTCACACCTTTTCATAAGCTGATAGGCCCGCAAACGTATATCAATTCTCAAAGAGGATTTGTCGAAGATGGATCCCACCGAATTATGGCCGTTGGCTAATCCGGCGGCGTTCATGGCGTCAAGCCCGCTCACCCAACCGGCATAAGTGATCTGTATCATAGGGAAGCCATTTGATGGGATTAGCTTACGTATGATGAAGGAGAGGCTTTCGTTCATACCTCCGTCGTTGTTCTTTCCCAACAGCGGTCCATCTTCACTATCCCTGAGGGCTATTGTAGTGCAATCCTGTGTCCAGTCATTGCCAAATGTGTTAACCTGATTGAAGAGTATAATGGAATCAAGTGGGACACCGCTCCCCTCAGCAATCCCTTCCATCTCCTCGAAGATATCGGGAATCCTGGAGGACAGCAAACGTCGTGCGGTTTCCACAAAGCCGGTCGCGTCCTCAATTTTCCCTTCCCCTGCAAAGAAATACTCGTTCTCTCTAATTTCTTCCCGTGCTTGTTCTCCGTACTGACGTCCTATTTCCCTTGGTGAACCTCTGCATTCAATAGCTTTTAACTTCGACCTGTCCATATCGTTCACCTTTCCGGAATTGTAAAAGGTGGATTCAAGTGGGACCGGGCTATATCGCTCTGCGTTCTGTGGAGTCTTTCGGAGACGCCCCACCGGGTTATCTCTACAGCGCGATGGCGGTGGGACGAACATCTTGCTCCATGAAACGCAGATGTCGATATAATATATTGAGATTACGTACCTTGTGAAAGATATATTTTGAGGTAGGGACCGTAGGATGTACGCGGCACAATTGAGATCGTGCAGAGTGGGACCCCGGTATGGGCTGTTCCCGGAGACAATGCAGGGGCGACCGGCTGGTCGCCCCTGCTGAAGTTAACCTGTGAACTCGTTTTTCATTTGGAGAATTACATACTGAGGGAGAACTCCTTACGTTTCTGCTCCCCGTTACAATATGCCACCATATAACTATCGTTGTAACGGAATGCTTCCCTCCAGTAATCTAAGATATCTTTCACCGTTTTCTCGAAGGGTATTTCAGGTCTCCATCCGGTTTTCCGCCTAAATTTCGTGCTGTCACCCTGGAGAATATGGATATCGGAAGGTCGTATTTTGGCCGGATCTTGCCTTATCTCGACGCTCACCGGTGTTAAACTTAACAACAGGTCCAGTACATCCTTGATTCTACGAGAGGCTCCTGAGGCGATATTATAGACTTCCCCCGGTTCGCACTTCTCTAAAGCCAACCAATATGCCCTCACCACATCCCTCACATCGGTAAAATCTCTACTTGCTTCCAGGTTGCCCACAGATATTACGGGGTTTCGCAAATCTGCCTCGATCTCTGCAATCTGTTTGGCAAAACTTGAGATTACGAAAACCTCTCCCCGTCTTGGCCCAGTATGGTTGAAGGCACGAGTCCTGATTACCTTGAGACCGTAGCTTTGGAAATATTGATACCCCAAGAAATCCTGACTGATCTTGCTGATACCGTAAGGACTGAGGGGCCTGAGGGGGTTTATCTCCCTTACAGGGATTTCATCTTCTCCAACCAGGCCATATTCCTCGCTGCTTCCGGCTATCTGGATCATGGGATCGATCCCCTGATGCCTTATCGCCTCAAAGATGTTTACTTCACTGATTATATTATTAGTCAAAGTCTCAGCAGGGGCATGCCAGGATGTGGGGACAAAACTTTGAGCGGCAAGGTGGAAAATATAATCAGGCTTGCTCTGTTCTATGAGGGCATACACAGATGAGAGATCGGTGAGATCACATTCGATTAATTTAAGTTCATCCCTGATGTGATTGATGTTCTCTGTTTTACTTCTCCATCTTATTGATCCGTAAACTTCTACGCCTTTTGACAGGGCAAGCTCTGCCAAGTGGCTTCCCACAAATCCTGTAATTCCTGTTATTAGAACCTTCATTGCTACTCCTTTGCTTTTTCCTTCCAGCGATAATGGGATTCCTTAGAGAAGTCATGTACTTCATCATAAGCCAGCGCCCTCAGTTTTTTTGGCCACGGTTCCTCATTGTCTATCGGTAGCTGTGCCTGATTACACCTACTCCGGGCTGCAAGTTCTCGGAACAAGATATCCACATCTCCTTTCGGCCACCTTATCCCTGTCTAAGATAATCTTCTACGCATAGATTATCCACCTCTCAACCGCGTCCTTGAACTCCTGCTCGTTGATGTCTTTGTCCAGATACATATCGACTACCGTACTGCTTAGACCTGGAATCCTTACCAGCCTGTAATACGCATTCTTGAAGATCTCGTCTACGGGCGACTTCAGATCCTCTATGAGCTTGTCGACATCCGCTCTTGGGAAACTGTCCATATCTGTTAAACCCCCACCGAATGGCTCACTGAAGGTTGATCCCAGCAGCTCTAAAGGGTATCTCCAAAGAAGGAATTTATAACTCTCTGTCTGTGTCATAATTAAGAAATCCGGTTATGTCCTAAAAGCTGTCATACTGCTGTCGCCGTACTTGAGGCATATCAATTCTACAAAAATGTTGCTGCAAATTATGTGCCATAATCTGTGAGGGGGGTCGATTTTTGGGTAAACCCTGAAAAACCAAGCTATACTTTACTTTCAGGCTGATATAGTTTTGCCAATATGCATACTGTGGAAGTCTGATCGCCCTAATTTGAGCAAAAGTGTTCAATTTACATCACTACTTGAAGGGTTAGCATTGTAGATTTTAGACTGAGAAAATCTACAATCCTATGCTTCTGGATGACCGCTGAAGGCTTGTAAGACAAGTTTCCATAGCGGCTATTTTTATGGACGTAGAAAATAGTCCCATATTCAATCGAGATGGGTATTATCAAGTCAGACGCCCAAATTGGGGAAGCGCCAGGCAAACGAATCCGTTTCCGGATAGATCAGACTTGACATATCGCTCTCTCTTTCTATATTATTTTTGCAAATTCAGTTCAAAGTCATTATACTATGTGCGGAAAGCTTGCCGGGGGGGTGTTTTGCGGAAATATGGGACTGTATGGGAATGCCTTCGACTACTTGCTTACGGGATAATAATTATGCTGACGGTCCAAATAGCATGCGAGATGGTGAAATGCTTGAGATGAACCTATATGTCTCTATCGGCTATTCTATTTACGTCAAGGGTAGTGAATGGATTTTGAGGAAAGGAGGAAAATGGGGAACATTGCCTGCAAGTTATCAAAAGCTTTACTTATAGGAACACGATTATGAGTTTTAACAATCTATTTTGGGTACGAGCAATTCCCACAGGAATGAATTCCCGCGCTGCAAATGCGAAGTCAGCCATGGGTGAACTCGCCTTGCCAGCCCAGCTTGCCCAGGCTTCCTGATCGTATCAGCGTAATATATGTCCGACCCCAAACATCAAGAGGAGGTGAAACCGTACACTGAAGAATGAGAGTCTGGACCTTATTGATTGCTTGTATGATGGTTCTCCTGGTATCACTGTCCTGTGCCAAGTCTTCGACAAAGTTCGAAGAGCCCGATATATGTACCCTTGTAGTGCGCAATAAGCTGTCTTCCATTGAAGTGATTTCCATTTGGATCTCTCCATGTGGTGGTAAGAGCTGGGTTGATAATAGGTTAAATGAGAACGAGACGGTCTCACCGGGTGAGGAAAAAAGCTTTGAGTTGACTCCAGTCTATTATGACCTGCGTGCTCGATTCGATGATGGACAGGAAGTAGAGAAATTTGATGTAAATATAAAGAAGGGTGGAACTTTTGCTCGGTCCTTCGTTCCGGGGGAATCCTCTTAGCAGTCTACCATAAGGTGATAAGTCACCAGAATGACTAATTTTAGGAGGTGTATATGGCAGACTTTGGAAAGAGGGAAGAAATAATCAAGATAATCGATGAAAGGGGTAACCTCGACAGCGAGACCAAAGGCATGGGCCTCGCCGAACTCAGACGGCTCCATCAGATCCTTTTCGAGGAAGCTGTCAGAGTTGGAAAGGAGAAGCTCGGGGAAGATTTCGATGTTAGTATTCTCAAGAAAAAGATAGACAATGCCTTCGAACATATAAGGAACAATATGTGCTCGAACCCCGTTGGCTTCTGTAACAGAAAAAACTGTGATAATTACGATCCAGACTGTGTAGCCAAGAAGATAAAGAACCAGATAGACAGGCTTGTGTCAGAGATAATCAAGCCGAGCTCTACCGGTCCTTAGGTACGCTTTAATGCGATGGGAAAAGGTCCAAATTTGGAGATTTATGAAGCTTTCGAGTAATTGTGTTCTTATAGTATAAATAGTATAATTGGTAGGACCATAAGAAAAGGTGGTAATTTATGAGGTCGAGGCTTACAGCAGTTGGTGTTTTTATGCTGATTGTTGCGATCCTGATATGCCTTTTAGTTATATATTTTACATAGGATCATATTACGATAGCCGAACTCAAAGGAAAAATCAGGAAGGCCCTATCCAGTAGTGATATTTATTGATTGCATGAAGTTCTATTTAAGTTTTCCATGGTGTATTCCCCAGCTTAAAGGAGAATGAAGATAATCCACAACGAAGTTCTCGATTGAAAAGAAGAGTCTCTTCCTGCAATAATACTCGCCATTTCAATCCCATGATGGCCCCGGATTAGCTGTCCCTTTTAATTCATTTGGCAATATATGGAAAGGGTGCATTATGACCCCAGGTGAAAGGTTGATTTCAGCTCTGAGAATGGAGATACCAGATCGCGTTCCATGTTTCGAGGATGGTATAGACCCGGAGGTCGTGAGGCAGGCATTCGGACAGTAGCCCTGCCGAAACATATGAAATCTTCAAAATTCAATTGCGTTTAGTATAACAGGGAGGCAATCCCAGACCATGTCTCACCGTGACCATTTCTTTTCCGTGCTCGAAGGCAAAAGGCCGGGAAACATGCCGTTTTTCCCGGACATCACCGATTGGTATGTCGCCCAGCGCACGCCTCCGGGGCAGCCGCGGGAGTTCGGGGCCGGGCAGTTCATCCCTGACGCCGCCAGTATCCACAGGTTTTCCGGCACCATGCCCGGTAAATACAGAAACTTCACGCTTTTCGATTTCTACCGCGAATTCGATTGGGGGTTCCATGTGCATATCGAGGTGTGGTATAGAATAAATTTTTCCGGCGGTGTGAAGGCCAAATCCAGCGTGGAGGGTAATAAGCGCTACCACAAGCTGGTGACCCCCAGAGGGGAACTGACACGTATGTTCATGCTGGCCTCAGACGGTACCTGGAGTCAGAAAGAGCATTATGTCAAGGATCTCAAAGACCTGGAAACGATGCGATATGTAGTGGAAAATACACACTTCGAACCGGATTTTGAGAAGATCGATTATATTCATAAACAGATTGGGGATTGGGGCCAGGGCGATGTCGTCATTGCACGCTCCCCGTTCGGGAAGCTCGTCCACGAATATATGGGCTTCGAGCAGGTCGTCTATGCGATGGCCGATAGCTATGACGCGATGATGGAGTTTATGGAAATCCAGGAGAAAAAAGACCTGGAGTTGGTTGAACTGGCAGCGGAGGCGCCTGAGCGTCTGGTGATCTTGTCCGACCACGCTGACGAAAACCTGATCTCTCCACGCCAATGGGAAACTTACTGTATTCCGTACTACAGAAAGGTGAACGATATCCTGCATGACGCCGACAAATTCGTTTCCACGCATCTGGATGGAAACTTCAAAGGCTTCTTCAAGCTCCTCGGCCAGACCGGATTCGATGTGCTGGACGGCTGCACCCCAGCACCGATGTTCAATTACGAGGTTGAGGAGCTCGCCGGGGCGCTGCCGGAAAATATGTACGCGTTCTGCGGTGTGCCGGCCACGCTGTTCTGTCAAGGACTGCCCACCGAAAAGATCATACAGTTCGCCGACCGGATTCTGACTTCCCTGAAAGGCCGTGGAATTATCAACATTGGTGATATCCTGCCGCCCAACGGCGACATCGAACAGGTCATCGCATTGGGAGAACATGTAAAATCTACCTGGAAATGATTGGAAGCTTATCAGTAAAAGGGGGGATTATGAGTAGCGCTTCCAGTAGCCTTGTGGAAAGGCCCAACATCCTTCTGATAATGTCCGACGAGCACGATCCCGGTGTGATGGGCTGTTACGGTGACCCAGTTGTGCAGACCCCGAACATGGACCGCCTGGCCTCCGAAGGTATCATCTTCGATGCCGCCTACACCACTTCGCCCCTGTGCGTGCCGGCACGCCTCAGCTTTACTGCCGGCAAGTATATCAGTCGCTGTGGGGCGTGGAGCAATAACTGTTGGCTGCCGTCAGATGATTACCCCTCGCTTCCCCGAATTCTCAGCACGTCAGGATACGAGTGCTGGCTCGGCGGTAAGATGCACTACGATAAGACACGCCGCTACGGATTCCGGGACCTGTTTCCCACGAACCAGAATGCGTCCAATAAACACGGCCTCGGCCGACGTCGCCGCGCCGATGACACGGCTCCCAACTTCGAGAGCTGGGAAAACCGCTCGAAGAACTTCTACGTCGCCGACACATCGATGGTACTGGAACTCGATCGCGAGGTTACCGAGAAGTGTGGTGCCTTTCTGGAAGACCGCAGGCCCGGCGATAAACCCTTCTTCCTGCTCGCGGGCTACCTCTCGCCCCACTTCCCGCTGATCGTGCCGGAACAGTACTACGAACGCTATCGGGATCGCGTGCCCATGCCTGAAATCCCCAATGGTTTTCTGGAAACACTTCCCACCAACTATAAACACCTCCGATATGGGTTCGGCCTGACGGAGACCGAGCCGGAAGTTGTGAAATTCGGCCGGGAGCTTTACTGGGGGTTTGTTGATTGGCTCGACGACGAGATCGGCAAGCTCCTTACTTCGCTCGAGAGTTCAGGAGTTGCTGAAAACACCATTGTCATTTACACCTCAGATCATGGCGAGAACAAGGGTGATCACGGCCTCTGGTGGAAAAACAATATGTACGAGCATGCCGCCCGTATGCCTCTTATCGTAAACTGGACCGGACGCTGGCGAGGTGGACAGCGGCGGAGTGGTGCCTGCTCCCTGGTCGATCTCGTCCGGACAATCGCAGAGATCTGCGGCACGGAGACACCCGATGACTGGGACGGCGATTCCATGCTGGCCTGGATGGATGACGAAAATGTGGAGTGGAAAGATCTGGCAGCAAGTGAGTACTACGGACATAATATAGCCTCCGGTTTCACCATGCTCCGACAGGGACCATGGAAGTATGTTTACCACAATCGGATGGACGAGAACCACGGACCTGAGGTGGAACTCTACAATTTAGACGACGACCCCTCCGAATTTCAGAACCTCGCGGATCGCCCTGAGCATCAGGATCGCGTTGCAGCTATGCACTCCTTGCTCGTGAAGGAACTGGGCAATGATCCTGAGGATACGGAGGCCAGATGCCGCGCCGATTATGCCCGGGTATATGGTCGGTAAGCTGAATAAAGAAGTGAAATTATTTCCCGGGTTCATTGGCATTTTAAAAACGTTTGATTTCTCCTTTTGGAAACTTTAACTTAAAGGCGAAAACGGGAGTACTTTCTGAAAATCGGTCATGAAAAGAATATCTCGCATTTCAATGGAAACATAGATGAGTGTATCACTTGAAGGTTTTACGGTTACCTATGGCGATGTCACAGCTATTGACCATGTGACTGTGGATTTCCCGAAAGGCTCCTCTGGCCTGTTAGGGGTAAATGGTGCGGGGAAGACCAGTTTGATCAAGGCCGTGCTGGGTTTGGTTCCATTTGTCTCCGGGAAAGGCTCCATCCTTGGAAGGGACATCGCGAGGGAAGGCAAGGCAATCCGGCAACTTATCGGCTACATGCCTGAAAATGACTGTCTGATCCCCGGATTTAACGGGGTCGGCATGGTACAGTACGCTGGTGAGCTCTGTGGGATGAACCGTGTCGATGCCATGCAGCGGGCACACGAAGTGCTGTTTTATGTCGGACTTGAGGAGGCACGTTATCGTAACGTCGAAACTTATTCGGCAGGTATGAAGCAGCGCATCAAATTGGCTCAGGCTATCGTCCACGATCCCAAATTGCTCTTCCTGGATGAACCCACTATCGGTATGGACCCCAAAGGTCGAGAGGAAATCCTGGACCTGATAGACGACATCTCTGACCGCAAGGAGATCAGCGTGATCCTCTCATCGCATATTCTGCTGGATGTGGAGCGCACCTGTGAGCGCGTGGTAATACTGCATCAGGGGCATGTGGTGGGGCAGGGAAGTATACCAGAGCTGAAGGGTAGACATTCTGAAAGCTATACCGTCCGTGTGGAAGGCGATCGGGAGAGATTTGAGTCTGAACTACTGGCACAGGGCTGTTCAGTTCAGAAAAGTGGCAAACATCACTTCGATGTGGGACTGCCCTCTGGTCGGGGAACGGAGTTAATTCTGACGGCTGCTGATGAGACGGGGGTGCAGCTCCGTCAGTTGACTGCCAGCATTCGTTCGTTGGAAGACGTATTTGTTAAACTCATCGGGGAGGAGTATCGTGCCCATATATGAGCAATCGTATCGCCATTGGCATGGGCTGCTTAACCCGAAAGCTCAAAGGTGGTTCATCATTGCATGGACCGGTATAAAGATGCTGTGGCGTCGCTGGATGATTATGTTAGTGATTATAGCTTCTATCCCGTTTGTGGTTCGAGTGTCTCAAATCTACATCATGACCCGATTGAGCAGTGGACTGAAAATTGGCAGACTTGCACAGAAATATCAGATAGATCCCGGTTTCTTCAAGCAGTTTTTGGACAAACAGTCTTTCTTTATCCTCCTCATGGTTATCTTGGCCGGCGCTGGTCTCATCTCTAAGGACAAGAAGTTCAATGCCCTGCAGATCTATTTCTCAAAACCTGTTTCTCACTGGGATTATATAGGAGGGAAATTCGCTATCGTTGGTTCATATGTCAGTCTGATTACTTTATTGCCAGCTCTACTGCTATTTATCACGAAAATACTTTTGTCTGAAAACCTCGATTTTGTCAGCCAATATTTCTGGGTTCCTTTTTCTATCCTCGGCTATTTTCTCCTGATAACCCTGGTGTACGGCACGTTAATTTTGGCGCTTTCATCTCTGGGCAAAGGCACTCGATTTGCCGGTATCAGCTTCTTTACCATCTTCGGGATCACCGATTTGGTGAAAAAGATTCTGTCTTCGATACCGGAGGCGGGAGCTGTTTCCCTCTGGTCAAACCTGCAGCAGGCAGGGGATCTTTTTTTCAAGCGATCACCTTCGTTTGCTTTCCCAACCTGGCTGGCGTTTGTCGTTCTCGGCGGAGTAATCAGTATCTCACTTTTAATCTTGAGAATAAGGATCCGCGGAACCGAGGTGGTTAAATGAGCGTAGTCGAAATAAAGAATCTTTCCAAATGGTATGGACAGGTGATCGGAATTAACGATATAACCCTTTCTATCAACCCTGGTGTGACGGGATTCCTGGGTCCCAATGGTGCTGGAAAGACGACCTTAATAAGAATTCTGACGGGACAATTGAAGCCGAGCAAGGGAGCTGCTACCCTCTGGGGAGATCCCATCTGGAATAACCACCGGCTGAACCGCCGGATAGGGTATTGCCCGGAACATGATGCTCTATACAACTATCTGACAGGTCTGGAGTTCGTTACATCTATGGCCCGGCTGCACGGCCTCTCAAACTCAGAGTCACGACAACGAGCGGTCGAGGCCATCGAAACTGTGGACATGATGCAGGCTAAGGACAAACGCATCGGTGCTTACAGCAAAGGGATGCGCCAGCGTATCAAATTGGCGCAGGCCATAGCCCACGATCCGGAGCTGCTGCTTCTGGACGAGCCACTGTCGGGCATGGACCCCCTGGGGCGTCATGACACAATTGAGCTCATCAAAAACTGGGGTAACCAGGGAAAGACGGTGGTCGTCTCCAGCCACATTTTGCATGAAGTGGAGGAGATGACCGATACCGTCCTGCTAATCAATCATGGAAATATCATTGCCGAAGGAAATATATACGAAATTCGTCGCCTCATAGATACACATCCCCTGCAGGTAACCATTGGTTGTGATAAACCCCACCTCTTGGTTTCGAAGTTACTGGAGTATGAGGACGTCATAAGTGTCCAGTTTGATCGTGATCGAAGCGAGGTCTGCATTCAAACCACCCAGCCGGAAACGTTTCATCGCCGGCTACCGCGTCTGGTACTGGATAACCAAATTACCGTTTTTTCTCTCATATCTCCGGACGAGAACCTTCAGGCTGTGTTTGAGTATCTGATGGAGTGAGGGTATTATGTTAGGAATATTGTTTACATTTTTTCTTTCCAATCAAATGAAAAATCGAAAGACCCTGATGGTCGCCATTGCAGGAGTCATACCCATTGGCATAGCCATTCTCATAACCGGGCTGAGGCCGATTCTAAATAGGGGAGATATGTCGCTCGACCCGTTTTTCCCCAGATTTACCTTCCTCTTATATCTCCATTTTCTGGTTCCCATAATAGCTTTGTTTCAGGGTACCGGCATCATCGCCGATGAAGTAGAGGATAAGACTCTGCCTTACCTCATCGTTCGCCCCATACCCAGATTCCTCATCATCCTTTCGAAGTATCTGGCTTGCGTTTTTATCGGGGGTGTAGTTATCATCATTTCCCTTGTCGTGAGCTATGGTATCCTGTTGTTAGCCCCCTCTCTGAAATCCACATCTTCGGGCATTTCGTTCTTACTCCACGGTGGCGGTGTACTTCTGTTAGGGCTTTCGGTTTACAGTGCACTGTTTATGCTTTTTGGCGGCATTTTGCGCCGCCCTACGGCGCTGGGAATACTATTTGCCTTTGGTTGGGAGACAATCATTGCATATGTTCCGGGTAATGCACGACTTTTCGCTGTGATGAGCTACCTTCACGCCCTCTATCCGACTCTTCCTCCCTCAAGGCTAATTGGGATTTCGCCGGCCTCGAATCAGGTGTCAGACGTGACAGCTATTATCGTCCTTTCTTCCCTGCTCCTGGTATTCGGAGGGATCTCTACTGCCCTTCTGGGTGTGAAAGAATATCGCTTAGATATGGATCAAACTTGAGCTGCTTGCTTCGTAAGATTCCCCTTAGCGGGCGCAATCTGGGTAGTAACTGTAATCGAAGTCTAACAGCGGAAATAAGATAGGGGGGATGTTTCCATGGAACATCACGGATTGTCAATTGAACACATCGGAATGAAGCGTCAACTGTTTGTGGACGATTTCTGGATTGATAGAGTGGACGGGACTACGCGGCGGCTGCACGAACCCACGCGCCGTGAGGTGACAATCACCAATGAAAGCCCGTGGGAACGCGGTGGCGTCTCCTATATGGTGACTTTCCGCGATGGCGACCTTTTCCGGGCATGGTACCGCTGCGATGCAGAGATGCCGATCATCAGCGAACGACAGCCCCTCATCGCTTATGCCGAAAGCCGTGATGGCATCCGCTGGGAGAAGCCGCGGCTCGGGATCATCGATTTTCAGGGATCGAAGGACAACAACCTCGTCTGGGCGGGACCGGGCAACAATATGGCGCCGTTTCTGGATGGCAATCCCGATGTACCCCCCGATGAGCGCTACAAGGCCATCGTGCGTGTCGGCGCCGTGTTCGCACTGGTTTCCCCCGATGGTCTCCACTGGCGGCTAATGCAGGAGGAGCCCATACTGACCGAAGGGCAGTTCGATTCGCACAATATCGCTTTCTGGGATGAGTGGTGTGGCGAATACGTTGCCTACACACGGGGTATGGTGGATGAAGGCAATTCTAAAGGTCGTGTGCGCTGGATCCGACGCGCAACCTCGAAGGATTTCCGCCACTGGACGCAGCTCGAGCTGATTGATGCTGGGGACACACCGTTTGAGCATCTCTACACCAACGCCTGTGTCGCCTATGAAAGGGCGCCAGACACTTATCTGATGTTCCCTTCGCGCTTTGAGGTCGAGCGCAAGCCTATCCCTGACTGGCCCTATGGTTCGGGCGTCAACGACATCGTGTTCATGTGCAGCCGCGATGGCCTTCACTTCGACCGCAGCTTCATGGAGGCCTTCGTCCGCCCCGGGCTGGACAGGGGCAACTGGCACGAACGGAGCCTCTACATGGAGCGGGGCATACTGCAGACGTCTCCGACCGAGATCTCGCTCTACGGGATGGAGAACTGGCGGCTGCCGACCGTCCATATCCGTCGGTTTACATTGCGAACCGACGGCTTCGTTTCCGTCAATGCCGGTTACCCCGGTGGCGAATTTACAACCCGTCCGTTTACATTCGACGGCAATGAGCTCGAGATAAACTACTCTACATCCGCAGTTGGCTTCGTCCGTATCGAGATCCAGCAGGCCGATGGACGTCCGGTACCGGGCTACGCGCTTGATGATTGCCCGGAGATTTTCGGCGATGAAATTGAGGGTGTCGTGCGCTGGGAAAATGGCACCGATGTGAGCACACTTGCCGGAACACCTGTCCGTCTTAGATGTGTGATGAAGGATGCTGACCTGTTTGCATTCCGATTTCGGCCAGGCCGGGAAGGTTAGTATACCAAACGCAATTTAGTTTTGGAAATTGTATTTTGTGTAGACCGTACGGGCACGATCTGTCGTGCCCATTGAAGGGTTTGGTAATGAATGTAGGGAGAGGAGTCAGGAGTATGACTGTTAACAAAAACTGCAAACTTTCGATCTCAATTGCAGCATCGCTTGCCGATGAGCAGGCAGTTCACGTTGGTGTCCAGGAGGTTCAGGACGCCGCATCAGCAGCGGGGTGGAGTGTGTGTTCGGGTGGGGATGCGTCGGTGTCACACCTGATTGAAGTTGGCCTGAGCACTGACGCGAAGGTGGCACCCGTCCAACCGGGGACATTGCCCACATTGGAGGAACAATGTTACCGGATCCGGACAACCGGGGAAGGGGGGAAGACGATAACGAGCATTATCGCCGACGGGGTGCTCGGCGCCGCCTACGGTCTTATCTGGCTGGCAGATCGTTTGAGGACCGGGCACACTTGGCCGCCTGAGGATGCAGATTGTCGACCCCTCTATCCCCAGCGTTTTGGCTTTCTGCATCTGTCTTTCGTACCTCAGGACGAACCGCCCTACGTCGACATGGAGCGCTCGAAGGGGCGGATACAGCACGCCATCAGACAACTGGATTATGTCCTCCTATCGGGTGGAACCGGCGCAATATTCTACGACACCCAGTACCTGATACCCTGGGACGATCCGAAATATGGTCCGCGCAGTGCCGCCTGCCGGGAGTTGCTGGCGGAGCTGATAGACGCCAGCCATGCGAGGAGGCTCCGAATCTACCCCATGGGCGACGAATTTCTCTATCTTCCGGACTGGTTTAAGCGCACCGGAGCGACGTTCTCAACGGATGACCCGAAGCTCTGGGAAGCCCTCAAGAGCAAATACCGCGGTCTGCTGAAGGAATTACCGGAGATCGACGGGGTGTTAACACGGGTCGGTGAGGTCATTCCAAGGGGTGATATCATGGCCTGGGACATCATCCATACCGGTGAGGACCGCTCGCTGGAGGGAAACTACCGCAGGTTCATCAAGGCGATGTACGACGTGGTGGTCGACGAATTCGATCGGCATTACATCCACCGCACGTGGATGGTGAATACCTCCGAACAGGCCAGTGTACCATGGGTATACGAACGGACCTTCACCAGCGAGATCCCTACGGACAAGATCCTGATCAGCATCAAGCTCACTACCGGTGACCAGTGGGAGTGGCAGCCGATCAATCCCACGTTCGGTTTAACGCCACACGATAATATCGCACAGGTCGAGACCGGGCGTGCGCAGGACTATTTCTCCGGTCCTCCCGACATCGCTGTCGAATTCGTGCAGGCAGGGCTGGAATGGGCATTGGAACATGGGGCGATGGCGACTATGATCAACAATCGCGCCCCCTGGGAGGAGAACCTCTTTAGCTGCATGGAATACGTGGCATGGCGGCTTGCGTGGGATCCATATCAGCCGTTGCGCGAGATCGTTGCGGACTGGGTGAGCGCGACAGTCGGTCCGGAGATCGCCGAGCGTGTCGCTGATATGATACTTGATCTGGACGATATATACCGCGATGGATTTCACGTCCGCGGGGCTTCCTATCACACCTGGGAACCCCTGCGGCACGTGCGGACGGGGTGGATCTGCAAGGGAAATCCCTACCTCGACCGTGGACGCGGACAACACCGCTTCCTGCGTGATCACTACCTTATGGCAAAACCGGAACTGGAGCTGGCACTTCGGATGATGGACGAGCATACGGCTCGCTACGACCGGTGGCTGGATTCGTATCGGACGTGGGTAAAGGAGCTTCCGGACCCGGATCGCGGTCGCTGGCTGGATGTCATTCTCGCCCGCGGACGGGATGCGCTCCACATCAATCTGGCCTACGTAACCGCCTTCCTGCGCTATTTCGACTACGAGGACAATACGGATGAATTGCACAGGGAACGTGCCGTCGAAGCGGTGCATGAATTGGAAGAGGAATTGAAGGGGTTCCGCAGCAGATCCCTCCTCTCTAAATCGAGCTTTATGGCAGCCGATAATGTCCAGGGGATCGTAGAATTTCTGCGCTTTGCTAAGCTCGGTCTGGAAGATGTAGATCGCTTAAAGGAGCAGATGGCGAACGCACCTGACGAAGAGGAGATGCAACGCATCATCGAAGAAGCAAAGAAAAGGGATGAATCACTGATTGAGCAGAACCCTGATGCGCTCCTGTTCGCCCGCTGGAAGGGGATTATCGATGGTCGTGACCTCTTCAGGATTGACGTCGATAAGGGCGTCTGTACGATTGAACACCTTTTGGGGGATTCGGCCTCCGGGCGGGAATTTGACATCGCCCCGCGTCCATCCGGACCTGGCCGCTATGCGGTGAAGCTGGTCGAGGGCCAGGAGAGAGGATGGGGATATATCGTGGAACAGCCGAGTGACGAAAACGGAAATCTTCTATTGCTGTTGATGAACGATGATCTGCCCGGATATGGGCCGTATGAGGTTCACATCTATTGGATTGCGGGGTAAAACAATATTGTAAGATACGGGGGAATCTCAAAGACGAAAGGTGTTGTCCATGATCGGCCTTCAAAAAATCTCGATCTCTGTAGCGCAGAATTTTGCCAATGAACACGCCGTCATTATCGGCGTCGAAGCCGTGCGGAAAGCCGCATCCGGAGCCGGATGGGACGCTCGACCTGATGGCGATCCCGGAGCTGACTTTCATATTGACGTGCGTTTGAGCTCTTGTGCAAAAGTGGAACCACTTCGTCCCGGCACATTACCCACATTGGGGGAACAGTGCTATCGTGTTCGGACACGCAGGGAAGGGAAGAGGGTGATAACGGGCATCATAGCCGATGGAGCCCTCGGGGCCGCATACGGGCTCATCTGGCTGGCGGATCGGTTGCGGGCCGGTCGATCGGTTCCACCCGACGACGAGGACCGATGTCCCCGGTTCGTCCAGCGGTTCGCCTATTCTTCCTTTAGATGTGTTTTCCAGGACGAGCCGCCGTATGTCGATATGGAGCGGTCGAGACTGCAGGTCGACAACTGGGCACGCGCGTTGGATGATGCACTGCTTTCGAATGTCACGGCAGTAATTGTGGGGGGCACGCAGAACCTCGTGCCATGGGATGATCCGAGGTATGGGCCGCGGAGCGCTGCCTGCCGTGAGCTGATGGCGGAGTTCATCGAGATCGCACATGCACGAAGGTTACGGGTTTACACGTGGGATGACGAGCTCCTCTACCTGCCTGACTGGTTTAAGCGGACGGGTGCAAACTTCTCTACGGATGATCCCAGGTTGTGGGAAGCCCTCAAAAGTAAGTATCGCGGTATGCTGCCCTTAATGCCGACACTCGATGGCATCTCGACCAGGATCGGTGAGGCAAACCCCAAGGAAGGCTTCCTGGCGTGGAATATAATCCACACCGGTGAGGACCGTTCGCTGGAGGGCAACTACCAGCGGTTCATCAAGGCTATGCATGAGGTAGTCGTCGGTGAGTTCGGCAGACAGTATCACCATCGCACGTGGGTGGTCAACACCTGGGAGCAGTCGAGTGTGCCGGAAATCTACGAGCGGACGTTCACCAGCGATATCCCTGAGGACAATATGATCATCAGTATCAAACTTACCACAGGCGATCAATGGGAATGGCAGCCGATCAATCCGACTTTCGGTGTGACGCCGCACGCTACCTGTGCGCAGGTGGAGACGGCCCGTGCACAGGATTATTTCTCCGGGCCGCCCGATTTTGCTGCCGAGTTCGCACAGGCCGGGCTCGAATTTGCACTTGAGCACGGTGCCGTTGCAGCGC
>CAZTBA010000027.1:0-24742 GCA_964611725.1 uncultured bacterium
CTTCTCGACCATCTCCATAGTTACGCTAACCTTTTCGGTGTCAGACACAATCCTTGGTTTGGCAGGGGATCTTATCGATTCGGGGAGATATTCCGGACCGATAATGCCACCTTCTGAAATGACAACCAGTCTTTCTATGACGTTCTCAAGTTCCCTGACGTTTCCCGGCCAGTCATATCCCTTAAGAAATTCTATCGTCTCATTCTTAAGCTCGACAACATCCAGTCCACATCTTTCTTTATTTATCTCGAGGAAATGATCTATAAGAAAATCGAGATCCTCCTTTCTCTCCCTTAAGGGAGGAACGGTTATCCTTATAACATTGATCCGGTAGAATAGATCCTTTCTGAACCTTTCACTTTTGGTCTCTTCTTCAAGGTTGATGTTAGTGGCAGCTATAAGCCTTATATCTATCCTCTTGGGCTCTGTTCCACCGACGGGGGTTATTTCCCTTTCCTGGAGTGCCCGCAGAAGCTTAACCTGAATGGCGGGAGAAGTATGTCCAATCTCGTCCAGGAAAAAGGTCCCCCCGCCTGCAGCTTCCATCAGCCCCACCTTGTCCCTTATAGCACCTGTGAAGGAACCCTTGAGATGGCCGAAAAGCTCACTCTCCAGGAGTTCTGTCGGCAGAGCTCCGCAGTTAACGGTCACAAAAGGGTTTTTCGCCCTATGGCTGAGGTTATGTATAGCCCTTGCCACGAGCTCCTTACCGGTCCCGCTTTCACCATATATAAGTACCGTGCTCTCGGAAGGTGCCACTTTCCTTATGAGATTTTTGACCTCTTCTATCCTTTTGCTCTTACCTATTATTATCTCTTCGCCCCCCCTGAGCTCGGTCACAGCCCTGCGCCTTTCGGATATTACCTGTTTAAGCTCAAGTGCCTTGTTCACAAAATCGAGAAGTTCCTTCTTCTTAAACGGCTTTTTCAGAAAGAAAGAGGCACCGAGGTTCATGGATTCTATGGCCGCGTCCGCAGAAGTATAGGCCGTCATCATTATAAAAGGTAGGTCCGGATAGTCCTCCTTCACCTTTGACAGCATTTCTATGCCGTCCATCTCGGGCATCCTTATATCAGTGATCACCAGGTCTATCTCTTTTCCGGAGATGGCCTCGATGGCTTCAGATCCGCTATCGACAGCCAGGACATCGAAATTCTCCTTTCTGAGAACCATTGGGAGATAATCGAGGATCCCCTGATCGTCATCTACGACCAATATTCTCTTCTGACTCATTTTGACCGCCCTTCTGGAGATAGAGGGTGAAAGTCGATCCCTTGCCTGGGGAGCTTTCCGCCTCGATATATCCATCATTGCTGGCAACGATCCTCTGAATCAAGGAGAGTCCAAGTCCCGTGCCCCCCTTCTTCGTTGAGAAAAAAGGTTCGAATATCTTCTCCATATCCTCAGAGCGTATCCCTCTGCCAGTATCCGATACCGAGACCTTGACCAGTTTCTGTCCACCTTTTAGAGGTTCCTCAAAAGACTTCGCCTCTATGAGGATAGTCCCGTCCCCGTCTATCGCCTCGACACCATTTATCATCAAATTGAAGAGGACCTGGGTCAGGTGGTCATCATCGAAATAGACTCTCAGATCGCCATCCGTATTTACAACTATATCTATATTCTCCCCGCAACGAGGGTCCATTTTCACAAGGGATTTCACATCCTCGATAGCATGGACTATGGAGATATCCTTCGGAGAAGCCGGCTTTATCCTGGCGAAGGCCAGGAACTCCTCCACTATCCTGTTGAGTCTTCCTGATTCCCTCTCTACAAGCTCCATCAATCTGACGCCTTCCCCATGGGGGCCAACCTCATCTCGGAGCATCTCCACCGCTCCGCATATCGATGCGAGAGGGTTTCTTATCTCATGAGCTATACCGGCAGCGAGCTCACCGATGGCAGCCATCCTGTCGGACCTCCGGACCAGTTCCTCCATCTTCTTTATGTCGGTGAGATCCCTGAATATGGTTATAACCCCGCTTTTCTCACCAGATGATCTCGTTATCAAGGAAGAGGTAAGGCCGATAGTCTTACCTGCTACACCTTCCAGAACGACCTCATCCCTGAGAGAGGGTACGTCCCCCTCAAGCACCCTGTAGATTATATCCACCATATTCGGGGATACCACTAACAGGACCTCATCATAGATCCTCCCGACAACATGCTCCATCTTCAAATCGAGTATCTGCTCGGCAGCTCTGTTGAAATAAATGATCCTTCCACCGCGGTCAACGGTCACAAGCCCTGAAGAAATATTCTGTAAGATATGATTGGTATCGAGCCTTGCTTCTTTCAGGAGAGAGAAGACATCCCTTAAAAATGCCTCACTCCTCTTGGCGCTGCGGGTCGCATAGCCTCCTATAATCGCTACCATAATGAACAGAAATATATAGAGGAAAACGTTCAATGCTATCTCACCAGGGTAGCGGTGCAGCTCAAGTCCAGCATATATAGGTGTCACCACCACTTCCTCATATTCCAGAACAGCCAGAACAATGTAAAATGCAGATGCCAGTGCTGTAAACGCCACAGTTATAAGGGATTTGAAGAATACACTCGCGGCGAGTATTACGAGGAAATACAAAGGGACAAATGAGCTCTGGGTACCCCCGGTGTAGTAGACAACAACTGTCACTATAAAAGCATCGAAGGCAATCTGAACATACAGGGGCCAGGCTGAATCCGGGCTGTGCTTCATGCCAAGCCAGTAAAGAACAGACAGGACATATGTGCCCAACAATATTGCATATATGGGAAGCAGGGAGAATTCAACAGGGCGGCTCAGGGTGAATATAAATCCGGCGCTGCCGAGCGTTGCGGTAACAACAGCAATCCTTATTATTATCATCCACCGCGCTTTTCTACCTACCTCCTTGCTGATGAGTTTTTCTTCTTCCATATTCTCTTAAACTAGATTTGCTCCATAAGGTCGAATATCGGCATGTACATAGCTATGAGCATACCACCCATAAAGATGGCAACGAAAACTATTATGAGAGGTTCCATAAGGGATATAAGGACATCTGTAGACGAGTTTACTTCCTCATCATAGAAATCTGCTATCTTACTCAGCATCTCGGGCAGCGTGCCCGACTGTTCCCCGATCGAAACCATCTGTATAACCATCGGCGGAAAGACGCCCGTATCCCTCATCGGTTCGCTTATGCTTTTACCGGTAGCGATGTTTCTGGACATATTAGATATTGCTTTCTCCAAGACAACGTTCCCCGAAGTCTTTGCTGTCACATCGAAGGCCTCGAGAATACTCACACCACTGGAAAGGAGAGTCCCAAGAGTCCTTGAAAACCTCGCTATAGCAGTTTTCCTCTGTATATCCCCGAGCACTGGCATCTTGAGTATGAGCCTGTCAAGGATCTCACGTCCCCCGGATGATCTTGAGAATCTCCTGAAGAGATATATCAATGCGACTATTCCGAAGAGGAGGTAGAAGAAATTATCACGTAGAAAGTCGCTTAAGGCTATGACCAATCTCGTCGGAGCAGGGAGCTGTCCCCCGAAATCAGCGAACATCTTGGCGAATATTGGTATAACAAAGGTTAGAAGCGCAGCAGCACCCACAAGTGATATGCTAAATATCGCCACAGGGTATACCATCGCACCTCTCACCTTCCTCCTCAATGTCAATGCTTTCTCCATATACGCTGCTAAGCGGAGGAGGACGGACTCAAGTATTCCACCCATTTCACCCGCTTCGATCATGTGTATGAAGAGATCGCCGAAGATATCCCGGCTTCTGGACATAGCATCGGCAAGGGTTCTGCCGCTCTGCACATCGCGGGTGATCTGATTCAGTATTTCACCAAATTTTTTGTTCTCCGCCTGTGATGAGAGTATCTCAAGACACTGGACTATGGGCACACCCGCCCCAATCATCGTAGAGAACTGCCGGGCAAACCTGGTGATATCGGAGGTCTTCACGCCCGAGCCGAAGCTCAAGCTCAGCTCCTTCGGCTTCTTCCTGACCTTTGTAACCGTTACCTCACTTCTCCTCAGAAGCCTGAAGAGCTCTTGCTGGTCTTTGGCGTCGAGTTCCCCCGTTATCTCCTTGCCGGATCTAGTTTTACCTTCATAGGAGAAAGTAGGCAAATTTTATCACCTCCGTCATCGCTTTACGCTCTCCATCTTTCTTTTTCCGGAGAGCATATCCGCGAGCTCGCTTGTATCGTGGCTGCGGAGCATAGCGTCGGTTTCGTTAACAAGTTCTCTCCTGACAAGTTCGTAGAGCGACTGGTTCATGGTTTTCATACCATACTGCTGGCCTATCTGCATCATGCTATAGAGCTGATGGACCTTGTTTTCCCTTATAACAGCCCGGACCGCCGGAGTGCAGACCAAGACTTCCAGGGCGAGCGCGAGTCCTCCGCCAATTCTCGGAAGAAGCTGTTGGGATATAATGGCCTGAAGCGAAAGCGAAAGCTGAGCTATTATCTGAGACTGCTTGTGCGGCGGGAAGACATCCACTATCCTGTGTATCGTCTGAGCCGCCGAATTAGTGTGGAGGCTCGCAAAAGCAAGATGTCCGGTCTCCGCTATGGTAAGCGTCGCCTCTGTCGTCTCTATATCCCTCATCTCACCTATCAGAACGACATCCGGGTCCTGCCTTAATACATATTTGAGTGCGGATGCGAAGGATTCCGTGTCGGCATTCACCTGCCTCTGATTGACAAGGCTTTTCTTGTGGCCATGCAGAAACTCTATCGGGTCCTCTATGGTCACTATATGGTAAGTTCTCTCCCTATTTATCTTGTCTATCATGGCAGCCAAGGTTGTCGATTTCCCGCTCCCGGTCGGCCCGGTCACAAGGATAAGTCCGTTGGGACGGAGGGTAAGCTCAGAGAAAATGGGCGGGAGTCCAAGACCCTCGATCGTCATTACATCGTACGGTATGCTCCTTATAGCTACAGCGATCGTACCCCTCTGGCGATAGACGTTAACTCTGAAACGGCTGAGATTCTGGACACCAAAGGAGAAGTCCAGCTCATTTCTCTCCTCGAAGGTCTTCCTCTGCCTCTCCTTCATCACGCTGTAAGCCATATCCTGGATAGCCTGTGGCGTCAGAGCTTCGGCTCCAACAGAGAGAAGCTTCCCATCAACTCTGATTCTGGGGGGTGAATTGGTCGAAAGATGCAGATCAGTGGCACCCCTCGATACCATAGCATCCAAAAGTTTCTTCAGAGTTATCATCCTACCCTCCCTACTGGCCCAAATTTCCAAGGTTCCATATAAGGTAAAGCACACCTATGAGAAGCGCTACAAGAAAGATCAGATATTTATTACTCGAGGAGATATTCCGGCTGGAACGCCTGAAAATCAAGCGTTTCCCCCCTTCTGGCTCAGTTCTTTTCCTGGTATAGGAGAAACGTCTGTTTTGCCTAAGATTGAATAGCATAGGAGATCACCCCTTTAACCTACGAGTATATGTTTCAGGAAATACGCAGGACCGATCAAGATGCTGCCGAGAACGGAGAAAGGAAGCACCCGATCGATCAGGATAAAGGCTACCAGGATCATGGGACCATACCGTTCGAGCCTGCTGAAGCTTATGCTATACCTTTCGGGAAGTATACCCATTAGGATCTTTGAGCCATCGAGCGGCGGTATGGGTATAAGGTTAAATATCCCAAGAATTAAGTTTATAAGTATCGTAAACTCGATCATGAAAAACATCGTTTCATAGGAGAAGCTGCTGTGCGGTGGATAGAAGTTGGATAGAAGCCTGTAACAGAGGCCCAAGGCGAAGGCTGAGGCAAAATTTGCTCCGGGACCCGCTGCTGAAACCAGAAGCATCCCTTTTTTGGGCTCGCTGAAGTTATAGGGATTAACCGGCACAGGTTTGGCCCAGCCTATCCTCACCAGAAAGACCATAATCGTTCCGATAGGGTCGAGATGTTTCAATGGGTTGAGAGTGAGCCTTCCGGCAAGCTTCGGAGTCGGGTCCCCAAGCCTGTAGGCCATCCACCCGTGTGCAAATTCATGTATGGTAAGAGCAAACAACACGGGAGGAACTATGAGAAAATACTTTATCATAACGCCGAAACCTCACGACTGAATTTTTTCCAGAGCTTGCGGGCACAGGCAAGCTCCTTCTCCCTTGAGAATATCCTCCACCCAAGCTTATGGCACAGAATCTGATCCAATATTTCCCCAAGTATTGGCCCCGGAGGAACCCCGATGGCCATAAGGTCTTCTCCAGAAATTTCGAGCTTAAATTTCCCGATGTTAAGAATATAGCGCCAGATCCGCTTCCGGATAACAGCTTTTTCGGAAAGTGCCAGAAGCGAAATCGCTGCCTCCGGGGATATCTCCCCGAGCACTGCATATATCCTGCCGAGATGCATCCTGCCGGGCATCGAGAGCCCTTCAATCAGCTTAGCTTTGAGGGAATCAATCTCAAATATACGATCTTTTGCGATTTTTTGAAACTTTAATTTTTCGGATAGCCCAGCTTTCTCATCCCTGTCAAGTCCATCAAGGAGCAGGACGAGATAGATCATCCATCCTCTCACTCTCAGGTCGGGTCGAACGTCCTTGAGAAGCTTGAGGGCGCGGAAAGCCCCTCTGAAAGCTACTACAGCTCTCTGTGTAAGCTTCCATTCCGGATGGAGTGCCTGAAGAATTCCAAGTTTCTCCAGTTTACGGACAGATCTCAGGGGGAAATCCTCTTCCAGGATGAGTTTGAGTTCACCCCTTATTCTTTCAGTAGAGACGGTATCCAGGGATCCTGTGGCAAGGGCGGATTTGAGAAGCCGGAGCGTCTTTCTGTCCATCCGGAAACCATATCTCCCCTCGAACCTCACTCCCCTCAGTATGCGGGTAGGATCGTCTATGAAGCTCAGGTCATGGAGCACTCTTATGGCTTTGAGTTCTATGTCCTCCCTACCCCCAAAAAAATCCAAAAGCTCGCCATATCTATCAGGGTTAACGAACACAGCCAAGCTGTTTATCGTGAAATCCCTCCTGTAGAGATCCCACCATATATCACCAGGCTCGACCTCCGGCAGGGATCCGGGATTGGGGTAGCGCTCTCTCCTCGCAGTTGCAACATCGGCCTTCAAGCCATCCCTGAAGGAGAGTATAGCCGTCCCGAAGCGGTCAAATGGCTTGAAACTTCCCCCATGTTTCGAGACAAACTTACGGGCGAAATCCACACCGTCCGACTCGACAACGACGTCGATGTCGAAGCTTCGCCTCCCAAGCAGGAGATCCCTCGGAAGTCCACCCACAGCATAAGCCCCGATGCCAATTTCGGAGGCAAGCCTACCGATATCCCCGAGAAATGAATTGATCCTTTTCGGCAGATTCCTCTCCATGAGGAAGGATATATTTGGCTTTCCTTCGTTCGCGCCCATCACCTATCCCCTCGGGTGGAACGTACGGTGGACATCCCTGAGGTATTCCCTGTCCACATGGGTATATATCTGTGTTGTGGATATATCTGAGTGTCCCAACATCTCCTGAACAGCCCTCAGATCCGCACCTCCCTCCAGAAGGTGAGTTGCAAAGGAATGTCTGAAGGTATGCGGACTAACCTTGTCTTCTATTCCAGCGGACCTTGCATGGAACCTTATCATCTTCCAGATTCCCATCCTGCTCAGAGGCCTCCCACGAAAGTTGAGGAACACCGCATCTGCGGAGTGTCCCTCTGCAAGGCATGGCCTTACCTCTGAGAGATACTTCTCGGTTGCTTCGATCGCATTTCTGCCGATAGGGACCAGGCGTTCTTTAGCACCCTTCCCGAAAACTCGTACCACCTGGGAATCGAAGAAAAGGTCGGAAACCCTTATCGATATGAGTTCGGAGACCCTTACCCCGGTGGCATACAGGAACTCCATGATCGCCCTGTCGCGGACACCCAGGGGTTCAGAGAGATCGACCCCTCCCATCATCTTCTCGATCTCGAAAAAGCTCAGCACCGAAGGGAGCCTCCGGGGAAGCTTCGGAGATTCGAGGTGCTCCGTAGGATCAGAGGGCACAAGTTCCTCATCGAAGAGGAACTTGTGGAACGCACTTATAGCCGAAAGGTTCCTTGCTATGCTCGACATCTCAAGCCCACATTTGTAGAGACCGTGCAGAAACTCTTCAACATCCTTCTGACTGGCAAGGGAAGAACTGCCTGTGTTCCTATCGGAAAGAAACTCCAGATACCTGTTTACATCTCTCAAATAAGCATCTATTGTATTGAGGGCCAGTCCTCTTTCGATCTCTATATAATCGAGGAACTTTCTGAGGAATATAGCCATTTCGCCTTCCAGCTTTCGAGATGGTTCCCCGGCTTTCAAGCTATTCCTCCACACAGTTTTAGCATGTCGTAGCCGCTAATTTGATCCACTGAAGATGACAAACCCTGAGAACCTATTACGGATATGAGCAGCTCGCAGGGGAATAAATCTTTGAGGCTCACCATCTTCGGATCGAGTATATTATCTCTCCGGGATCACCAGGACACACGCGTACCCATGAGTTCTCCTTCCATCCCAAGAAGTGCTTTCTTCCAGGCGATGCCAGCTCCGTATCCCCCGAGCTTACCCCCTGACGCAACTACCCTGTGACAAGGTATTATTATCGGAAAAGGGTTTCTCCCCACCGCCATACCAACGGCCCTCGCCCCCCTTGGAACCCCAACGAACCGGGCCACCTCACCGTAGGTGAAGGTGGCCCCGTAAGGGATACGCCAAACCGTTTCAAGCACCTTTTTCTGAAAGCCTGACAAATCACGCAGGTCCGGCAGCTCAAAAGATACGGGCTCACCTCGGAAATAGAGGATAATGTTCTTCACGAGTTTGTATCCCTCAATGGGCACCTTACCAGTTTCGAAACCTGGAGAAAAAGGAGCAGGAGAGAAATCGGAGAGGCTCACCGAAGTCAGGGACATACCACGCCAACTTATAAACACCCTTCCGAAACCTGTCCTTATCGAAGCCATTTGATCGGCCAGAGCAACGTTCAATTTACTCCCCTTTCCCTTTCACCCCTCTTTACGAGGGCACGTTTTAGTATCTTCCCAGCGGCTGTTTTCGGCAGTTCGCTTACGAATTCGACCTTCTTAGGTATCTTGAAATTGGCAAGGTGTGGTTTGCAGTGTTCAACAAGCTCTCTTGCCGTTATCTCGTGACCTTCCTTCAGTACGACAACAGCCTTCGGAACTTCACCGTGAGTCCTATGATACTCAGGTATTACGGCTACCTCAGCCACACCCGGGTGCCTATATATAACCTCTTCCACTTCGCGGGGATAGACGTTCATACCATTGACTATTATCATATCTTTTTTGCGATCAACTATGTAGAAATATCCATCCTCGTCCACATAACCGAGGTCGCCTGTGCGGAACCATTTGCCAGAGAAGGCTTCCTCAGTTTCAACTGGCATCTTGTAGTAACCCTTCATAACGTTCGGGCCCCTCACGACTATCTCTCCGATCTCGCCGATCGGAAGCTCGTTCCCATCATCGTCAAATATCTTCATCTCCACATCTATTACGGGAGGTCCCACGGAACCGGCCTTCCGGCGCCCCCCGATCGGATTGACGGATGTGACCGGGGAACACTCGGTAGGTCCGTCACCCTCATATATGAGAACCCCGTACCTCTTCTCGAACCTCTCCATAACATCCACAGGGAGGGCTGCCCCACCGGAAATGCAGAACTTGAGTGAGCTGAGATCGTAATCTTCACCCTCCGGGAGATTCGCCCATATGGTGAACATCGACGGGACGCCGAAGAAGATGGTTGCCTTTATTTTGGATATCATCTCTATGGTCTCACGGGGTATAAAACGGACCATCAGACAGGATGTGGAACCGGCCCTCAGAGAAGATATCATACCCACCATCAGTGCGAACGAGTGGAAGAGTGGAAGCACTACCAAAAAGACATCATCCTCAGTGCATCCCAGGTCATGTATTACCGATCTTGAGTTGCTCAGGAGGTTACTGTGTGTAAGCATTGCCCCCTTGGGATTTCCGGTGGTCCCGGATGTGTAAAGTATCGCCGCAATATCCTCGACCGGATTAACCTCCGCAGAGGCTCGCGTCACCGGAGCTTCAGAGAGGAGTTTGGAAAATGATATGGCCTCGACATCCGCCTGCTCTCCTATGGCTATAAGATGCTTGAGATTGGGAAGGCCGGGAGCTATTGCCTTCACAAGCGGGGCGAACACCTGGAAAAATATGAGGGCCACGGCATCACAGTTGTTGAGGATATAAGCGACCTCTTCCGGTTTTAGAAGGACATTTATGGGTACGACGGTTGCACCTAACTTAACTATGCCGAAATAGGACATCACAAAGTACGGGGAATTGATAGAGAGAAGCCCAACTTTGTCACCCTTCTTTACGCCGAGTTCTGAAAGGGCGTTGGCAACCTTGTTCGCCGCACCTTCGAGCTCAGCATAACTCGTGCTCTTACCCTGGAATATAAGAGCTGTCTTCGAGGGCAGCCTTGCGGCCGACTCGCCAAGGACATCCCCCAAGTTATTCATAATTCTGCCCCCCTATGGATCAAATCACCATAAACAGAGAAAGAGCGACCATCCCCTGTGGTTGCTCTTTCTCTGAAATCAATGCATGGCTGGTAAATGCAGAAAGCACTTCTATCTCCCCATCCAGCACTCCTCTTGACAAACCATAAAATCCACTTACCTGTAAAGGTTCTTTATCATACCCCAGCTACTCCCTTCAACCGCCAGCACCGGCTCCTGGAGGGTGTACAACTGGGAGGGTTCCATAATGTCTATCCCATAGATGCTGCCAGTGTTCTCATCGAGTATCGGGCTCACACCTTCTATAGTCTCAATACGTATGTAAGTGAAAAACCTTACCGTATCCCCGATATTGATGTCCAAAATTTCGAGAGGGCAGCTTGCCTCACACTGGTTGCCCTGGAAAGCGGCCTCAATTCCTTCCTCGGTCGGAAGATCCTCCTCATCGCCGATGGAGGTCGTGGAGAAGGTAAACTGCTCCCCCCCGGTATCGTATGTCCCATCGTTGTCAATGTCGAAAGCGAAATATTTATCGACCCCCATATGCACACTCTCAGGGCTGGCCAAAAGGATCGCCACCTCGGACTGATCGGCCTTCAGACCTGTCTCGTAATTGTTATCGGTATCGAATATGAACTGCCAGGGGTAATAGCCCCATCCTCCATTGCCCTCCCACACATCCTTGGCATCCAGATATATATCTCCTTTCGGTCCGCCGACGACCTCCATCATTACATAGATATTATCGGCGTCATTGGTAATTTTTACCTCCTTTATGTCCATGAAGCTCTGCTGATCGGGGGTAACACCTACGTTCTCATCATAAGCGATACCAAAGGCGATAAAGAGCTCATCAGTACCTGTAGCCTCACTGAAGGAAGTGGTAACAGCATTCCAATCGTCAAAAAGGCCGTCTATGGTTATCTGTTGAGCGCTGGATATGGAGAAGGCTGAGATGACCAATAACAGTGCTGGAAATAGTAGGATCTTACGCCACATCTTCAACCTCCTTTTTCTGAAGGGGAACTACGGACATCTAAAGCTCATCTTTCAGCTTTGAGCAGTCTCAATATGAAATTGAACCTTTCCATCTGGCGAGACTGTCATTATCGCGACCGTTATCTACCTATGTTTAAAGCTTTCACCCCCTTTCCGGAGAATCGTCCAGACTCTGCGTCTCAAAATAGCAACACATACTCACTTTGTCAATAGATTTTTCTTCGAAATCCGAGCATCAGGAATGCTTCCTGAGCACATTGATAACTTCCTCATCGTCGACCTGATCGAACTCGATGTAAAACTGGCTAACCGCCGAGAAAAACATGGGAGCCTTAAGGCAGATGACCTCGTCGGCCATGCTTGAGAGTTTCCTTATCGTATCATCCGGTCCTACAGGCAAGGCCACCACGACCCGGGTCGAGGAATGCGATGAAACCCATTTTATGGCTGATTTCATCGTGGCGCCCGTGGCTACCCCATCATCTGTCAGGATGACATACCTTCCCTCAACCGGCACTTTATCCCTGACCTTTCTATAGGCCTCTATCCTCCTTCCTATCTTCTCCATCTGAAGCTCGACCGCCTTTTCTATGTACCCTTCGTTTACACCGTACCATCCGGCGATATCTTCATTGAGACAGACGCTCCCATCTTCCATAACAGCACCTATGGCCAGTTCAGGGTTACCCGGTGCGCCTATTTTGCTCGGGACAAGCACATCAAGCTCAGAGTCAAGTACATCAGCGATCTCGTCCGCGACGATTACACCTCCGCGCGGAAGTCCGATAACCAGAGGATTTTTGTCAGAGAGGTGCCTGAGCTTCTCGCCAAGAAGCCTTCCAGCCTCCCTCCTGTTGGAAAATACCTCAGGTATTGAAATGAAACCCATACCAGATCACCACCTGAAGTGAGATCTCAAATGTTTATAGCACGGCCCAACGCAGCAAGTGAAGCTTCACCGAGGGATTCGGAGAGGGTTGGATGTGGATGGACCAGTGAGCCGAGTTCTTCGACTGATATTGCATATTTCCTGGCCAGACATATCTCCCCTATGAGCTCAGACGCGCCGGGGCCTATTATCGAAGCACCAAGGATGCTATTATTCTTGGCATCCGCAATGATTTTGACGATGCCATCCGTCTCCCCAATGGCGAGCGCTCTGCCACTCGCTCTGAAAGGGAACTTGCCGACCTTCAAGTCCAATCCGAGCTCCGAGGCCACGCCCTCAGTAAGGCCGACGGCCGCCACTTCCGGATGGCAGTAGACGCATCTCGGAATGTTTCCATAGTCTACCTTTTCCGAACGGTCACCGGCTATGGCCGCCACGGCAGCCAACCCCTCAGCGGATGCCGCATGTGCCAGAAGCGGGGGGCCGATGACATCCCCGACAGCATAGATGCCCGTGGCTGAGGTTCTGTAGCTATCATCAACAGCAACGAAACCACTGTTGATCTCAACTCCTATCTCCTCGAGGTTTATCCCACTGCTCCTCGGTTCCCTACCCACCGCTACGAGCACCATATCGGCGCTTAGGATCTCCTCTCCGGAGCCCAAAACCGCCTTTGCAGTGACATGTCCGTCCTCTACCTGACACCCCTCAAGCTTACAGCCGGTTATTACTCTTATCTTGAGTTTCCTGAGAGACTTGGAAAGTATGTCCGTAATTTCACTGTCCTCTCCAGGAAGTACAGATTCCATCATTTCCACCACTGTAACATTGGAGCCAAAGGCGGCGAAAACATATGCGAACTCGATCCCTATAGGGCCAGCACCGATCACGATGATCGATCCCGGAGGCTCAGCAAGCGAAAGCGCATCGCGGCTTGTTATCACATATTTCCCATCTATCACGAATCCTGAGGGTAGCTTTGGCTTCGATCCTGTGGCAACTATGAAGTTTTCGGCTTCGAGCTCAGATTCCTGCCCATCTCCGGAGGAAACCATAATCTTGCTCTGAGAGATAAAGCTGGCCCTGCCCTGGACAACCTCTATACCATTTGACTTCATGAGATAGCTTACCCCAGCCCTCAGCCTCCGTACGACTTCCCTACTCCTTTTTACCGCCATCCCGAAATCGGGCTCCCACACCCCGGAGATTATGCCAAACTTTTTGCCCTCCCCAAATATCGAGACAAGCTCAGCACTTCTTATGAGCGCTTTCGTCGGTATGCATCCCCAATTCAGACAGATGCCCCCAAGCTCCGCCTCCTCAACGAGGGCGACCTTCATCCCAAGCTTCGAGGCCTCGATTGCTGCTACATATCCTCCTGGGCCACCACCTATAACAGCAACACTATACTCTCCGGACATATAGGACCTAACCCTCCTTTTTCCGAATCTCAGCTAATATTAAAGAAGACAGCGCTTCCGCAAGATCCAGAAAACGCCGTCAGGTTAATCGCTCATAGTATTATATCTTTTCGACATATCCGCCAGCATCCTTCCAAAGTTATCCTGGAACTAAAATATGAACTCGATGAAGTCTTGTCAAGGTTATTCATGCGACCTGATATCCTCTTGATAAGCAATCACGTTGAAAGGTATTGCGAACTAAAGCATCAGAGGTTACATTCTGGGACAGTTCGATGGTCTATTGTTATCCCATACAAACGGAAGAAGGAGGAACGATGGAATTCGAGCTCGTGGAAAAGGTAAGGATATATTCGGGTTATATACTCGACCTCGAAAGGGACAGGCTGTGCACCACAGACGGCCACATATTCCACCGTGAGGTAGTGCAGCACAGACCTGCGGCGGCAGTCCTGCCCCTTCTCTCCGAAACGGAGATGATCCTGCTCAGGCAGTTCAGATACCCCATAGGAAGGATGATATGGGAGATACCCGCAGGACTGATTGAGGAGGGGGAATCACCGCTCCAATGCATAGAACGCGAGCTTGAGGAGGAAGCCGGCTACAGGGCTCAAAAATTGGATAAGCTGATCGATTACTATCCATCACCAGGTTTTTGCGATGAAATCATACATATATTTCTCGCGTCAGATCTTGTGGCCACAACAAGAAACCCCGAACCGGACGAACATATGGAGGTTCACAAAGTAGATATTGATCATGCCTTCGATATGTTATCCAACGGGGAAATAATAGACTCCAAAACAATTATCGCCCTCATGTTGCTGAAGAGAGAGCTTCAGCGGGGCTAAGAAATCCTGTCTCAGATGCACCAAACAGGAGATTCACAACGTAGATTTTCTTTAGGGCCACTCTTCTTCATGCAAGCATCTCCGCCTTAAACTACCTCTAAATGAAGTGTCGGATTTTCAACAATTAGTTAAATTATATTAAGATATTGTTTTTAAAAAATTTATAGATATAGGGAAGATCCCCCTGTCGGAACACTTTACACTCTGAGAGCATTTCCGACATGGGAGGAATTTTCTATTTTTTTGTAAGATTCTGATTTTAAATAATATATTTGATATGGACCGATTTTTGCTAAGTAGTAATTTGGAATTGATCATCCGACCAAAGTTCATAGATAAAGGGTATTGGAATCGAGGAAACCCGACATGATTTTACCTGCCGTAGTCACACAAACAGAGGAAACTGCCGCCAACTCTCGCAATAGCGGGTATGACAATCAAAGCAGAGATCTCATTCGAGAAGAAGCTATGACATCATTGCTTATAATAAAATCCGCAGGTAAGAGGAAGAGAAATTACAGACGCAGCAAACTTACTCGGCATCAACCAAAGAGGTGGAGATGATACATTGGCTTTGGTTAATTCCGGTAGCACTAATTTCATTCATCGCTGGGATGATGTTAATGTCATTATGTGCTATATCGAGCAAATCCGATTTTTACACAGAGTTTGAGAACGCAGAGCAAATAATCAGCTAACTTCATAAAGATTTTTGACTGACATTTTAAGCAGGCTCTGGCTCCCTCACAGCTCCCACTGATCACCCCACAATCATCCACAAGATCACTTTCCCTGAGGCCAGAGCCTGCTTTTTTTACCCCGGAATATCCCGTCTGATTTTCCATTTTAACGCTGAGGAATGGCCCAAATCGGGACAGGAATCCTTTCCATAAGGATTTGCTTATTCTACGTAATCCATAACCTGCCTGGTTATCGAGTCTTCCTGAGTGAGAGCGAAAACTATTATGTTTATGAGCAAGTGCTCCTGTCTGGTGTAGTCGCCCGGGGGACTTCCGGACCAGGCACCGAAGCGTCCCCAAACCTCAACGTAGTCTTTATTTGACATAATTCCTACAAGGCGATCATCTATAGTTATCCCCTCGATATAATCGTAGGGGCCCCACCAGTTGTTCCCAGACTGATAGGAATAGAGGTCATTCCCCATAGGAGGACCATCGTGAAAGTCGAAGTAGCAGTGATAAAGAGGATGGTCATTGGGGATCTTTTCGAAATCCCAATCCTTTCCGTGAACATAGCCGGCGACTGCCAGGGCATCCTTGAACATACCCCTCAGGGCGATATCCCCGGTCCTCCCCCTGCAGGCCCAATCATCATCGGCCATAAGGAACCCGCCGGAGAGGAGGTATTTCCCGAGGTTATCGGCCTCGATTTCCGTGAGCTTGAACATCGTGTGGCAGGATATATATGTCCATGGGGTCTTGAAAAGTTCTTTCGAATCGAATGTATACACTTTTCCTATGTCCGCTCTGATGTTAGTATATCTGTTTATGGCGTTGACGATGTTAGGTATCGCCCTGACACCATCGGTATAGATAGCCGATCTTCCGGCCGGGCCGCCTAAGAAATTTAACTCTTTCGTCATGCTCCTGGCATAGACCGCTGAGACATGGAAATAGCCTTTGATCCTCTTCTTGTCGCGCGGATTCTGGATAACCATGGCATGGTACTTCCCCGTATCGAGGGCGTCTATGTCGAGCATCTCCAGAGACATGTCCACCTTTTGCTCAGGTTCTTTATCACTGAAGACATCGACCGATGCTACATATCCTTCAAGCCTGGAGGGCTCGAACCACACCGTTCTGGACATCTCTGCCTTCGGTCTCGCAAGGTTATCGAGCACTCTGAGACTGGGTGCTGTTGCGATGAAGTCCCTGCGACTTATCTTTGCCTTTACACTGACCATCTTACGGCGCATCGGGCGGGGTTTTGGAGATGGCCGCTTCTTCATCTCAAGGGGCTTCACAAGCCTGGGCTCACGCTTTACGAATTTGGTCGTAAGGGGCTTCACGGCAACCTCTCCCTCCCTGGCAGGCGTGACATAAAGGATGGAGAGATGGATCCCTGATGCCATCACCAGGGCGAACCAGAAGGACCGCCTGACTCTGAATACCCCAAGTTTCAGACCTGAAGTCGGACAACTGAAACGAGATTCCATTTTCTCCCATCGACCTCTCGGAAAGGTTCCCTCATCTGCGGTTTATGCAGGTATTATACTGACGGCGTTCTCATAGGTAACCTTTCTGAAGACTTCTTCCCTCAGGCTCAGGCTTTTCAGGAAATCGAGATGCTTGGTATCGAACGAATCTGTTCCGTAAAGCAACTTATCGTAGTTTTCCTCTATAAACTTCATCGTGAACTCCGGATCACGGCTGAGGGCGTTTAGGCCCGACCCGGCCGATATATCGGCGTAGAGGGTGGGATATTCCTGGAGAAGCCTTACGAGCTTTCCCTCGGGTTCGATTTTTCCTTTGGGATATGCATCCGGGCTTGAGTCGGCATCGCCGGATATCTCCCGCCACCAGCCAGGACCGTGTCCGATAAATATCGTGTCGGGGCACTTCTTCATAGCCCTTTCCAGACCATCTATGTCGGGGTTATACCATTCCCTCGAACCGGGAAGCCGTACATCTATGTGGAAAAGGACCGGTATGCTCAGTTCGGCACATGTCCTGTATACATCTATCGAATCAGGGTTATCGATGCAGAGCCTTACCTTATGCTCCCCATATCCCCTGCAACCCTTTTCAACCCACTTTTTGATCTTTTCGGAGGCGTCCTCGAACCTCGGATCGACCCCACAGAAAGGCACAAACCTATCGGGATAGCGTTTGAAGGCATTGAGCGCATCATCGTTCGAGAGTCTCGTATAGCTTATATACCTCGAGCCGTCTATCGCCTCCCATGTAAGCGCCCAGGCTTTATCCACTCCTATTGAATCCATATGTTCCACAATTTTGTCGGTCGTCATACCATTCCAGTTAACATGGACATGGACATCTATTATCATAATTGTCCCTCCGAAGCTTAAAGCATGCCAACGGGGTCGACATCTACATCGACCTTCACTTTCCTTTTGCCCGCCACGGAACCGCAGGAGCTACTGACCCTCCTGAGGGCTTCCCTCATTGAGGAAGGTGACTTTCCCTTAAGGAGCGCCTGCCACCTGTATTCTCCCCTTATCCTCGGTATCGGGGCCTCAACTGCCCCCATAACATCGAATTTGCCTTTTGCACACTTTGAAAGCTCTACGGAATAGACCTCAGCCACCGACATTACCGCTTCCCTGTCCTCTCCATGGAAAAGTATCTCCACGAGCCGCCCGAAGGGGGGATATCCCAGTTCGGACCTGTCCGAGAGCTCTTTCTCAGCAAACCCATCGTAATCATGAAACCTGGCATAGGATATAGCCTCATCCCCGGGAACGTAGCTCTGGACGATGACCTCACCTGGGATCTCCCCTCGGCCGGTACGCCCCGCCACCTGTGTAAGAAGCTGGAAGGTCTTCTCCGAAGCCCTGAAATCGGGAAGGTTGAGCGCCGTATCCGCAGATATAACACCGACAAGAGTTACTTCAGGGAAATCAAGACCCTTCGCAACCATCTGAGTGCCAAGGAGTATGTCTGCCTTCCCTTTTCTAAAGATCTCAAGAAATCTGTAATGTGCGCCTTTACCTCCGGTTGTATCGAGGTCCATCCTTATAAGCCTGGCATCAGGAAAAGCTTCTTTTAGAACTCCCTCTACCCTCTGTGTTCCAACCCCTCCGAGCTTCAGTTCAGCTCCCCCACATTCGGGACAGACCGATGGGGCGCTTCTGCTGAAACCACAGTAGTGGCACACAACCCTCCTGCTGACCGAGTGATAGGTGAGCGCAACATCGCAGTCCCTGCAGCGCATTACGAACCCGCAGTCCCTGCACTGTATAAAGTTCGAGTACCCGCGCCTGTTCTGCAAGAGGATCACCTGCTCGCCGCGCCTCAGCCTGTCGGATATCTTGCTCCTTAAAACCATCGAAAAGATCGATCTGTTGCCGCTTTTAAACTCCTCCCTCATATCCACGATCTGGACATCCGGCAGGGGCCGGCTGTCTATCCTCTCAGAAAGTGTAAGGAGCCTGTATTTGCCTATCCTGACATTATGATATGACTCGAGGGAGGGGGTAGCAGATCCAAGCACAACGGTCGCCCCTTCAAGCTTCGCCCTGACTACCGCTACATCGCGGGCATTGTACCTCGGGTCGGTATCGCTCTGTTTATAGGAGTTCTCCTGTTCCTCGTCGACCACTATAAGTCCGAGATTGCGAAGCGGTGCAAATATGGCCGATCTCGCGCCTATAACAACCCTGCACTTCCCTTCCCTCACACTCCTCCACGCATCGTACCTTTCCCCAGCCGAGAGGCGGCTGTGAAGGACAGCAATGTCGTCCCCGAAGCGGCCCCTGAAACGCCTCACTGTCTGGGGGGTCAGAGATATCTCAGGCACCAGTACGATCGCAGTCCTCCCGATTTCCAGGGCGTGCGATATAGACTCCATGTAGACCTGAGTCTTCCCACTACCCGTAACTCCCTTCAGGAGAAAAGTGGAAAACATCCCCGAATCCACGGCACCCCGGATGGCCGCTACGGCCTCACTCTGGGCAGGTGTGAGCCTGAGCCCCGCTGTCTCCTCAACCTCCACATTGCTGTAAGGGTCCCTCACAATCTCCTCATATCTGAATCCAACGAGGCCCTTCTTCTCCAGTGTTTTCAAAACCCCGGAACCTATTCCGAACTGTGAGCCAAGCCTCGAGGTGCTCATGGACCCATTACCCGAGAGGAGTGTTTCGAGACATCTTGCCTGGGCCGGTGCCCTCTTCCTCAGGGAATCAACAATCCGGTACAACTCCTCTCCCTCCAGGCTCAGGAAAGCCACCCTCTCGGCTTTCACCTTGGGTCCCAGACCGGGGAGTTCCTGACGGACACTGACATAACCCCTGGAGCGGAGTCTGCTGACAGCAGCGTAGGCTGACTTGCCGAGCTCCTTCTTTATCGCTCCGAGGCTGACTTCCCCTCTCTCGAGCAGAAGCCCAATCACCTCCACCTCCGGACTCTCCCGGAGGGAACCATTTACAAGGTCCAGTGCCCCGTCCGGTGAGACTTCGAGAGAGACCTTGGCCTTGCTGGCGATATTCATACCTGCAGGGAGGGCGGATTTCAGGACCTCACCCCAGGGACAGATATAGTAGTCCGATATCCAGCGTGTCAGGGAAAGGATCTCCGGGGTCACAGCCGGGTAAGGATCGAGCACATCCAGGATTTCTCTGATATTGCTGAGCCTGCAATCCTTCGTAAATCCTATGGTGATCCCTGTAAGTTGCCTATTCCCAAACGGGACGAGGACCCGGCTCCCGGGTTCGATCCGATCCCTGAGTTCCTCGGGAACAAGATATGTAAATTCGCCCTCTATGGGCAATGGCAAAGCGATCCTGGCAAAGAAGCAGTTCATTCTCTATAATCGATTCTGTAAAGTATCCTCGGTGGCCTCCTTAAAAGGTGGAGGCGATGGAATTCTCCTACTCAGAACCTCCACACCGCTCCTGCTGAGGCGAAGCCTGAGAACAATCGAGTCAGCCCATGCCTTCTCCAGAGGTCTCCCCTGAAATTCAAGATCAACGCCATGGGACCTTCCGGCTACAAGCTGGAAGGCCTGTTCAGCCTCCCACGTTCTTTCGTCTCCGGCCTTCAGGATTCCCTCGAAGATGGTACGTTCCTCATTACTCACCTCAAGCCATGTATCTTCCCTTGCGAAACACTTGAGAAGGAGGAGCGTATCCTCAAGGGAAACTTCAGGTTCAGGGGTAACTGTCTCAACAACCGGAGCATTCATATCCACAGTTGATGGTTCCGGGGGGGTGGGAACGTTGGACATTCGGGAAGATCTCTCACCCGATCTGCCGCGGGGGAAAAAGGAGATAAAGAGCAAAATTACAATAACAACTACTCCGAGACCTAGCCATAGTTTGGAACTTGTTCTTTCCTCTTTGCGTTGCCCCTTTTTTCCCACCATATAAGGCTCGCGCGGCGCGACGGTCTTATCGTATCTCTTGAGGATATCCTCAGGGTCAAGTCCCACAAATCTGGAATATTCCCTCAGAAAAATCCTGATGTAGGGCTGTGGAAGAAAACTGAATTTGTCATTCTCCAGGCTCTCCAAATGTTCCAGTTTTATCTTGGTGGCCTCGGATACATCTGAAAGCTTCAGGCCTTTCATCTCTCTTGTCCTGCGCAGTTCTTCTCCAATGGATATCACATCATTGCCATTTTCGAGCGGAACCAAAGTCCACCTCCGTAAGCCGGTTTCAGAATCCAAGTAAGTTATGTCACCATATCTTCCAGCCAACTTCCCCAAGCATCTCTACAAGCTTAGCTATGGGGAGTCCGACGACGTTATAGAAACATCCATCTATCTTTTCGACAAGCACAGCTCCCTTGCCCTGTATGCCGTATGCGCCAGCTTTATCGAAAGGTTCTCCCGTATTGACATACCAGGATATCAGTTCACTGTCCAATGTACCCATCTTAACATATGTGGATACGAAATCTGACTTCTCCCAACCCCTTTTCAGATCTATAAGGGTTAGCCCGGTGATGACCACATGAGTCCTGTTCGACAGGGTATCGAGCATTTTGAAAGCATCTTCCCTGTCCGATGGTTTGCCAAGCACCTTTCCGTCCAGGACAACATCGGTATCAGCCCCGAGCACGATCCCTCTCTTCACGATATCAGCAACTCGTTTTGCTTTAAGTCTGGAAAGCCTGAGGACATGATGGACCGGGTCTTCCACATGCCCGGCTTCTTCGGGAACTTTGCTTTCGACAACAGTGAAAGATATCCCGATCTGTTTAAGGAGCTCGGCCCTCCTCGGCGACGCCGACGCAAGTATGAACTCTTCCTTCAAGCTCAGGATCTCCTTTCGGATGGGCTTTCGAGCATTATAGTGACAGGACCGTCGTTATGGATCTCAACGACCATATGTGCACCGAAAATTCCCGTTTCGACTTTGAGTTCGGTTCCTCTCAGCTTCTCAACAAAAAGTTCATAGAGTTTCTCAGCCATCGCTGGCTCGGCCGCCCCGACAAAGCTTGGCCTCCTCCCCTTTCTCGTATCGGCATGGAGTGTAAACTGCGACACTGCAAGTATATCACCGCCGATATCGAGGGCAGAGAGGTTCATCTTGCCCTCCTCATCACCGAATATCCTGAGTTGAACGCATTTGTCCGCAAGGTAGGAAACATCCCCATCGGTGTCTTCAGGCTTCACTCCAACAAGGAGTACCAACCCTCTATCTATCTCCCCTTTAAGCTCACCGTCCACAAGGACACGTGCTTCCTTAACCCTCTGCAGGAGAACCCTCATCGATGCCTCCCATTTATCCATCTATCGATCTGCATATACTATTTGATGAATGCAAACCGGATTCGTGAATCACTACAGGTGTCGGAATAATCTGTGGAAAGGTAGGGGGTTGATTCACCAAACCTCAATTCAGCAGGCACGATAGATCGTAGCCCTACATTTGTAAATTTAATGCCTACGCTCGATTCTACAAAGTAAAATCACGTCTGATATACTACCCGCTTGGCTCAATTCCGGGCCGGAGGGAACGCACGACATCGCCATGGCGTAGTACTCCGACCACACTTCTGACATCAAACAGGATGTGGACAGCTTCAGTTCTCACATTCCCCTTCATAGACCCTCAAACCCCTGTATTATTCCGTATGGCTGGCCACAAACATCTTTGAGGGAAGCTGCTTTACCAATCCTTTTAGCTCAAGCGACAGAAGGATCGATAGGGTTTTCTGAACCGCAAGTCCCAGCCCGGAGGCTATCGCATCGATATGCCTGGGATCGGCCGATAGTACCCTGTACACAACCGCTTCCTCATCTGAGATCTCGACGGGAGGAGAGGCCCGGGGAACACGTAGCGAAAGCGTGCCAAGCGGACCTTCAAGCTCCTCGATGATATCTTCAGCCGATTCGACCAGTTTCGCCCCTTCCTTTATCAAGCTGTTTGTCCCCCGGCTCCTTGGGGAGGTGACATTTCCCGGAACGGCAAATACCTCCCTACCCTGATCCAGAGCACACGTCGCCGTGAGGAGCGCACCGCTCTTTTCGCCAGCTTCGACAATCACCACCCCAAGGCTCAAACCACTTATGATCCTGTTGCGTCTGGGAAAATTTGGGGCATCCGGAGGGGTCCCCATGGGAAACTCTGATACTACCGCTCCGGTATCGCATATCTCTCTGTAGAGTTTGGCGTTCTCCGGAGGATAGATCACATCCAAACCTGATCCGAGCACTGCAACGGTTCTGCCACCGACGGCGAGCGTCCCTCTGTGAGATGCCGAATCTATGCCGCGGGCCATCCCGCTGACCACAGTAAAGCCCCTTTCCGCCAGCCCCACCGAGACCTTTTCGGCCATGATCCTTCCGTAATCACTTGAAAACCTCGATCCGATAACGGCTACAGAGCCCTTTGTCATGGCTTCACGTGATCCCGCTACGAATAGAAGCGGAGGGGGATCGGATATCTCCCTGAGGTTCTCGGGGTAGGTTTCCTCCCAAAGGGTTATGGCCGAAGCACCGCTTTTCTCTATCAGGTCTATCTGTTTCCTCACATCGAACCTATCAGACGCGTGGAAGACCCCCCTGGCAGCTTTCTCCGTTATGCCTGGGACAGAAACAAGCTTAGATAGAGGTGCTCTCAGTACTTCAGAGGGTGATTCGAATCTATCTATAAGATTCCTGTAGCAGACCGGACCGATTCCTGGAACTTCGAGAAGTATAAGCCAAGGTTCAAGCTCTTCTGTCCTCACAACCATCCTCCCAAACCGATTATTGCATTGATCGCAATAAATTCTGTGAATTTACTACTGACGCCGAACCAATTGACGGAAGGGGGGATTGGTTATGAACCTAAAAACTACAAGGACTTCTTAACTTCATGAAACACATATTGGTACTAAAAAGCTTCTTTCCTGAGGTCCACTTCGCTCACCTTATCCCAGAGTGATGAGATCAGTTCCTTGATCCCTTCTCCGGTTATTGAAGATATATAGAAAACTTCGGTGTCGTCAAGCTTAATGACAGGAAGGGGTGATATTTCCCTCATAAGGTCGATTTTCGTAACAGCGATCAAATAAGGTTTGCGAACAAGCTCCGGGTTGAACTGGCGGAGCTCGTTTCTGAGGAGCTCAAAGGTGGATTCCGGTGCGGGATCGGTGCACTCTATGAGAAAGAGGAGGACCTTTGTCCTTTCCACATGTCTCAGGAACCTTATCCCAAGCCCTTTACCGAGGTGTGACCCTTCAATAAGACCGGGAATATCGGCCATAACGAAGCTATCGAAGTCTCCTACCTTAACTATTCCAAGGTTAGGCTCGAGCGTTGTGAAAGGGTAATCCGCTATCTTAGGGTGGGCTGCAGAAGCTTTGGAGAGGAGAGTGGATTTGCCAGCATTTGGGAGGCCGACCACTCCGACATCAGCCATAATCTTCAGCTCAAGATCAAGCATCCTCTCCTCGGGTGCCCCTCCTGTTTCAAAGTTCCTCGGAGCACGGTTTGTAGAAGTCGCGAAACCAGCGTTTCCTCGGCCTCCTTTTCCTCCTTTGGCCACGACAACCTTCTGCCCATCCTCAACAAGGTCAGCTATCACCTGACCTGTGAGTGCATCCTTCACAACCGTGCCTGAGGGAACAGCTATCTCAATATCCTCGCCGCAATGGCCAGTTTTTTTCGAGCCCTGGCCGTGATTGCCTTTGCCAGCCTTATAGCTTTTCTTGTATCTGAAATCTACAAGGGTTCTGAGATCCCCTTTGGCCTTTATTATGACATCACCACCATCACCACCATCACCACCATCGGGACCACCCATAGGTACATACTTCTCGCGTCGGAAGCTTACACAGCCGTTTCCACCTTTGCCTCCGGTTACGTATATCCTTGCATGATCTACAAACATAAGCAGCTTCCCAGGGAGTTTTTGGTTTCCGAAACTTTAAGCCTGTCAACTATCTCAA
>CAZTBA010000028.1:0-4203 GCA_964611725.1 uncultured bacterium
CAATAGGTGTTGCGAAGCCATGACTCTCAGGTGGCAGCAGGGCGCGCCCTGCCCCTGTGTCGGTCAATAATATACGTCATACAAGGGAGAGACACTCTGCCTAAAAAATACAGATTTGGTGTCACTTCACAAAAAACGGAATAATTATGGTGCATCCGCGATCGGCTAAGGGGCAAAGGTTTGCTCAAAAGCTCAAATTCAGAAGTAACGGCGTGTGAATGCCAAACGCTGGCGAGACATCACCAATCCAGCGTTTCTGTTCTTCTCAAGGATCAGATCGATTGCTGGAGCCCCGGGCCTTCACGGAACTCCAGCGCCTTAACCGATCACGGATGCTAAAGGCGAGATATCATAAGGGTTTGTATATCATATTCTTTTCGGTTGATAATGGTTTCAATATGGTAAGATAAGATTTCAACTTTTGCAGACTGCTGACCGCTGACCGTTTACAGGGCAAGGTTCAATCGAGACACTTGTTATGAAAAAAAGAAGATAGTATCATATTCAATAGAAATGAGTATTACAGGTCCTTAGTTCAAATATGGGAAATGGTATGCGAGTCTCCGCCAATTATAATTTTTCCGGGAAAGAATCCCCGAAGATCCTGGATCCATACTCCTCAAGGTCACAGAGCAGGCTACCCATGTCCTCCCTCGGCCACCTGATACCTATCTCCCTGGATCTCTTCTTCAAAGACTCGTAGGCAATCCACCTCTCGACCAGGTCTTTAAAATCCTGCTCATCGATCTTTCCATCCAAATACATATCAACCAACGTACTGCTCAGTCCCGGCACTTTGGAGAGGCCGTAATATGCCTTCTTGAACACCTCATCCACCGGTGACTTCAGATTCTCTATAAGCCTATCTACATCCACTCCCGGAAAATTCTCCATATAAGCCAAACCTCCGTCGAACCATCCCCTGAGTATTGATCCCAGCGATTCTAAAGGGCTTTTCCAAAGAAAATCATCATACCGTTTGACTTAGAAATAATATGAATCTACCGTCATCCTCACGCAGATTTGGAATCTGCGGGAGGATAGATAACTACCAATTAAAAATTGACCACTCCGCTATTCCTGTACCTGAGATGTATCTCACACAAAAATGCTACTGCAAATTATGTACCACAATTCAGTCGCATTCTCAGTTCACCGTCAGGTGTGAAAAACCCAATCTATACTTGGCTTCCAGGATGATACAGTTTTATCAATCTGTAATCTACAGGAATCCGATCGCCCTGATTTGGGCGGTTTTGTTCAATTTCCACCACCAAGACAGGGGAATCAGCAGAGTTAAACAGTGCTACTTTAGTGCCTCCGCTTGAGATACATTTCCGAAAACCAGACTTGACACAAGCCCTCCCATTTTCTATATTCCCCCAATCTCAGTTGAATCCTGAGAATTCAGTTCACATCTATGGACGTGGCTGGCCGGCCGATCGGACTCCGCTTTATTGGCTTGAGCAACACATACCCCAGTTTCGCCACCTCCGTCATCATAACACAACAGCTCCCTTAGTTAGGAGGATGACCATCATGAGAAATATCTGGTGCGCTTTTCTAATCCTCATATCCTCAGTTTCCTCACATGCCCTGCCCAACCCTGTCCAAAATGGTGGATTTGAAGAGCTTGAAGGTGAATTTCCTGCTGGATGGACCGAATTCCAGGCGGGACAAGAGGGTGCCTCCTTCGAAGTCATCCTCGACGGCTCTGTCTCCTACGAAGGGAATGCTTCCATATGTCTGACTAACCTTCAGGAAGGATCCGTGGCCGGGATCCGTCAGGATGTACAGCTCTCCCCTGGTTCATATGTGCTTTCCTGTTATGTACGAACCGTGGAGCACGAAGGCGCGACCTATACGACCTTTTCGATGGGGGCTGGTGGTGCCGCGGCAGAACCCAGATATGCATTGATGGATCTCTGGACGCACTACGGGCTTATACTTGAGATAGAGGAAACTACAAACCTGGCAGTAACCATAAAGAGCCTGGCCGTAAGCGGGCATCCTATATGGATTGACGAAGTAAAGATCAGGCAGCAGCCCTTCGGGGATCAAATTAAAATGGGTTTAATTGAAAGTGAGGGCGTTATTGAGGCATCAGGTATTGTTGCCAGCAGGAAAAATCCTGGCGTCTTCTGGACACATAATGATGCGGGCAATGCCAATAGAATATATGCCTTCAACTCACAGGGCACTCACCTCGCTGTTTACAACATTTACGGTTTTTATCTGGGTGATTGGGAGGACATAGCTATAGGTCCGGGACCTGTGGACGGTGAGAATTACATTTACATTGGCAATATCGGAAAAGCAAATCAGGTCAAGCACATCTACCGTATCATTGAGCCGGAGGTGGATTCCAATCAGTCCCCGGTAAGCGTAACGATTGGAGATGTTGAGCAAATTGATGTTCAGTTCCCTGATGCGAAGAAAGACGCAGAGACGCTCATGCTTGATCCGCTTACGAAGGATCTCTACATAGTGTCAAAATCATGGAATCCCGGATTATACCGTGCGCCTTACCCTCAATCTACTACCGAAACCATAACTCTTGAGCATGTAGCCACACTCAATTTACTTTGGGCAGTTGGCGGGGATATCTCTTCTTCCGGACTTGAGATAGTAATTAAGGACTACGATAATATCTACTACTGGAGCCGCACACCGGAACAGAAGCTGTGGGAGGCTTTCGATAATGAACCCCTCGGTGTATCATATATACGGGAACCCGGGGGCGAGGGCGTCTGTTGGGGCCCTGAAGCATCCGGTTACTATACGATCAGTGAGGGCAGTCCGACATATCTTTATTTCTATCCTCGCCTCGAGACCACACCGGTCGCCAATAGTGAAGGGATACAAGTGATACCTCGACGTTTCCTGCTGGAACAAAATTATCCGAATCCGTTCAATCCCACCACACAGATCCGATATCAGCTTCCCGAGGCTTCATATGTGGATATTGCGATCTATGATGTACTCGGGCGCAGAGTGGAGGTACTGGCGGATAACATTGTGGAGGCCGGACACAGGTCAGCAGTTTGGGATGCGAAGGATATGGCAAGCGGCATCTATTTCGTGCGGATGAAGGCAGGTGACCTTGTCGAAGTGCGGAAGATGGCCCTGGTTCGCTGATTCTGAATTTCGTGCATAGCTAGATCCGGATCGTTCCATTTAGTTGAAACCCGGTCATAAATTAAGATCCCGACATAAGATGGATTATGGGCACCGGGATATCAACATCTGATCCTGTAGGGGTGGCTTCGAAACCCGCCCCTGCCAAAAGCTGGATTCAAAGCAGGTGGTTGACCATTAGGTTATTATATATTTTTACAAAACGATGCTAATCCGAACAAGATAAGCCATCAGTTTTAAGCTTTTGCTGATAGCTGACCGCTTACAGGACAGGGTTGAATCGGGCCGTTTTCTATGAACAGAAGAAGTAGTGCCATATTCAACAGAAGTGAGTATCAGACCTACTTCATTTGGTTTCCTGTCTAGCTGATCTCTCCCCGGTTTTTCCCTTCTCGAGCTCTTCTATCCTGGCCTTGAGACGCTCTATCTCAGCCCCGAGTTCGGAGGATTCAGTGGCCTCTTTCTTAGCCGCTCTTTTCCCCTCCACCCTCTCGGCCTTCTCGATAATCTTATCGGTCATCTCCCTTACAAACTTCGCCCTTTCACTTTCGGCCATCTCACCCCTTCTTACGAGTTCGTCGGCGAATTTCTCGACCCTCTCCCTCGCTAAGTCTGCCGCACCTATGCCTACGAGCACAGCTTTCTTAAAAAGATCTAACATATCCATCCCTCCCCGTCTTATCATTTCCTGAAGCCCTGCCACTGAAAACTTGCCTCCTTGGGTAAACCTGGATTCGGACGATATGGCCTTGGACAACGTTTCGACGGTTATATCCCCCCCGGACCTGTTGTCAACCACCTCCACATCGTCCCCGCTGCTTACCATTTGAAGGAGCTCCACTAAGGTTATCACCTTCTTACTAAAGGTGTCGTACAACCTGCGGTTGCTGTATTTCTTTATGATCCTTCGCATCCTCGTGACCCCCGGAGACCAAGTTAATATAGTGCATTGCACAATAAATGTCAAGCCAAATTCTACGGAACTCCGATATAGTCAAAAAAATGTGGGGGGGGGGGGGGGGGGGGGGGGCCCCCCCCCAACCTGAACGTAATTTAAAAAAAAAA
>CAZTBA010000028.1:4213-8198 GCA_964611725.1 uncultured bacterium
CCCCCACCCCAACCCCCCCCCCCCCCCCAAACCGCAAAAACCTCCGGGGGGGGGGGGCGGCCTGCGGTCCGCCCCCGTTAAGGTACACGTAATTTCCGTAAACTCAAACGCGTTCTGTATAATTACTCTGAGATGTTAAACGAGCTCACACCTCCCCCCAGCAACTCCAAAACCTCATCCTCAACGGTCAGGGTAACCGAATAATCCAAAGGCCTCATAAGGTAGGTCTCAGTTGGATTTTTTTGCCACAAGTCCCTGAACATGAAAGCTGTGGATGTCTCCCCTTTGGAGACCTCTCTTCTCCTGGATTCAGTGGTGAGCTCCAGTTTCTCCCCGGCACGGTAGGCATCGAAGAAAGCGGTAAAATCCTTGGGAGCGGCCTCAGAAAAAATGGCATTAACTAGGATTCTGATAGTGGCATCCCCCCCTGTGCCACCCCTAAAGGTTTCAAGCTTGAAAGGAGGTGTTTTCCCGTTATTTGCAGGAATGCTCGAAGTTGTGGAAAACTCAAAGGTCCTTACTTCCGGTTTGGGAGTCAACTCGTAGCTGAAGCTCACGCTCGGCTGATCCTTGCCAACGGAGATGCTCTCTGACAGGATAAAGTATTGGCTCTTACTTATGCTCAAAGAGTGCTCTCCCGCCGAGACTTCCTCCAGGGTAGCAGGACTGGTCCCCGACCAGGTATCGGAGTCAAGGCTTATCGAAGCCCCATCAGGGGAGGTATTTATGATCACCGTAACAAGCCTCCTGAGTTCCCTCCTTATCTGTTTTGTCGATGTCCCAACCACATTATAGCTCTTGTCAGATTCGGTCATATAGCCAGAAAGCTCGATCCTGTAGGTGTGCATTCCCCCTTCAGCCATAACCACAAGCGCCCCTTCGCCGGACTGGAGTTGGACATCGGGGATATTGCCGGTCTGGCCCATAAACTGGTTATCGAAGTAGACCGAAGCTCCGGCCGGGGCCGTAACAAATATGATCTTCGCCTTATTTTCTGGCTCGGATGATTTTTTGCCGCACCCTGAAACCAAAGATATAACGGCTAAAAGCACCAAAAAAATGAATCCACATTTTCTTCCTATCATATCTTTTTATCTTCCCCCTTCCTTTGTTTTCTACCACCCGTATCTATGTGGTCCCCACTCCCTCCTTACAAGCTCCTGTTTGACCAATATAAGACTGTTGGAAGGCACATCTTCAGTCACTATCACTCCGGGGCCTATGGCGCTGTATGGCCCTATCTTCACCCCGGGCAAAGTGATCACGTTAACCCCTGTCCTGACGAAGTCGCCTATGAACGTCGCATCGGCATCATAAGATGGTATTTCCTTCCTTCCCTTGACCTTGTGCACGGTAAACCCATCGTCAAATCTGAGAGTACCGCAGACTGTAGCTGCTCCGAGGTCTACGGATTCGCCTATGATACCCCGAAACTCGCTGTAATGCGTCGCGAACACGCTATCCATAAAAATCCCATCGACCTCGGCCGCATGTCTTATGCGGCAGTCATTCCCGATAACGGTATGGTTAAAGAGCTTGCAGTACTCCTCGACAACGCAGTTAGAACCGATGACGCAGTTAGAACCTATTATAGCCCCGCTGGTTACCGTGGTGTTTTTTCCAACCCAGATATTACCTCCAACTATGACCCCAGGGCCTATGTGGCTGTTCTCGCCAAGGACAACGTGCCCATCGATCCTCGCATCTTTCGATATGGTGGCGGTTTCAGCTACCGAATTCCCTTTAAGCTGCCCCGCCATATCATCTATAACCTTATGGCAGGCCTCCCATATATGCCATGGCTTATCGACGTCAACATAATAACCTTGATTCTCAACGGCCTTGACCTCAAGGCCATCTTTCATCATCAGCTCGATGACCTGTGCTACATCGGCCTCGTTCGGGGGCATCCCCCCACATCCGACGTTTCTCATAAACCCGGGAACATCGTTGAAATAGCTCAGATACTCTTTTTTGAAAGCATATGCGCCACAAAGCCTGTGGCTTGATGGGTGATGTCCAACGACCTCCCTTACCCTGTCCCCTGACACACCCGCGCATATCCAGTCGTTCGGTCTCTCACCCCCAAGGGGATAGACAAGGGCTGTGGCACCAGAGCCATCCCGGCTGTGAGCTTCCATAAGCGCCCTGAAGCTATCACCGGGGCAGACTATGTCACCGTATACGACGAGGAAGTTGTCACCGCTTATTCGATCTGCAGCGCTAAGTACGCCTTGGGCCGTGCCGGTCGACTGTTTCTGCTCCACATACGTCACACCGGGGATGCCGTGCAGCGAGTATTTCACCCTCTCCCCGAACTTCCCAGTGACGACCACGAGCTCCCCGATACCGGCTTCCGTGAGTCCCTCGGCGATCCTCCTGGCGATAGGTATATTGACGATCGGTATAGAAGCCTTCGAGCGAGTCTCGCCATAGGGGAATATCTTGGTGCCGAGACCTGCCGCTAGTATGATCGCCGTCTTCATCTCTGCCTCTCCTTGGGATTCTCCATCTGTGCAAGCCCACCTGAAAAAGCTAAGGTGAAAGGATCTTTCTTATCCTCTGCTCAAATTCCTCTATTTCAGCTCTCGATGAGAGCACACCTATCTCCAGATCGTAGTTAAGTTTCTCCTCGGGCTTTATGGTTTTGAGTTCCCCTCTCTCACGTGCTTTGTCGCGCCCTTCGACCCTGCAGTTTGCGGGCTCCATACCTACCACATATTCGCCGGCGCCGTTCATCTTCCACTCGGTGAAGTAGTCCAACTGGTCCTTCCTGTACTTGACATAGAAACCGAAGCCCTCCCCGTCGCCGAAGGATCTGTTTATGAGAGCAGAACACACATATCCATCCTTGTCCGGCTTCATATCGTGGTAGTAGACCCTTTCCTTAAACCCCGGGGTAGGGGCCTGGAACCGGTTGTATTCCTCCATACCCACCCTGGCATCTTCGTCCCTCGGCTGGAAACTCTCGGTCGGCGCTACGAGCTCTCCCCCCTCGTCCACTGCTGGAAATCCACCGTTTATATGGTAGAGGATCATGATGGGGCTTTCTCTGTGGCCCATGTTTTCAACTTCATCATTTATGAAGAACCTCTTCTCGCCGAGCTTTGCCCAGACTTTCCTCCTGAGCTCAAGGTTATCCCCGAAGAGCACGGCCTCCCTCATCTTCCCCTGGGCCCACATTATGTAGTCGTCCCCGTCCCATCTACCGTCCACGTAGAGGTTTTTGGCCGGGATATGTGATATCCTTCCATGTAGACCGAGATCCACGCCCTCATCCACGCACGGAGAACCCAGGTAGGTGATCCCGCATGTAGTAACGAGCCCACCGTAGAAGGTCCTGAGCCACCCAAGCCCATCCGGTTCATAGTAGTTTGCAGCCACATCCCCGGCTGCGGAACGCCAGCAGAGCGGCCTTCCACAGTATTCTGCATAAGATATGTCCATAGCCCTTCCGGCAAGGACGGTGAAGTTGAAACCGGTGCCGGTTCTGAAATCGACCGACTGAACCCCCTTCTCTCTGCCGTCAGCAAGCTCATAGAGCCTTGCGCCGCCTATCTGGAGTATATCGCCGACTTTGGAGAGGAATTCTCTTCTGGCGTAGTTTCTGCCGTAAAGGTAAGCCATCTAAAACCCCCTTCAGCTATCTGTAGAGGGATTTAATCATCCCCCAGGTTGAGCTCTCAACGGAGGTAGAAGTATCCTCAAGTAAATAGTCATATATGGTAGGTGAACCATCGCCCCCTGAGTCCCAGGGCGAGCTTTCACAGGCTATGGCGACATCGATCGTGATGCCGAGGCGCACGTTCTGTTCCCCTGCGGAGTTCTTTAGAAAGGCCCTGAAGTCGCTGCTCATCTCGACCATAGTGCGGTCTGCAGAAAATGCATAATCCATCATCAGGTTCTCGCCTGGCTCGTGGCGCGAATCCTTGAGATCATAGGTTATCCTTATATCATCAGGTATGTTCGGACCTATTATCTTATA
>CAZTBA010000028.1:8208-24497 GCA_964611725.1 uncultured bacterium
ATCTTATACTGTGCCTTATTCTTGTAAGTTCCCTGATCCGGACCCACATCGACAATGCCATCCGAGAGGTCCTGCTCATTTTCGCTCAGGCTCCCCCCTCCCCCGTAGCCGTATACCTTCTGCCAATCATAGTCATTCTTCGAATCGCTCCAGTCCATCTCTATCTGCCATTCGAAATCATTACCTATGAATATGCCAACATAGTATTCAGGGTCATCTCTACCAGGTATCCAACCCGTGTCCTGATTCTGGTCAATGTCCATCATAACTATGAGGTAGAGTCTCCCCTGCCCACTACCGGCATCCTCGGACTCTATCGGGCCGGCATGTTTCGAAAAAGCGTAGACACGCGAACCATCATGGGCGAATTTTATCTCGGCTATATCGGTCCCCGGTTTAGATATATCGCCGGTTTCATCGGTGACTCCGGTGATACCCTCCCAGTCTGAGAAATCCCCATCTATCGTTATCTCAGATATCGGAGCTGAAGTAGATACTCCTGGCCAAAAGAGGCAAAAGAGAATTAATACGGCCGGAAGTCGAGCTATAAAAGAAGTTTTTCCCATCACTAACCTCCAAAATTCAATGCGGCTGTCACAACAGTAAACCGCGAATATCAATTCAGGACAGCAATCCCCCGAGCCATTCGCCGGATAGCTTCCCGGTGAAAACTACCCTGGCATCTCCCTCGAGGAAAAGCTCCTGGATCTTACCGGACGAAAGCTTCATGTAGACCTTGAGCTCTATGCCACCCCTGGTCAAGGCAGCTACAGGGGATTTAAGTTTCCCATCGAGGATACCTATGACCGCAGCAGCGACCGTTCCAGTACCACAGGCCAAGGTCTCGGCCTCCACACCCCGCTCGTAGGTACGTATCTTGAGATTATTGGAGTCGACCACCTGAACGAAGTTGGCGTTCGTGCCAGCAGGGGCAAATTCCCTTTGGTATCTGATCTTGGGGCCAAGCTTCTCTACGTTTATGGAGTTAACATTATCCGTAAAGAGGACAACGTGTGGTACACCGGTATTGGCGAAGTTTACGGTTATCTCCTGGTTATCTATCCTTAGCCCGAACTTGAGCTTGATATTTGAAGGGAGTGTCATTTCAAGCTTAACGTTCTCACCTTTTACCTCAGAGTGATGAACCCCGGCGATTGTCTCAAAAGACATCTTGTCCCCAGCTATACCGTTAAGGTAGGCGTACCTGGATATACAGCGTCCCCCGTTACCGCACATCTCAGCTTCGCCGCCATCAGCGTTATAGTAGCGCATTTTGAAATCGTATTTGGTGCTGTCTTCGACTATGAGAACACCATCGCCGCCGACTCCAAATCTCCTCTCACAGACCTTCTTGACGAGCTCGCGTCTTATCTCCTCAGGTATGATTCCGCCGCGCCCATCGAAGACTATGAAGTCGTTTCCTGCACCTGACATCTTTGCAAAATCGAACTCCTCCATCAGATTTCCTCCCTCAGAGAACCCTTCCCCTGGAACTTTCTCCGACTATGAGATCAGAGTAACTCTCCCTTTCGCGAACCACCTCAGCCTGACCCTCCCTGACAAGGACCTCGGCGCACCTTGGCCTCGAGTTGTAGTTCGATGACATCGTGAAACCGTAAGCCCCGGCGCTCATAACCGCGAGGAGACCTCCGGATTGCGGGAGTGGTATCTCTCTCCCCTTGGCGAGAAAATCTCCCGATTCACATATGGGTCCGACAACATCGACAATTTCAGGGGTCCCACCCTTTCCTTCCACCGAAAGTATCTCATGGTGCGACCCGTAGAAGGCTGGCCTTATAAGGTCGTTCATACCGGCATCGACGATAACGAAGGTTTTGCTGGGGGTCTTTTTGGTGTAGAGCACCGCTGTGACCAGTATCCCGGCATTCCCAACCATCGACCTCCCCGGTTCGAAGATTACCCTGCACCCAGACCTCTCAAGGATGGGCGATATGGCACCGACCCATTCCTCGGGCGACGGCGGGTCTTCATCGGAATAACGTATCCCGAGTCCACCACCTATATCCACGTTCTCAAGTTTTATATTCCTGGAATGAAGCCTCTCGACAAAAGCGACGAGCTTCTCAGCACTTTCCACAAACGGGCCGACACTGGTTATCTGTGAACCTATATGAGCATCAATGCCGATTATCCTCACATTTTTCATATCGTCAGCCATCATATAGGCATCAAGGGCACCCGAAATGGGGATCCCAAACTTGTTCTCATTAAGTCCCGTCGATATATATGGGTGCGTCTTCGGATCGACGTCCGGATTAACCCTGAAGGCGACCGGGGCAACCTTACCCATGTCGCCTGCTATACGGTCCATAGCTTCAAGCTCAGGGATCGACTCGACATTGAAACAGAGTATCCCTTCACTGAGCGCATAGCGTATCTCACTTTCGGTCTTTCCAATGCCGGAATACACTATCTTCGCGGCAGGGAACCCCGCCTTCCTGGCACGGAAAAGCTCGCCCCCGGAGACGATATCAGCTCCTATCCCCTGTGCGGCGAACATCCCAAGGATTGCGAGGTTGGAGTTCGCCTTAAGGGAATAGCAGGTCAGATGGTCGAGACGTTTGAAAGCACTGTGGATATTCGTGCAGTGCCTGAGCAATGTACGGCCGCTATAGAGGTAGAATGGCGTTCCCACCTTCGCCGCTATCTCTTTGACGCTCAAACCGTCACAACATAGAACATCATCTCTGAATTCAAAATAGTCCATCCTATATCCTCATATGTATCGCAAGGGCAGAAGTTAAAAATCGGCAAGTGCTTAAACAGTGTTAGTTTATAACTTCAAACTTCCTCTGATCCTCTCCATGGCCTCTTCGAGCCTGTCATCCTTGACCGTGAGGGATATCCTTATATACCCTTCGCCATACTGGCCATATGCTACGCCCGCCGCTACAACAACAGCAGCCTTGTCGAAGAGGTATTCGGCGAAACCGAGCGATGTCATACCCTCAGGCACCGGAAGCCAGATGTAGAACGTCCCCTTGGGGGGGGTGTAATCCCAGCCGAGCGAATTGAAGGTCTCAGTGACGAGCTTGCGCCTCCTGGCATATATGTCAAGCATATTTTCAATGTTATCTTTCTCCTCCTTCAGCGCCCTTATGGCTGCATATTGTATGGGTGCGAATATACCGGAGTCCGTATTCTCCTTAACCTTCGATATGCCGGCTATGAGGTCCCTGTTGCCGAGCACCATCCCTATCCTCCATCCGGTCATATTGAAAGGTTTGGAGAGGGAGTTGAGCTCGACACCGACTTCCTTCGAGCCGGGAACGGACAGGAAGCTCACCTTCTCTGCTCCCTCGAAAACTATCTCGCTGTAGGCGTTGTCGTGACATATGGCTATATCGTAGTGCCTTGCGAAATCGACCAGTCCTCCGAAGAATTCCCTGGTAGCCGTAGCACCCGTCGGGTTGTTCGGGTAGTTCAGGAACATGGCCGTCGCCATCCTGGCAACCTGATCGGGGACATCCTCAAGTACGGGGAGGTAACCGTTGCTATCGAGTATGGGGACAGGGTACGGCACACCCCCGGCCAAAAGCACACTTGAGCGGTAGGCCGGATATGCCGGATCGGGGACGAGGGCAACATCTCCGGGATTTATCCTCGCCAGGCAGAAATGGTGTATTCCCTCTTTCGAGCCTATAAGCCCCAGCACCTCGGAAGAGGGATCGACATCCACGCTATATCTTTCACCATACCATTCAGCTACCGCCTCACGGAAGCTAAGCATCCCCTTCTCCTCATCAGGTGGGTAGGGGTGGTTATCTGGGTCTCTCGACCGGACTGCGAGCTCCTCGATGATTCCGCCAGGGGTTGGCTGATCGGGATCGCCCACCCCGAGACTTATCACATCGACACCTTCAGCTTTAGCTTTGTTTATCTTCTTTCTGAGCTCCATAAAAAGATAAGGGGGAATCTTCCCCAGGCGGTAGGCCAGATCCATAATCACCTCCTGATTTTCCGATCAAATTCCAAGCCAACCCCATAAATTTTCAGAACAGGCCATATTATAACAAATAGCAGGGGCCCACGCAAGATAATTAGGGAAAATGAAATGAGAAAATTGCTCGATACACAGCTAAGCCCAGAAAATTCTTGACGAAATTCCCAGAGATATGTTATTATCAGGTTCGGAGAAAAATTCTTCACGTATGTCTTTTCTCCTGTCGCAGGGAAACAGATGCTCATTATGAGCAAAACACGGTTGTAAAAGGGAAGGGAGGACTGCAGGTATGCTGCAAATCTTAATAGCGCTTCTGGCGGGTGCGATCCTGTTCTGCGTGGCCATGTCGGCCGCTGCAGCGGACATCGAGGCGCGCAAGCTGGTGATCATCGAGGGGAAAGGGAACACACCGCCGGAGCACAAGGTGGTCGACATCTTCACAAAGCGCGTCGTAAAGCGCAGCGATGTAACCGTCGAGACGATTGATGAAGAGAGCGCCAAAAAGCCAGGCGGCTTGAAGCGTTACGATGCCGCAATCCTTATCGGCCAACCTTCGCACAACAGTCTCGTGCGGCATGCCCTTCTCTCGTCCGGGGTAAGAGCCCCGGAAGGCAACTACCCGGGACCTGAAGGGTTTGTGCTGCACACCATCAAAAACGGTGTGGATGGGATAACCAAAAGGATGCCGGTGATCGTGGCCTCGGGCGTTGATGACCGGGGCACCGTGTATGCGATGGGCAGACTGCTGCGCGAGGCACGATACATGCCAGACTCTGTAATTATCCCGGACCTTACGATCGTGGATAAACCTGCCTTCGAATACCGCGGCCTTGGAATAAGCCACATGGATCCCAGACAGGCTCAGCGAACGGGCGCAAGCGGGGAATTCGATGGCTACCACTACACCGAGGACCAGATGATCTTCGGCTTCAACACGTTTCTGGTTGGCAACGGAACCGTCTCGGTCAGCCGACTGAACGAGGAAGGATACCTCGAAAGGATGGGGGCTCAGTCTGAGATAATTGATGAATATGGTCTGCTGTACCTGAAGCAATACGCACCTAACGGCATTTCACGAGATGACTGGAAGGAGGGGTTCAAGGGCCGGGTCATGGCATGCCCCAGCGTCCCCGAGGCGCGTGAGATAATGCTCAAGGGGCGCGAGGCGCTCTACAGGAGTTCGAAACGTATCGACGTGCTCCTCCTGGTATCGGGTGATGTGGCCGGGTGCCACTGCGAGGATTGTCTGCCCTGGGTCAAGACTTACGTCGAATTGTGCGAGGAGATTGCCGAGATCTATCACAGGTACTTCCCCGACGGCAAGGTATGGCTGACAACCCAGGAGCTGGATTTTGACGAGACGCAGTGGCTGTGGGATTACCTCAACGAGAAACCGCGTCCCTGGATAGATGCCATATCCTATGCGCCATCAGGGGATGAGCTGTCGCCGTATCTAACCGGCCGAATAAATTACAAATATGAGAAATATATGGGCATGGGAAGGCGGTCACGATATCTTCGTGAAGTGTTAAAACAGGTACCGCGCACGATTGAGGTTACGAGCTTTCCCGATATTTCTCACTGGGTAAGCTCACAGTATGCACTGCCCGAGGTGGCCCCGGAGATGGCTGCGGTCCATGAACGCCGCACGTTCAACGTCCGCCCGAGACAGATGTACGATATTTTCAAAGAGACCGCAGGTCTCACAATCGGCACCACGGCGTACTGCGAGGGCATCTTCGATGACGTCAACAAGGCGGTGTGGACACAGTTGCACTGGAACCCCGACCTGACCGTCGAGGAGATCCTCGAGGACTATTACCGCTGGTATTGCGGTCCCGAAGCCGCACCGGAGCTGGTCGAAGCGGCATTCCAACTGGAAGAGAACATGCAGTCACAGGTGCTCGAGAACGGTGAAGGCTTTGAGCGTTTCCTGAGCCTCGTGCGCAGCGCCGGTGAAAAGATTCCGCCCAGGTTTCGGAAGGACAACTGGCGCTATCTGATGCTGCTGGAAAAAGGATTAACGGATCTCTACGTATACCATAAAGTCAATGAAGGCACACGTCGTCTGGCCACCGTTAACGAACTTTTGCTACAGGCGAAAAAGAGCCACGACCCGAAGCCACTGCTCACAAAGGCCCTGGGAGTGCTCGAACAGGAACCGGAAACCTCAGAGATGATTAAGGTGCGCGAGGAAGCCAAAGCCGTGGATGACGAGCTCGATGCGGCTGCCGGATACCGATTCATCGCATTGATAAATATGGTCGAGCGGGATCTGGTAGGGTTGCAGTGGACCGCCGACCGTATCAGGGAGATGCTCGAAACCGAAGACATTGAAGTGATGAAAGAATCGGCTGATGCACTGGCTCGCTACGGTGATCCGGGGCCCGGCGGATACTACGATAACTGTGGGCACCTTGCCCAGCAACCCCATCTGGCGTTCGGCACCAGTAACTACTGGTCCGTCCCGCTTGTGCCCGGATCGCGACCGTCTCAGGTACTCATCAACTACAGCTTCAGGGGGGAAAAGGGGGTATCCTATGAGTACAGTGAGCTGGATCCGAAAGCACAATACCTTGTCAAGATGACCTTTGCCAGACCCAAGAGGGCCTGGTTTATCCGCGAGGTAGTCCAGTCCATCCACGTAGACGGCCAGGATATCAGCGGTCCCATATCTCTGGAGCCAGGCACGGTCAGTCAGATGGAGTATGACATACCGCGCAGCGCCACGGCCGACGGCCGTCTAACGATTGAGTTCGTCCCGGCTTCGGAACAGTCTTTGACGTTGGTTTCGGAGATCTGGCTGATGAAAAAGTAGCAGGCACGGCTGCGGGCGGTTTGCTTCATATTGTTCCGGCAGTCTGCCAACACGGTTATGACAACCCCTCCCCGCAAGCGGGGAGAGAGCACTCTCCTCTGCTTGCGAGAGTCCAAAGTAGCTATGAAAAACCGAGAAGGTCAAGCTCCTATGGGAATTGACTTGGTGAGCTACCAGTTCTGAGAACGGTTTCGTGTGCTTGTCGGTCTCAGTGCCCCTTAATTTATCCGGAGAGGTTAGCATTACATCAGATACTGAAGAGGAGTAAATTATGAACCTGAGTACTGTTGATCTTGTCATTTTACTGGTGTACCTTGCCGGAATGGCCATGATGGGCCTGTACTTCGCAAGACGTAACGTCAACACCGAGGAGTACTTCGTCGGGGGACGAAACTTCCGTGGCTGGGTTATCGGGCTGTCACTGGTCGGCACTTCTATCAGCTCCATTTCATTCCTGGCCTATCCCGGTGACGCCTACAAGACGGCCTATCTGCGGATGCTACCCAACTATATGCTGCCACTGGGGATCCTGATAGCATCTTACGTGTACCTGCCATTTTTCCGCAAGAACCGTATCACCTCAGCATTTGAGTACCTTGAGATGCGCTTTGGCCCCAGGGTCAGGGTCTACGGTTCGCTGACGTTTATCATCGGGCAAATCATGCGCATCAGCTCTATACTTTACCTCCTTTCACTTTTGCTTCAGAGTGTCACCAACCTCAGTCCGATCACCTGCATACTGATCGGGGGCGTTTTCGTCGCATTCTACACTATCCTTGGCGGCATCGATGCCGTCGTCTGGACTGATGTGATTCAGACAGTGGTGCTGGCGATCGGTGGGGTGTTGTGCCTGGTGGTGATAGTCAATACGTTGCCCGGAGGTCTCGGCCAGATCTTCGAAGTCGCTGGAGCTGCAGGTAAGTTCGGGCTTGCCGAACTCCGCGACGGGGTATTGCATCCGGTAAGCTGGAAGCTGACCCTGCACAGCAAGACCGCCACCATGATGCTGATCATAGGACTGAGCCACTGGCTGACCGAATACAGTTGCAACCAGAACACCGTACAGCGCTACGCCGCATCGCGGAGCACGCACGATGCGCGTGTCGCTATGTGGGTCTGTGCCCTGAGCAGCGTTCCGATCTGGCTGTTCTTCATGTTTCTCGGCACGAGCCTCTACGTTTTCTATCACGTCTTTCCCTCTGAAGCAGCCACTGAGATGCTTAACGGGGTGCGTAAGGCGGAAGACATCCTGCCGTTCTTCATCGTTAAGGAGCTTCCGGTGGGGCTTGCGGGACTGGTGATAGCAGCGGCGATGGCAGCGGCGATGTCATCGCTCGATTCGAGCATCAACGCTATCTCCACCGTCAGCATCATTGACATCTATCGCCGCCACCTGGCCCGGGATCTTGATGACCGCCATTACCTCGTGGTAGCCCGTTGGATCGCCGTGGTGGCAAGCGTGCTTATGATCGTTGGCGCGATCTGGCTGGCCGAGGCAGAGACAAAAACACTGCAGGACACCCTGACCATCCTTGGCTCATTGCTCGGGGGCGGTCTCTTCGGGATGTATATGGTCGGCATGCTCACCACCCGCGCCAACGGACGGGCGATTTTCGTCGGCATCATATGCACGCTCCTTTTCACCGGCTGGACTATACTGGCGAAGAATGGGATGTTGCCTGAAGCGATGACTGTGCCTTTCGACCTTTACTACACCGGTATAATCGGCAATCTCGTTATGTTCGTGGTAGGGTACGTCCTGGGCCGGCTATTCTTCCCATCCAATAGACCGCTGAAGAACCTGACGATCTGGACACATGAAAAATGAACCGTTCATGAATTGTTGCACGGACAGATTTTTAAACTTCATGTGGATTGCCTCTACATTGAAACTATTCTATAGGATGTAAAATATGATTCCTTAGAACCGGCTGTGTGTAATGCTGACCTGCTTTTCGTAGGCATCTTTCCATTTCTGCAGCTCTTTCCCCAGTTTGTTTTTCTCCTTCATTTTAAAACTCGGATCAACCAGCGCATCGTAGATAACCGCACCTTCGCAGCCCTGAGGGAAGGGGATGTCCGCCATATAGCACAGCGTCGGGACAATGTCCTGGATGCCTGTCATACCCTCGTGCTTGAACCCGCGTTTAATCCCCGGTCCGGCAAGAAGGATCACCGATTCCAGTGACCCCCGGCCAAAGCGCGCCGTCGGAAGCCCCTGACCATGCTCGTGTCCGTACTGAGTGTGCAGCGCGTAGACAACGTCGCCAACTCGGGGGCCATGCAGGCCGAGTACCCGGGCATCCTCACGCTTCAACACCAGAGAAAATGGCCGCCTCTTTGTCTCCGGATCCACATAATCGTAGAAAGCCTCGATGATCTGGTCACGCACGGATTCGTATTCCTCACCCGGCTCCACTACTCCCTGTGGGTCACGATCTTTGACGTTTACATAAACGTAACATGCACGCTGCGGAACAGCTTTGGTCTTCTCCCAAACAACCTGTCCGGTCTCGGGATTAACCACCATAAGACCCCTGTCAATAAGTATCTGCCGAATATTGACATCAGCCAGCCACGTTGTCGCACCGTGGTCGGAGACGACGGCTATCAGTGTCTCATCGTCCGCACATTCGATCACCTTTCCCAGCATCCGATCCGCACTCTCATAGGCTCGATCCATGTAAGACTCACATTGTTCCTGACTCCATTGGCCTTTGCCTGCCGTGATGGGATCGTAACAGCGCATGAAGAGGTGGTGAACGTAGTCGTGGCAGTGGGTCTGGGTATACAATAAATCCCAATCCTCCTTATTGAGGAGGTATTGACATGCATCAGCCAGCCAGTCGTGGTACATATCAAGGTACTCCAGGTAAATCTCCGGTCCTACCGCTCCTGACGATTCCCATCCACCACGAGGGTAATAGGGTCCGAGTTTACCGATCAGCTCCGTGCCTATATCCTGCGGGTACGCGAATTCCCTCACGGGCATAATGGATGTACAAAGCAGTTTAAATTCATCATCTTCCTCATCGGGCAGGTGTAATAACTTGAATCTGAAGGCCGTATCAATTTCACTCCCTTCAAAGAGGAATTTATCATATGCGGGCTCACTCCAACTCCCCTCTCTTAGCGATGATAGGATTTCCTTCTCAGCTTTATCTTTAAAGATATTGAGAGTGTCCTTGGCCTCTGCCCACACCGCATAATATGTTTTCTCTTCGTCTGAGGCCGTCCTGAATCTAAGATGTGCTGTATACTTCCCGCCCGCCTCGCTGATCTCCACAGAATCCGAAACCTGACCAGGGTAAGTTTCAGTCGAAAATACCATGTCCGGGGTTATCTTATGGAACTCGTCCTGATAGTTGGGTCCGCATCCGCCAACGACTATTCCCTTTTTCAAAGTCGGCGGCCAGGATGTCTCATAATGCACGAGGATACACTTTTTCCCGATCTTTTCCGCCGCATCCCATATATGCTCGGCAGAGCATTCGGCAGTGTTAAACCCAGAGTAAATCCTGTCCAGTGGCTCGCCGGGATGATGAACGTTATAGCCAGTCACACCATGCCGACCTGGCCACGCCCCTGTGGACAGAGTTGTCCAGTTAGAAGCAGTGATAGTTGGATAAGGGTTCAACGCATATATGAACGTTCCTTGCTTCATCAGACCGGCGAAGTTTCTCAGAAGTCCCTTTTTGATCATTCGCTCGATCATCTGCGGCGGCGCGCCATCCCATCCAACCAACATAATCTTCTTAACGGATTTCGCCATGAGCTTTCCTCCTCTCCTTTTCGTAAACCACATCTTGTTGGCCTTCGAACCTATGAACTTCAAGAAATTAGTTGCAATTTATGGAAGATCAATTTAATCACCGGATTCACTTCAGAAGATAATAGAGAGCACAATTTCAAAGCAACAACTTTGTCGGAGGAAGGGAAAGAAGAAGTGATGGTTGACAGAACTTCTCTATATTTGCTATATTTCGTTTGTCAATACTGAGCACGGACATTCAGAAGGAGGAAGAAGACATGAGTATAGATTCTTCAGAAGGGGTTCAGGATTCAAGGAAAGAGAGTATATTGGAGGAAATAAGGAAGGAGGTAATAAAGGTATTCAGTGAGCGGGGTAGTCTGGACAGCGTGACCGAAAACATGGGTCTTGTCAAGCTCAGACAGCTCCATCAGGTTCTCTTTGATGAAGCCATAGAAGCCGGAAAGGAGAAACTGGGGGATGATTTCCACATCGATTCTCTAAGAAAGAAACTGGATAATACCTACGAACATATGCTCAAGAACTTATGTTCACTACCCATCGATGTCTGCACCAGAAATAACTGCGATAACTACGATCAGGATTGCGTAGTAAGGAAGATAAAAGATCAGATAAACAAGATCGCATCAGAGATCCATAATCCAACCAGTTTTGTAGCTCCAAATCTTCCGTCTGAACAGGATCTCGAGGACTTCTTGAACGCCTTTTAAGGATGTCGGGAAGCTTGAACACAAATTCAAAACAGAATCCGAAAGGCATATTAAATGTTCGGCCATACCCACACCGTCCTTTTTGTCGATGATGAAGCGATTGCGGGAACCGTCCGGCTCTCGCGTGTTTACGAGCGGCCCAGGAAATTCGGTACGGTGGTTACCCCCGATCGACCATGGGAACGGCACTGTGTGATCGTCTACGGGAGTGTAATCCCACATCCCGGTGGTGATGGGTACCAGATGTGGTATCAGACCTACTCACGGCATGAGCGCGGTCCTGGGCGGGCTTACTTCTGCTACGCCCACAGTCGGGACGGCGTCCACTGGGAGAAGCCATCCCTTGGAATCTACGAATACGAAGGCTCACGCGATAACAACATCATAATGATAACGTGGGGGAAGAACTGGTTATCAACTCTCACGGTTATCTATGACGAGAATGAAGAGCAGGAAGACCACCGGTACAAGATGCTCTTTTCCGCCTCTGAGGAGCCAGGAGGACCGGGATTGTATGTGGCGTTTTCGCCGGACGGCATCCATTGGAATGTGCGCCATGAGCCGGTTTGCACGAGTGCGAGCGATCGTACGACACTCATGCATGATCCCGAGTTGGAATGTAAGTATGTGGCATTCACCCGCAGGCACGGGATGAAGGAGGAGTTCAGGCGCCGTGTCATCTACCGCAGCGAGAGCAGCGATTTCCTCACATGGACCGATCCCGTTCCGGTTGTTGTACCGGACCTCGAGGATTCATGGGATGTGCAGTTCTATGGCATGTCCGCTTTCCGCTATCGGCACATCTACATAGGCTGTCTGAAACGCTTGTGGTCGACACCCGATCGGATCGATACCGAGCTCGTCTTCAGCAGGGACAGCCGAAGCTGGCAGCGCACGCGCCGCGCATTCCTCGAGGCGGGAGAGAAAGATGCCTGGGACTCCGCATGGGTTGGCATGGCATCGTCCCCACCAATCGAACGCGACGGCAACTTGTGGTTCTACCATGAAGGTCGCAACTATGCCCACGTACGGGGCTATCCCTTCCCCCGTGGTGCGATCGGACTCGCGATACTGCCCAAGGATCGGTTCGCCGCACTGGAAGCTGGTTGCGTAGAAGGGATCGTCACCACACGTCCGCTCACCTGGCCCGGCGGCAGGTTGAAGATCAATGCCAACGCCTGCATCACCGTCGGTGCAAACGATCAGCATGCACCCGGTGGCGCCATGCGCGTGGAAGTGATCGGCAGAGACGGCACGCCAATTCCGGGATTCACCTACGGCGAGTCACAAACGTTTTCGGGCGACGATCAGGGCCGGGAACCGATATGGATGGGCGGTGCTTCGCTGGATAATTTGAAAGGGCAAACCATATCGCTCAGGATCTACCTGGTCAATGCCCGTCTGTATGCCATCTATCGGCAGGAATTATGATACCGGGCGTGGTTAGCCAGATGTAGAGAGGCGCTCGCGCATATCCTCCGACACATAGACCACGTAGACCTGGGTGATGCCTGTCGCATCGGAGGAGAACACTGCCATGCGGCCGTCATCGCTCAGATTCGGGTGCGGGTGGGTCCACTGCGGATGTCCCTGGGACGCGCCGGTGAAGCACAGCAATTCCCTCCTATGCGTGCCGACATTGATCAGCCAGAGTCCTTCATCCGGAAAGTTCGTATCTGCCACGATCCACTTCCCGTCATACGACGCACCGGAATGCCAGAAATAGGGACCTTCAGCGACGCGGACAGGTTCCCTCCCATCCCGCGTCATGACAATGACCCCGTGACCGGGCGGCTTCAGCGTCGCATGGTAGGCACCACTTCCGCCGAACCAGCAATTATGTGCTGTGTCATATCCGCCCTTATTGAAGTTAAGCTCGATCCGCTCAAGGGTTCCTATGTCGACACACATCTGCACAGTTTCGATATTTCCGGCCTGCCGGCGATACTTGGCACCGATCTGGAATTCCGGACCGCCGGGATTTGCCTTCGGGTGATTCAAACCGTCCGCCTCCACGATTACCACATGTTCCCCGGTCTCCACGTCCCAGCGTACAAGCGCAACCCTGTTATCATCGGTTCTAACCATCGAGATGTACCATCGGCCATCACACGAGCGGGAGCCACGGTAGTAAGAATGGTTGTTAGCGCCGTCCATATGGCCGATTTCCGCATCCTCGGCGTCGTCAAAGCGCGCGCGGTGGAACGTCCCATCCTCCATGTAATAGGCATATTGACCGTCCACGCTCAGACAGGCATTCGACGCTCCCTGCGGCGAATCACCAGAAAGCTGGACCATATCATCCCCATCACTTCTGCACGTGAAGAGGTCCCACGGTGCACCGCGGCGTGGCAGGCGCATGGAGACGAAGATCATCCGCCCGCCATCGGGGGTGAACGTCGGCGTCTCGTAGTGCATGTGCAGGCTGACGGTCGGGAAGCTCGTCATCTGACGGACGAGCAGTCCGGTAGTGGGATCCTTTCGATCTATACGCTCCATCGGAAAAACCTGTCCTCGTGGCATGGATGAATCCTTATGAATTTGGTGAATAGTTTCAACTTTCCCTGATTTTGCATGTACGCTCCCTATCGTTCGCATCCTGGTGTGCCACCTTACAGGTCTTCCTCTTCGGAGAGAGTATTGCAGAGATGAAAAATATGGAGCCAGCCACCATAACCATCGTGGAGCCGGAAGGGAGATCGAACCTGTACGATAAGAGCAGGCCAGCAAATGAGACGAGAACACCAAAGGCAGCGGAGAGCACCATCATTTTCCTGAGGCTGTGCGTGAACTGGTAGGCGCTCGAGGCAGGTGTGACTATAAGTGCGAAAACGAGTATAACTCCGACCGCCCTCAAGGAAATCACTATCGTAACCGCTATGAGCATAAGGAGGAGGTAAAAAAGCTTCCCTGCCGGTATCCCAGAGGCCTCTGCCATCTCCTGATCGAACATCATATACTGGAACTCCTTAAAGAAAATTAGGATGGCTGCAATCACAAACCCGGTTACTATGGATATAAGTATCAGGTCCCCTCCGGTAACTGCCAGGACATTTCCGAAAAGGTAGCCGTAAACCTCGGCATTGTAGCTCGGCATAAGCCCAATGAAGAGGATGGCGAGTGCCATCGTGAGTGCGAAAAATATCCCCACGGAAACATCCATGCTGACTTCCCCTTTGCGGCTTACAACCCCCATAAGCCACACGGTAACAAGGGAGAAGATAACTGCCAGTCCGATAGGGCTAAACCCGACGAGGAATCCCAGGGTAACACCCGCGAAGGCGGCATGTGCTATGCCAGCCCCTATGAAGGAGAGCCCCCGGAGGACGACGAAGGTTCCTACAACCGAGCAGACAAAACCCACGAGGACCGAGGCCAAAAGGGCCCTGATCATGAAGCTATATTCCAGAAACTCAGGCATGGCTATCCCCCACAAGGACGCACATACGGCCGTCCCTTTCAACTATGTAGACATTCTGGCCGTACATCTCGGTCAGCATCTCCTCCGTGAGGATCTCCTCGGGACGTCCCAGCGCATAGATCCTGCCTTTGAGATAGGATATCCTGTCAGCACGTCCTATGAGGAGGTTCACGTCGTGCGTTATAAGTACGACCGTGAGTTTAAACTCCCTGTGTATATCGGTTACAAGCTCGATAAGCGATTGTCTTGTGGGAACATCCAGGGCCGTAGTCGGCTCATCCAGAAGCAGGAGGGCTGGCTCCTGCGCGAGCGCCCTCGCTATCAGCACCCTCTGCTGCTGTCCCCCCGAAAGATGGCCTATCGGCTCGGAGGTGAACTCCTCCATATTAACCTGCCTCAAAGCCGTGAGGGCCTTCTGTCTATCTATATCGGTCGGTCTTTTGAAGAGCCCCAATCTGCTGTAACGCCCCATAAGGACAACTTCATAGGCCGTCCCCGGAGCCCTCGGGTCGATCTGTCCCCTCTGAGGGAGATAGCCTATATACTGCCGTGCCTTTTTCAAGTCCGGCCCTGAAAACCCCAGCACTTCCACCTCACCTCTAACCGGATGTACAAGCCCAAGGATGGTCTTGAAAACTGTGGTCTTACCCGAACCGTTCGGGCCTATTATTCCGAGAAACTCACCCCTTCGGATCTCCATATCCACGTTCTCAATGGCGATCCTATCGCCATAGGCTACGGTGATATTGGAAAGCCCGACAATGTTCTCGCTTGGGGTTAGCATCTTCAATCATCCTCAGAGAGGGCTTCCACAAGCCTGGCTGCATCGTAACTTATCATGCCTACGTATGTCTCGGTTCCCGGGAACGCTCCGAGCAGCGGTGTAAGCTCAACCACTTTAGCGCCTGTCTCCGCGGCAATCATATTTGGGACCCTGTCGCTATACTGCGGCATGGTAATGATGACTTTGACTTCGTCCTTCCTCATAAGATCGACTATCTCAGAGATCCGTTTTGCAGAAGGTTCCTTTCCCGGGACATCGCTTATCCTCGCGACCTCAGTGAAGCCGAACCTGCGGAGGAAGTACGGGAAGGCAGGTGGATAGGATACGAGCTTCTTATTCTTAAGTGAAGATACCATTCCGGATATTTCAGACGTCAGGCTGTCGAGCTCCGAACTGTAGCGGGAATACCTTCCTGCAAAATATTCAGTGTCCGCCGGTCGGAACTCAGATAGCGCCTTCCTTATATTATCCGCTATTACCTTGGCGTTCCGGGGGTCCATCCAGATGTGCGGGTTGCCCCCCCCTTCACCACCTCTACCTTCGATTATCTCTATTCCCTCCGAGACGCTAACCACCCTCAATTCCGGATTTCCGGCACCCTTCACAAGCTTTTCCGCCCACTCCTCAAGTCCCAGGCCGATTTCGAAGAAAAGGTCCGCCTCAGCGACAGTTCTGACATCGCTCGCCCTGGGTTCATAGGTATGGGGATTTTCAAGTCCGGTTATGAGGCTTCTGACCTCTATCCTTTCGCCTCCGATATTCCCGCCCATATCCTGAAGTACGGGTATCGTGGCAACCGATTTGATCCTGTCAGTAGTTT
>CAZTBA010000029.1:0-24329 GCA_964611725.1 uncultured bacterium
GGGCCTCATGTGTCGGAAAACGGGCACAGAGCCAGTTTCCATCCAGTACCCCCAGGTCCGAGCCACCGCACCCACCGCCCGCAAGCCCCGAAATGGACCCCCACACCGATCCCGGAGCAGTGTAGACATAGGGTCGGTATGGCCCCACAGCCAGGCGCATCAGCGGCAGATCGCGCGGACATTTGCTGTTCAATGCACCGTGGAACCACTGTCCGAACCAGTCCACCGGCGCTTCAGTGGTGAGCAGCACGTCGGGACTGACTTCAAGCGCCGCTTCACGCACACCCACAAGCAACTGCTTCATCCACTCGTTGTAGCCAAACGGAGTCGCATGCCGGTGGGCCGGATTGTAACACGGTAGGAAATAGAAGCCGAGCGAGTCCAGCCTTATGCCATCCGCTCCGGTTTCACGCAGGAGCCGCTTGACAGTGCTGGCGAGATGATCCTGCCACTCTACACATCCGGGGCACATATGGTAGAAACCCTGTTTGGCATATGAACCGGTAGTTTTTCCATTTCTATCCATCACGGACCACCGCTCAGCTCTGCCCGATCTGGCAAGTTCGCTGCCTTCGTGTACGATGTAGCCTTCGATGTAGAGCGTCGAGTGCAACCCCAGGCGGTGCACCCCGGCGATACCTTCGCACATCGCCTCCGCACCACCCATGTCACCACGGATGATGTTATCACCATCCGTATGTATAGGATACACTGCCGAACCCTGACAGTAGAAGGCGTACTCCCAGTTATCCATCGGTATACGGAGGTGTGCCCCTGGCAGCTCACGGAAGCTCTCGAGCGCATACTGACCACTGTAATCCGCTTCGATCCCAGGACCTCCCTTCCTGAAGTGGCGGCCCGTGCAACCGTCCGACCTCCGGAACCACTCGGGCGGTTCCACACAATTGTAGGCCCCGTCGAACCAGGCACGGTAAGCGCGTGCTGCTGGACGCCAGTCGCCGCGGTAGATCAGCACTCTCACAGGCGGCAGATCGAGGGATGCACCCGGAGGAATCATCATAGGAGGAAAATAGTGCAAACTGATACGGGGTTCCTTCAATTCCAACCTTTTGGAACGCGCATTAGGGTCCATGAATATCAGCCCCAGTGCACTCTCTGTCTCTGGATCCCATATCGCATGCCACTGCATTGACATCTTGCCCCCATCTCCGACTACACCTCCGGAGCGATTCCAGGCTTTGACTATTATCCCAGCCTGATCCATCGCAGTGGCAAGGTTGGTGCCGGCATCAGGTCCGAGTCGAACCCCATCCAGACATGGGAAACAGAACAGAAATCTCCTTGGTATATCGCCCGTATTGGTTATCCGTAGTGACCAGTCAGATGCGCCCGTCCGTTCTTCAAGGATAACCTGCAAGCGTGCTTCTACTCCCTTACCTTCGTAGTGTAAGGTCAAACCGCCATCCCGGTCCACATCCACCAGCCGGCAGTCACCGGGCTGTATCACCATCTTGCACATCCCTTCAGGGTCATCGAACACCAGCTCGAACCTCCGGTCAAGAGGTATATCAAACTCCTTTGTTATGTCCGTATAAATGCGGAACGGCATGATTCCGGAATTACCCTCCTTCAGACATTCATCATTGAGCAGGAGGTTGGTAATGCTCCTCAGGCCACCGTTTTGAGGATCAAATTCAATTCGACAGTGTTCGTTTTCGATCTTAAGCATGATCTGCTCCATAATCTAATGTTCATTCCGCTTGCACACGAGACTATTTCTTTCGTACACAAAAATAGCCAGGATTAAATCTCGTAAAGCATTCAGCTGCGAGTAGTTATCTGGAACTGAAAACCTTGGATTTTCCCAATCTGCACTTTGCAGGACGTTTATTACTCAAGATCCCGCATCGGCTCCAGGCAAAGGATCTCGCGGAACCTCCAGTAGTCTGTTTCCCTGTCCCCGTTCGGCATCCAGATCGAATACAGGTCCGCACGCCGTGCGCGCAAGTGGATCCGGATGGAGCGTCGGAGGATTTTGGACGGATCCTCTCCCCCGAGCCAACGCACCGGGAGGGACAGCCCATTCCCCTGAACCGGACGACAATCATTAAATGTGAAACCTTCGATCGGCTCCCCAGATTCCTCGCACACTTCCAGTCTGATAGAACCATTGCGGGCATCTGTGTTCACGAAGATCTCCGGCTCACCCAGGGCGAAAGGCCGGGTGACAAGCTCGCACACATCTTCCCCTGCACAAAGCGCGACGAAACCGTCCGGGCGCAGGGAGGCCGCCCCGACACATTCATCCCCGGAATCGTACGGTCTGCCATGTGGGTAAGGCGCGCCGGAATAGTAGAACCTGATTTCGTCATCAAGCAGGATCGATGTGGTGGACGGTATAACCAGTTGTGCTTCCCAGAATCCTTCCTCGCCCAGAGGTATGAACCGCTTCCCGAGGGCGGTGCGGTGCCAGGCATATCCGCCGCGGCTGTGCGCCAGTTGAACGTCCATCGTCCCGTTCATCTTGCTCCACCGCATATCGGATTCCCAGGTGTTATACATGGATATCCATCCCATGATGAAGCTGCCATATGGGGACATCTGCATACCGTAGATCTGTGTCTGTGGGGGATCATCTACGTCAGGTTCGAGGGCGATGACCGAGCGCCGCCAGTGTATGAAGTCCTCGCTCTCAGTGCGCCCCACGCGTCGGTCCGGACAGTCCAGCCGATGGGAAGCCTGGTAGAGTCCCGTCTCAGAGTCGCGGTAGAGCCCGATGTGGCAATCGGCGTTGGTGTGTATGACAGGTTCCTCCTGAGCCTTTCGCCAGTGGATACCGTCCGGCGAGAAATATGCCATTATGGCGGGTATGTTTCCCGGGCGCATAAGCAGCTTGTAGCGCCGACTCTCGTCCGGATCGTCCGAATCCAGGAGCACAGAAGGGCCGTGGGTGTACGCGTCCTTATCGAAAACAATATTGGTGCCAGACACCACGTCCAGATCCGGCCGTTCCCAGTGGTACCCATCCTCGGAAGTGGCATAACACAGGTACGCGGTCCTCTCCGTCACCGCATGTGCGGAGTACCACATCTTGAAAAGCCCACTTTCCGGATCGCGCAGCACAGTGCCGTAGAGGTGGATACCCTTGAATTCATAAGGTCGTTCCGGCAGGAAGATCGGATTTTCCGGGTATTTGATCGGCTGCTGCATTCGCCGCTCGAAACCACGAACGGACTCTAACGGCCAGTAGTCCAAAAAGAGAAATTTTATCATCGGTGCACTCCCCCATCCGTTTGCCTTCCGATGAATTCAGTTGATTGAAACCATAATCCTAAACAGCAACTTCAACACCGATCGGACAATGGTCAGAACCTATTATATCCGGAAGTATATATGATGATTTTACATTCTTCGTGAAATTCTCACTTGCAAAGAAATAGTCGATCCTCCAGCCCACATTCCTTTCCCTTGCCCTGGTCCTGTAATCCCACCACGTATACTGGCCTGGGTCCTTATTGAATATCCTGAACGTATCGATGTAACCGTGGCTCACGAACTTATCTATCCAGGCACGTTCTTCAGGTAAGAATCCCGAAACCTTTTCATTCTCCTTTGGGTGGGCGAGGTCTATCTCGTTATGGGCGGTATTGAAATCCCCGCAAATCAACACCTTTCTCCCTTTGACCCTCAGCTCATCCACGTAATCAAGGAAACAGTCATAGAACTCCATCTTGTACTGCAGCCTTTCTTCCGAAGCCCCACCGTTCGGAAAGTATATGTTAAACAGTATAAAACTCTTATAGTCGGCGATCAACACCCTTCCTTCGTTATCGAATCTTTCAACGCCAAATCCACTTCCTATTCCTTCCGGTTTCCATTTCGTGTATAATGCAACGCCACTGTAGCCTCTTCTCTCTGCTGAGGAGAAGTATGAATGGTATCCCTCAACATCTCTGAGGTCGGAAGGGAGCTGTTCTTCGGCAGCCTTCGTTTCCTGTGCACAAAGAATATCAGGTTTTTCTTTCAAGAACCATTCAAGGAAACCCTTCTTATACACTGCCCTCAGGCCGTTTACATTCCACGATAAGATCCTTAATGCTTTCATTTCCGGACCTTTCTCTGGCTGGTTATATAGATTGCTTCATCGAGTTTTAATACCATTTCGCTTCCTGTAAGGAACACATGATTTTCAAAGGCATCCCGCCGGGCGTCCCTACACCACGATGATAGTGGATTGATAGTACACAATTGGGCTTCTGATTCTCTTGAGGATCATGAATCCTCAAACAGGTCGTAAAGCACTGCTCCCTCCTGCTCTTTCAAAGGAGGCTCACTCGCTACATAGAGCAGTGTCGGCATGATGTCACATGGGAAGACCGGGGCCTTACGTTCGTATCCCTTACGGAAGCCCTTTCCGGCAACATAAAAAATGGCCGCCTCACCTCCCCGGCCGAAACGGGTGGTCGGCCTGCAACTGCCGTGATCTCCGAGATATGGTCCGACCACATCGGTCACAGTCTCATCACCATCCACAGCCGTCGAGCGATACAGCGTATAGCCCGGGGCTGTGAAATAGCGGATGTCGCCGTCGAGATCGCTACCGAGACCGTAGAAGGCGCCGTCCCGCTTCGGATCGAAGACATCTGTCATCACATGCTGGCCCGTCTTTGGATCCTTCCAGCCTCGCAGCAGTTCGATGAGCTCTTTCTTGAGGCCATCGTATTCCTCACCGGGTTCAACTATACCTTCGGGATCGCGGCCCTTCAGGTTCACGTTGAGCAGCAGAAACGATGAGACATAGGCCCTCGTCCTTTTCCAGTCGATGACAACCTGACCGCTTTCATCCTTATCGTATTTGATGTATCCGTGCTTTGCCAGGTAGCGGTTTACCCAGACCGCCCTGCGACTGGCCATAAGCCCGTGATCGGAGATGACCACAAGGGATGTATCATCCTGAAGTCCATCGAGGACGATCCCAACCATCTCATCCGCTATCCGTAGGAGAAAACGGTGCAGTTTCTCATATCGCTCGAATTCTTCGGGAACATAGTTCAACGCCGCCGGGTCTATCTTATGCATAAAGAAATGGTAGAACTTGTCGAAAGCGTGCCACTTCGTGAACACGGCCTTGTAACCGAGCTGATTGACCATATGCACGGCGGCTCTGGCCTGCCAGACTCCCTGCAACCTGAAATCGTCATAGAAGGCCTCATCGTCGAGCCATCCCATCAGCAGCCGCGATATCATAAGGTTGTCGTTGTAGGGACCGAGCATATCCCTCAACGTACGCGCAATTTCAGTATCGCTGGAGAAGCAATGCTTTGGGTAAACGCTGGATATGTAGAGCAGGAGGTCTCCCTTCTCCAGATCGAGCTCCACAATCCTCATCCGGAACTCACCAATTATCGTGTCGCCTTCAATCGGAGATAGCTGCCACTTCCCAAAAAGTGCGCTATCCCTGACAAAGTCCTTCTCGACGAAAGGAGTCCATTCCCTTCTCTCAATTACGAGCTTGTCTTCCCCGTCAACGACAACTCCAACCTCTTTACCCTTGTGCATGCCGAGGTAGAGGATCGCAGGATGCTCACCTCCGTAGCCCGGATTAGCTGCCTTAATGCAGAAACGGAGCAAGTATTTCGGAGCGAAATCTTCGATCCCAGGATCTTCGTCGGGCGGACAGAGCGTTACATCCTCATGCTCTCTCCAATTGTAAGGTCCCACAGGATTGGGCGAGCCCGCTACCAGAGCCCGTGAAGGGGCGATCGTGTAGGGATCGGCATTTTCCGCGGGCATCCCATAGTTGCCGATGGCAGTGTGGTTCGTCTTAGTCTGCGACAGTGAACCGGGGAAAGACATTGTGGCAACCCTGTATCCCCTATCCGAATATGCATCCCAGAGGAATTCAGCCCTGTTATTCCTGAATTTGCTGAAAACCTCATGCCTCTCGTCCAGTGGTTCCCCTGGTGTATGCATCGTGAAATCTGAGATCCCGTTGGTAAGGGGTCTGCTGCCGGTTGCGATCGAAGTCCAGTTGCCGGGAGTTACTGCAGAGGGAAACGGGATATGATCCGCAAAGCACCCCCTTTCCTTCAGCCTCTTAAGATTAGGCATCAGTCCATCGTCCATAGCTTCCTCGATTATACCGGGGCAGGCCCCGTCCAAGCCGAGAAGGATGAATTTGCTCACGTGTTTCTCCTTTTCCGGTTAATTGCTCGAAAGAGATCCTATTTGTCCGACTATACTAATCTTCCCGGGTTCTCCGGAACGTTGGCAGCAAATTCATAGATTTAATTTGCGTTCAGTACAACAGAAAACAAGTTTCAGCCTTCAGAGACGCCCCAGCGAGGCATCTCTACTGCAATGATAGCAGAAGATTCAGCCTGTCATTCTGGCGCATACCAGCAGATCGCGGAACTCTTCGAAAACCATGTCCGGGGGAGCAAAGATATACGCAGGGGACTTGGCCAGACGATACGCCATACCGGCGCAGACGGGCACGCGGAGCTTTCCGTCGACTGCCGTAACCAGCTCCTGCGGCGGCTCGTAGAGTCCTATGCCCCTTTCCGGGGTTTCGTCCTCCATCGGGCCCGGCCAAAGGAGGCCATCCCACTTGCTCACAACGGTCACCGCATCCGGGTCAATCGGCACGTCGACGTAAGTTGCGCGATCGGCGAGCGACTGCGACGTCGCTACGAAAAGCCCGACCGGTCGGCCGTCCATCTCGAACAGGAAAAGTCGCAGTCTATCGTTCACCTCTATGCGTTCCCTCCAGACTGTGCGGAGCAGAAAATATGTGTCGGGCACAGTCCTATCGAACTCGATTTCGATCACGTTGGACAAGCCGAGGAGTCGGCGCAGATTGCAGCTATACTTGATGACGCACCCTTCAAAGGAGGCCCCCCATGCCTCCCCCTTCGCTGAGCTGATATCCACGTGGAACCTGCGATTGTCCATCATTTTGAGCAATTGATCCACGCAGACACGCGAATGAAGCGCGGTATCCATCTCCTCCTTGTTCCAATCGTACCCCTGGCCGACCAATGCATCCCGAAGGTCACTGAGAACATCGGCGAGAAAACCGGTGTTTCGGTCCTGCCAGAACGACGGCTCGTGGCATCCGGGGGAGTTGAGGATGAAGCACCTGTTCCCAAGCAGCTCTGAAGCGAACTCCTCGAACTCAGCGGCCGGCCCCTTTGCCGGATGCGGCCACGGCAGAATTGCCAGCGCCCAATCGGAGGACATATCCGATACCGCATTCCTCCAACTCACGGAACGTTCGGTCTCGTAAGCCAGATATTCCCGAAAGCGTGGGTCCTCCTCCCTCGAGGATTTCCGGTTTGCCATCTCCGCGTAGCAGAATCCATGTATGAGAAAACAAAGCTTATGTAGTTCTTTCATTCCTATTCACGTAAAGGCTATTGCGTCCGAGATCCTGAAATAATAAAGTTCAAGAAACCATCTGCGAAAGGTTTTGGACCGTGATCTTCTGTAGGGGCAGAGCATGCCCTCACCGCGACAAACACCTCTCTTCTTTTTACTCCCCGCCGAACCTGTTTCAGCATCTATTGCTGGATCTTCTTCTGTGGACCGAGATTGCTCAAATCTATAGGCTTGAATCCCAGCTTGAAAGCCGGAGATTCGGGTTTCAGCGAGAAGTCGTCGTTCTCGGGGTCAACGAAGAGTGGGTCGGCGACAAGGGAATCGCGATCCTGGCCCCGTGCCTGCCATTCCTCGAAAGACCATTTGGTGAACATTATCGGACCATCACCCGTATAAAAATAGAGGTTGCGGTTGAGTTTGTACTTATCGTCTTCCCAATTACTGCCAAGAAGCGGATTTTCCTCCCAGTAGACTATATTTCGCTCAAATGTGAAACTAATGTGTGGCTCCTGCCTCGTGCGGATAAGCTGCCCCTCCTTCGCAAGCGCGAAGATGTTGTTTCTGATGATATTCTCGCGACCGTAATGCTGATGGAATCCACCGGTCTTGGTGCGGTACACGACGTTGTTTTCGACCAGAATATCACTGCTGCCTTCGTCTAAGTAAATGCCCCATCCACCATAGGTGTAGGAGGTAACGTCATGGAAAAGGTTGTTCCGGATCACCGTCCCAGGCTGTACACCAAGCGTATAGATGCCTCCCATGTCGCTGAGCATGCCGCGTCCGATGTGGTGGACATGGTTGAACTCCACGGTATTGTCCCTCGCATTCGTCGGGCCGTATCCCCACGTCCATCCGATCGACATGCCGGAATAGAATGTATGATGGATGTGGTTATGTGCAATCGTGTTTCCACTGCTCTGGCCGACCCACACACCGATAGCGGCTGGGTAAACGATGCCGATATCATGGATATGATTATGAGAGATGATGTTTCCGCCCGTAAGCTCAGATTTGTCCTTGCGGATCACCGGCTCGCCGATCTTGACGCCGCCCGCCCCGAGGTCGGTCATTTCATTGCCTATGATCCGGTTGTCCTTACAGCCCTTAGCGAACTCGATCGCATACCTGCCGAGGTGGGCAAAGGTGCACCCTTCAATGCTGCAAGAGGCAGCACCGTTGGCTAACAGCACACCTGGGATGTCAAAGGCCGCCTGCATGTCCGCATAGCCGGCCTGAGGCAACGACCAGTCAGTGTGACAGAAAGTCAGGCCTGAGAAATCGACATTACTGATTAACTTCTCACCTGCCACATCACCCTCGAGCCTTACCAGTTCCGCGAGCAGGGGTGCGATGACCTCCGCCTCGTTCATATCCTCTCCGGGCATCGGCCAGTAGTAGAGGATACCGCTCCGCCGGTCGAGGTACCATTCACCCGGTTCATCGAGTCCCTCGAAGACGTTCTCCACCCAGTAGCGGGCATCCTTCTCGCGGTTCGAGCGCGCGCACTTGCCGGAGAGTGTAACCGTTCGCGTCGCCTCGTCCACTTCACTGATCTTCATGCGGAATTCGGCCCAGGCCTGCAGCAATACGATTTCCACATCTTCCGGTTCCGCCCACTCCTTTTTGATGTCGCCTTTTCTGAAGCTGAACTGAGCCTGTTCTTCCAGCGAGACATCACCATCGACATGGAAGAAGCCCTCGTTGGGTATTCGGGAGCGCTGCCGGCGCTGTCCGTTCACGAAAAGCTGGTGGAAATACCATTTTCCTTTACTAACACCCGGAATCTCAGCAATCCAGAGCTCACCTTCCCCGCGCCTCCAGCCAGTAATTTTCCGACCACCGCTGATGCTCGGATTTTCGTCCTTATACGCCCTGTAGATTACAGGGCATTCAGGGGTACCGGAGTCTTCAGGACCGAATTCCAGTGGTCCATCTAATTCGTACAGACCACCCCGTATGTAGACCGTGATCGGTTTGTTCAGTTCCCCTTGTGCTTTGAGTTCGCGCACGGCATCGCGCGCACGGCCGATGGTTGCAAACGGTCCGTCTGTGCCGCTGCGGTTAGCCTCCGACAACTTACCTGACCAGGAGTCATTTCCCTCTGTTGAGACGTAGAATAACACTTTGCCACCTCCAAGTTCTGTGAGTTTCGGCAGGTCCGTGCATCCGTTCGAAGCGAACGTAAGGATTCCAGCCAGTATGAGCCATAGATAATGTTTCATGATTAGGTCTCTTCAGGTCCATCTCTTAACTTCGCTCTATTTTGTGGGATCAGAATCTATTTTTTCCCAGGATCTCCCGTTCAGCGGCGAAGAAAATCCGCTGTAGTTCGTCGATCTTGTGTTGATCGATATCGGGTTTTTCGTATCGTTCGATGGCGTTCCTGCAATACCAGTCAACCCGCTTCAGCATCTTCCTCTCCGCCTCGATCTCGAAGGTCTCTCCCTGCCATAGGCTCCGATCAAACCATTTCGGATACCACTGCTCCAGCCTGAAGTGCCGCAGGGTGTGGTCGGTATCGAGGAAGTTGGTGGTGCCCTTCGTCATCATCTCCTCGATCAGATCGAGGGCCAGGGTTTCCTCGCTCACCTCAAAGCCGCCCCAGAACCGTTCGATGGCTTTTGACATCTCGGCATCCAGAATGTGCTGGACCGGTGAATAGTCCTGTCCCGCTGAGAGCAGTCCGCCTCCGTCGATTTTTAGGCCGGTCCCAAAGGGTGAAGCTACGAGAGGATACATCTTCTGAAAGACCGCCTCAAAGCCGGGGCGCTTGCAGTCTACATAGTCGATGGCGGCGTGTATGGAGATATTATAGAGACGGCGGCAGACCTGGACCGTGGTCATATCCTGCAGGAGTGCCTCCGGGCTCCCGAAACAGGCCGCTGCCGTGCGCATATCGAGCGAGCCGGACGCAACGATTCCGCCCGCCCGGATGTCCGGGTTCACTACATACCCGAGCACCCAGCCCGCTATCAGTTCCGCAACAGCCACGGCGACGGTACCCGCGATAGTGACCGGTGCGCTCATACCGGAGATCGGCATGGTTCCCGGGGCATTCTTGAGTCCAAAACGGCGTTTTTCTAAGAAGCACTCGGCCTGTTTCCGGTCGAAGATGAGCGGCGAGATAAAAAAGTCACCCGCGGCGACAAGGGACGTGTCACCCGGTGTGCCGCTTAACACCTCACCCATCCGTGCGAGTGGCTCGATATACTCAGGATAGAAGATCTCACCAAAGCCGATCGGTTTGTCCGTGATCTGCGCCAGCGTCAGCGTAGTCCAGAGCGGTTCGATGCGTGGGTCGACCTCCAAGCACGTGAGCACCCGGCCTATGGTATCAAATTCGTCGAGCACGTGGCCCATCCTCGCCATGTCCACCACATCCTGCTTCGTAGCCAATCGGCGGTGGCCACTGGGCCACTCCAAGAGATGCGGGTAGCTTCCCCCAAGGCCCAGGTGGTGCTGGGGGTTCCACGCTAACCTGACCTCGACTCCGTCATCTATTTGGCCAGCGATGTGTTCTATCGCATCGCGGATCAATCTCTCAGGAAAGTAGCAGCGCATAGCAGACGCGTCAACGCGACACCCTGAGCCTTCGAGCATGCCGAGAAGGCCTTCGTGTTCGATCCGACATCCGCCCCTGGTAAGCAGGTGCACTGCCGCTTTGTCGATTTGTTGGAGTGCCGTATCATCATGCATTTTCCAGATCTCGCCGATCTTCATCCATTGCCTCCATCTCGTCACTATTCACCGGGAGGAGAGATATCCTGCTTATGAAACGCAGGCCGATACTACCCCTATCCGTTCCCCCCTATCCGTAAGCCAATCTATTTCTGGAAGGATCTTTGCACCGCTTCCAACTCCTCTGCTGGTGGCAGAGAACGCAGATGCAGATCGCGTTGCGGGAAGGGAATCTCGATATCACGCTGCCGAAAGATATCGTCGATGGCATAATTTAGATCACTAAGGACCTTCCTGCGTAGAGGCGGATTGGCAATCCATACCAACAGATCGAAATTAAGTGAAGAGTCACCAAAGCCGGTAAACCAGACCTTGGGGGAAGGTTCATCTATGACCTGCGGATGGTCTTTGGCAACCTTTAGCAATGATTCCGTAACCAGTTGCACATCGGAGCCGTAAGCTACCCCGACGGGGACATGAATACGCACCTTCGGATCCCTGTGTGACCAGTTGACGACCTGGTCGGAGACAAACTGGGAGTTGGGAACAATAATCGTTATATTATCCAGAGTCGAAAGGGTCGTGGATCGCATGCTGATTTCCTCCACCCGTCCTTCGATATCTCCCGTAGTAACCAGATCACCGGGTTTGATGGGGCGTTCAAAAAGTAAGATTAGTCCCGAGACGAAGTTGCTGGCTATGTTTTGCAGCCCAAACCCTATTCCCACGGAGAGAATCCCAGCGAAAAATGCCAATCCTGTCAGGTTGATACCAATCATCGTAATTGCCTGGTAGATAACAATCGCGATGATGGCGTAGTGAATCAGTCTCAAGATGGTATATTGGACACCTTCATCCATGTGGGTTTTTTCCAAGCGCGCCTTGACAAATTTTCTCAGTTGCCTTGAGAACAGAAACCCTACCGCCAGCAAAACGACAATCTCAAGGATTAGCAGCAAACTGATGTTCTTCTCACCTATCTTAAATGCTGAAAAGCTCAGGACTTTCCAGAATTTCCCAAGCCATTCGAAAAATTGTTCAGGCATTTCAAAAATCCTCCCAGCTCAGGTTTCACCCCTAAAATCTGCTGACATGACCTTGTCATTTCCCATCGGACGCAATGCTCGAACCCGCCATCGTTCTACTGGCTGCAGTTGACGATGATCTCCGACTATAATAACGTTTTCCCCTTCTTTTGTCAATGTAAGATATTGAAACTGGGAAGCTTCCATTCGACATTTCATTGACAGGCCAGGAGAAAACTGTTATTATTAAACTGACGTTGCATCTCACCGTCAATTTGCTCGCAGAATGGAGACGCTTATGGCAAAAGAATTGGATGAAAGTTATCGTTTATTCGGTGCGAAAGCGCTTCTGAAGCGATTGAAAGATCTAAAGAAAGAGATCGAGGGCGTGCGCAAGGCCGAGGACATCGAGTATGTGCACCGCATGCGTGTGGCATCGCGCCGGATACGCAGCGCGCTTGCCATATTCGAGAAATCCCTATCCGGCAAGAAAGTAAAGATCTGGAACAAACAGATGCAACGTATCACACGTGCTCTGGGTGCCGCACGCGATACAGATGTACGTATAGACTTCCTGCAGAAGTTTCTGGATAGTCTTACGGAACCACAATATCGTCAAGGTGTTCAGCGCCTCCTGCTACGTCAGCAGCAGCAGCGTGAGGGATTGCAGGGAAAAATCATCAAAGAAATGGATCGATTGGAAACAGACAATGTACTGGAAAAAATGGAGAGGATTCTGCGTCGGATTTACGCTCAGGCACGGTTGCACCGCGCGGATCCGCATTCCCCGTACGTATATGAGCAGTCCTATCTGGCGATATCGTCGCGGCTGGAAGGGGTGCTGGCTTATGAGCGTTACGTGAGCCAGCCGGAGCGCATAGAGGAGCTCCATCTTATGCGCATCGCTGCCAAGCGGCTGCGTTACACTATGGAGGTGTTTGAGCCGCTGTATCAGGGCGATTTGAAGCAGCCGTTACAGACAGTGCGGGAAGTGCAGACGATGTTGGGAGACATCCACGATTGTGATATGTGGGTACAGTATCTATCGCAGTTTATAGAGGAAGAGCGCGTACGGGCCCTCGAGTATCTCGGGCATACTAAGTCACTTAACCGGCTGAAACCCGGAATCCTTTATATGCAGCAGGAACGCCAGCAGCACCGCACGGAGCGCTACCAGGAATTTGTCGAGTTCTGGGAAAAATTGCAGGACGGGAATTTCTGGGATAACCTTCTGGAAAAGATTTCGGAGCCTCGACCCTCCGAACCTCCGAATGCTCCTGATGACCAGACAAGCCCTGAAAAGGAGGGAAACAGATGAAAGTCGCTCTAATTGGCGATGTCCATGCCAACCTGCCGGCTTTAGAGGCAGTGCTGGCAGACGCTTACCAGCGCAAAGTTGAGGCAATCTGGAACATCGGGGATTTTGTGGGCTACGGCGCCTTTCCCGAAGAGGTGATAAAGCGGCTTCAACAGGAGGAAGTGTTGAGTATCGCAGGCAATTACGATCTTAAGGTATTAAAGGTTAAGGAGAAGAAGGGTAAATTGTCGGAGAAACGGCTTGCATTCAACTGGACATACGATAACCTATCTAAGCCGAGCCGCAGATACCTGAGTTCTCTGCCCAAAGAAATACGGCTGGAGGCGGAAGGCAAACGCATACTCCTGACCCACGGAAGTCCCGCGTCCAACAAAGAGTACATCAATCACAACACCCCGGAAGAGCGCCTGCGCGAACTTGCCGGGATGGCAGGTGCCGATATAGTCATCTGTGGACATTCGCACCAGCCTTTCAGGCGAAAGGTCGAAGGCGTTTGGTTCATCAACACCGGCAGTGTGGGACGTCCCGATGACGGCGACCCCCGTGCCTGTTATGCCACCCTGCAGATCAAGCCAAGGTTTTTTCAGTTGTATCACTATCGAGTGGAATACGATGTGGAGGGAGCGGTCGCCGCGATCCGCGAGCGCGGCCTGCCAGAGGCATTTGCCCAGATGATTTTGCAGGGTCGCAATCTGGATACGGTACTGGAAACAGCGGGGGCAGATGAGGTCGAGGAGGCCATACAGTCACCTGATTCTACGACCGGCGGATATGATAAAGCTCTGGAAGCTGTGTTACGTTTAGCTGAAAGCTGCAAATATGAAGCTGAACACACCCACCAGGTGACCCGTCTGGCATTGCAGCTCTTCGACGAACTGCAGGCTGTGCACCATCTTGGCGCAAAGGAGCGTTTCTGGCTGCAAGCTGGTGCCCTTTTGCACGACATCGGGTGGATTAAAGGACAAAAGAGACATCACAAAATATCATTACGCATCATCCTGAATGCTTCGCCACTACCTTTTGATGACCGAGAGCGGCTCATCATCGGCTCCATCGCCCGTTATCATCGGAGGGCACTGCCAAGTAGGAAACATGGTCACTTCGCAGCTCTAAAGCCATCGGAGCGCAAGATTGTGAGCGTGTTGGCTGCAATTCTCCGAGTGGCAGATGGTCTGGATCGCACCCAGCGAAGTCTTGTGGAGAGCCTTTCGTGCAAAGTTACGCCGAAACAGATTGTTGTGCAGTGTTCGGTGAGTTTTCCCGCGGAAATAGAGTGCCAGGCGGCCCTGAAGAAAGGGGACCTCTTGGAACAGGTTTTTCAAAGAAATCTGACCATCGAATTACAGCAATCTTGAAATCCCCCGGGAACGATATGTCAGCCTTCCGGGGCATCGACCAATCCGGTGTATCTCCAACTGGCAGGGCTCGTAAATATCAGGAATCAAAACTTTCAGGCTTCACTTTCCTGACAGGAATAGGAGGAATCCGCTAATTCTCTGTCCAGAAAATAGCTTATCACAGTCCTTATAAGGACAATACCTCCAAGAAGAGCAACTTCTTCCAGAGTAGGATTGACTACAGTCTCAATGATATCTGCAGCTATCAGAAATTCTAATCCCAACAAAAGGTAAGAACCAAATTGATGTCTCAATGCCTCTCTTTCTCTGCATATCCTTAACCCTCTAATCCTGGTAAGTTCAAGCCTGAGAAGTCGTACCAACATCAGCAAGGCTCCCCAGACAATAATCGCAACACCGCAGATCCCTATTCCAAGGGAAGTATGGTTTAACACAGACATACTAGTCTCCCTTCAGAGACCCATCTTACCAGCGTTACCGGGATCTTATACCTTTCGATCCGAAGTTCCTGTGCAACTTCAATTCTCTTCACTATTCCGAGAAAGAACAAGATCCTTTATGGTTCTTCCTTCGAGTAAATCACCGATAGCGCCATCTATACTTTTCATAACACCATCAACTTCCGAGATGGAAAGGAACTTTTCGTCAGTTGAGTGGGAACCTTCCCCGGCCGTTCTCACTGAATTGAGGAACTCTTTCAGCGTTATAGTCCCAATATCTCTCGACGGCAGGTACGCTGGCGGGTCATCACCGGTTTCAAGGATCAATCCCTTATCCTCCAATACCGTGATCACATCCAGAACAGGCTCAACGGGTAGTCCCAGACGGTCCACGAGGGAGTCCAATTTCCAGGGATGCTTATTATTATAATAATTGTAGCTAATAAGAAACATAATTAAAAAGGATACTTTTTCCTTAAGTCTACAGCTCAAAAGGAGCTTTTCCTTCTTAATGTTGAGAAATTGTGGGTACTGATAATAGAACGAAATCTCCGAACCTACCAGGAGTATAAGCCAACTTACGTAGATCCATATCATAAAGATTATGATTATGGCAAAGCCGGAATAAATCGAAGCATATCTCGTCGATGAAATTACAAAAGAAGCAAGAACCCACCCTGTGGTCTCCCACATCACGCCTCCAAATAGACCGCCTACAAACGCAGAGCTGAACCTTACTTTCATATTTGGCATGAAAATGTAGATAAAAGTGAAGGCCACACAGACAAATATGTAAGGAGTTAACCTGCCCAGAGAATATACCGCCGTTTTGAATGGCTCAACGGATGCCAGCCTCTGTGCAAGGGCTGTGCTCTTTATGGAAGCAGTAATTCCGAGCGCGAAGAAAATAAGGACGGGGCCTATAAGAATTAAGCTTATATAATCACTGAACCTTCGTGACAAGCTCCTTGGCTTCTTTACCTTCCAGATGTAGTTGAAGGCATTCTCTGTCTTTTGGACGACGGATATGGAAGTATAAATCAAAATCGCGAGCCCTACCGAGCCGAGGACACCTACATTTACATTTTCCACAAACCCTATAATCCTGCCGGCCACCTCCTTCTCTACCTCTGGTCCAAGGGGTGCAAGGAAGTTACCAATTAAAGGCTCTATCTGATTATGCACACCAAAGGCTTTGAGCACGGAGAAGCTAATAGCCAGCAGGGGAACAAGAGAAAGGAGGGTCGTGTAGGTAAGGCCCATAGCTCTCAAGATAAGCTGGCCCTCCGAAAATTCCCTTACAGCTACATAAAGTAGTCTCAGAAATTTGATCGGAAGGGCTCTGAACCTATCAATGGAACTGATATCTACATCCCATATCCCGCTTACAAAGAATTCATTCAATCTTTTCCGGACATTTACCACAGTTTCAATACCCTTTTTATTCAGAAAGTTAAAACTATGTAAACCATCAACTAAAGGACAATATACATATGGCTGGACTCCACTTCCAAGGAAAAACTTCGGGAATCTCAAAGAACAGATCTCTTTCTCTTGATATGAACAACCATTCTGGTAAGGTGTTCTTTCGCATCCATAATTGATATTGACATTCCCGGTCTCCTGAATTAGCTTTAGTCACAGGAAAATTTTCAATAACAGAGAATGGAGTTGTAGGCTTCGCCTTCATCCTTTCAATTTCAATCAGCTTATGGCAAAACATCGTATCCTTATCCGTAATTTCAAGGCAGTAAATTATATGGAAGACTTTCTCATCGCCGCCGTAGCCACGGTGCTGGGAATCCGTCTGTTCCTGGAGATCGCCGGTTATCCCAAAATTGGAGGTGGCGGACTCCATATTGCCCACATGCTCTGGGGTGGACTATTGATGTTGGCATCCATAATTATGTTCTTATCTTTTCTGAGCAGAACAAGCAACCGTATGGCCGCAATTTTGGGAGGTATCGGTTTCGGCACTTTCATCGATGAGGTCGGGAAATTTGTGACCAGTGACAACAATTATTTTTTCCAGCCCACCGTTGCCCTGATTTACGTAACATTTATCCTGATCTTTCTCATCATTCGCACCATTCATGCCCGTCAGTATTATTCAGACGAGGAATACCTAATGAACGCTTTGGAGGAATTGGAAGAAGTCGCTCTGCATGATCTGGATGAAGAGGAGAAAGATAGGGCATTGGATCTCCTGGAGAAAAGCGATCCAAACGATCCATTAGTTACTGTGCTCAAAAACCTGCTCTCCCGAACAGACCTAGTTCCGCTTCCCGGACCCGGGTTCTCTACCCGTATCAGACTCCGTATCAGAGATCTCTACTACAAAATCACCCGGTTTCGGTGGTTTCAGCTCGCTGTGATGCTCTTCTTTTTGATCCAAATGATAACTATATTGATTTACGCAATCGTCCTGGTATTCTTCATAGGACTCGGCTGGGAGCAGATACTGGACGTTCACATCCTCGGGCACACCGCGGAACGGATGCAAACACTCTCCTTTATTGACTGGGCACAGCTTGCATCGTCCCTCTTATCCGGGATCTTTATATTTTGGGGAATACTACAAATTCGCCGGTCAAGGCTTTCTGCCTTCCGAATGTTCGAGCGATCAATCCTGGTGTCGATCTTTCTCACCCAGGTTTTCACATTTTATAAAGAGGAGTTTTCCGGACTCCTCGGACTATTCTTTAACATTCTGGTTCTGATCGCACTTCGATATATGATCGAACGGGAAGAGCTGGTAAATGAAAATAGATGATTTAAAGCTTTATGCCCAGGTTATCAAATTCATAACAAAGGGGTTACCCAAATCCTCATGTTTGGGCAAGACACGAACGGAATAGCCGTGCAGACCGCTGCTTATGCAAGGTATTGCCCCCTCGAAAGCATAAACCCCTTCCCCTTTGGAGCCGGCTTCCCTCATTTCAACTTTCTGACCGGTCAATATCTCATCATCGGCGTTAACCTGACCGTAGTAAACCTGTACCGATACATCTTTAGGTTCGAGTGTACCGAGGTATACATCAGCCTGGACCTTAAGCTCAGAGCCAACTTTCAGGCTATCGACACCTGATGCAACACTGTTTATTTTAATATGCCGCCAGCTCTCCTGAATCTTGGTTTTCCAGGCAGCCAGGATTTTGGCGCGGGCGAAGTCATCCGCTGATAGGCAGTTTGTCATCTGAGCACATTGTTTGTAAAATCCATCGTAATACTCATATGCCATTCTATTGGTATTGAAAACGGAACAGACGGTACGCATGCTGGCTTTCATAAGAGCTATCCACCCTCGGGAGAACATATACGCCCTCCGTTCGTAAAACATTGGAATAGCTGCCTTTTCCAGCATTTCGTATATGGAGTTGCTCTCCACCATATCCTGATATTTAAAATCCTCATATATCTCACGATGGCCTATTGCCCAGCCTATGTCTTTACTATACGCCTCATCCCACCAGCCATCGAGTATACTCATATTGATAGCACCGTTGGCCGCTGCCTTCATGCCACTTGTGCCGCTGGCTTCGTTGAAGCGGCGCGGGGTATTCAGCCACAGGTCAACCCCTTGAGTCAGATATCTACTGACACTCATGGAATAATTCTCGATAAGCACAATCTTCCCTCGAAACGGCTCCTGACGCGACAGATGGAAGATCTTGCGCAATATCTTCTTGGCTTCTTGATCCTTCGGGTGCGCCTTTCCGGCATATATGATCTGGACCGGACGATCCTTATCGCACAGTATACGAGCCAATCGATCCGGATCTGTTAACAGCAAATCAGCACGTTTATAAGTGGCAAAGCGCCTTGCGAAACCTATGGTAAGGGTCGATGGCTTTAGTGCCTCATCGGCCGCCTCGATTTCAGAGCGAGGTGCTCCCTTCATTTCGAGCTGCTCCCGCAGGCAGCGCCTTGCGAAAGCCACCAGGCGCTCACGCCGACGCTCGTGAGTTCGCCACAGCTCTTCGTTGGGAATCTTGTCAATCCTACCCCACACATCCCGATCTAACGGGTCCTCTATCCATTTTGGCCCCAGATATCTATTGAACAGTGCTGCCATATCTTTCGAAAGCCACGAGGGGATGTGAACTCCGTTGGAGATAGAAGAAATCGGCACCTCATGTACGGGGACCTTTGGCCACATGCCCTTCCATAGATCTCTGGAAATTTCGCCGTGCATCTTGCTGACACCGTTGGAGAATGCCGATGTATTCAGCGCAAGGGAAGCCATACAGAAATCTCGTCCGTCGCTGGAACGTCTCCCCAGAGAGAGTAGATCATCCCTGGATATTCCCAGCTCCCTGCAATAATTGGCAAAATACTTGTCAATCAATTCGTACGGAAAGATATCAATTCCTGCGGGCACAGATGTATGGGTGGTGAAAACATTTCCAGCCAAAACCACCTCACGCGCCTCTGCAAAGCTCAGTCCATTATCTGCCATAAGACACTTAATGTATTCAAGGACAAGAAAAGCGGAATGTCCCTCATTCATATGACATACAGTGGGACAAAACCCTAAAGCATTCAGAGCCCTTGATCCACCTATGCCCAGCATAATCTCCTGGCGGATGCGGTACTCCTGATCCCCACCGTAAAGACGATCGGTGATATCCCGGTCTTCAGAATTAACATTCTCCTGAATGTTGGTATCCAGCAGATATAACGGCACGCGACCTACCTGGACCCGCCAGATTTGAGCTGTGACCGTTCCTGTCGGGTAATCCACTCTTATCTTTAAAGGATTGCCGTCTTTGTCCCTCTCTGATTGAACCGGCATGTTATAGAAGTCGCTTTCGGGATACGACTCCTGCTGCCAGCCATCGGCGTTCATATACTGATTGAAGTAACCCTGCTGATACAGAAGCCCAACACCAACTATCGGTATACCCAGATCGCTTGCGGACTTGAGATAATCCCCGGCAAGCACACCGAGGCCGCCTGAATAAAACGGCATACATTCGGTGACCCCAAATTCAAGAGAGAAATAGGCGATATGGAGGTTATCCTGCTTACCACGTCTGTCATACCAGGAGGGCGACTTCATATATCTTTCCAGATTTTCCCAAACTTTATCCGTGTAGGCAACGAAAGCATCGTCCTGAGCTATCTCCTGAAGCCTCTCCTGTTTGATAGTGCCGAGCATCAATACGGGATTATGTCCTGTTTCCTCCCAGAGATCCTCATCCAACCGGCGAAACAGGTCGATGATGTCGGCATTCCAGCTCCACGAAAGATTGTAGGCGATCTCTTTTAAACATTTCAACCTTTCAGGCAAATTAGGTGTAATAGTGAATGTATGGATAGGGCGCATGGCTATATATCCTCCTTCTTCACCAATGGAAATTCCCTTATCAATCTATCGCCGATTCAAGCACAATTCCCATCACATTCCTCCTGTATTTCAATTGATAACTGCCATACCTATAGCTTCCTCCCTTTCCCGGAATCGGTTATCTCTATCAGACCCTCAGGGTACGGCTCAAAGAAGGTCTGCTGCATTAGGTATTCATTTTCGAATCTAATAACCCAGGATCTCAGGATACTCGTGTTAGAGCTTAGCGGAACCTTTCCAGACCTGTATCTTTCGAGTGAATCGAGAAAGAAGGATTTCTCACTATGCGAAAGGCCCTTCGAAAAGTACCCCATTGCGTGCATCAGGACGTTTATGTTCGAAGTGTATCTGGGGGCACAGGAGAAGGCATTGAAGAGGTGCTGCCCATAACCTTCAATTACTTCAGCAAAGGGCTTCTTCTCGTGGTTTGCGGTTATTCTACCGAGTATCCTCAGTTCCTTTTGATTATAGGCCATAAGCAGAAGTTTGTTTTCGGAATGGAAACGAACGAGTTCCTTCATGGAGTTCGATGCTTTTATCTCACGGAAGCTGGAGAAGGTGAAAAGCTTTGCCAGGAAATGCTCCCTTATCCTGAAGTTCGTTAATCTCCCTTCATCCTCTATGGCCAAATGAGGAAATCTCCCGGAAACCGCGCGCCCGAAAAATCCCGCATCTCTTGATACGGGAGCGGATTTCTCCATGCCCCGGAATACCTTCACATCTTTAATCCCGCACGAAGGTGAACGGCTTTTCAGTATGAAACCATCGACCTCTTCAACAGAGCTCAAAAAGGAATCGGTGAAACCGAGCATCTCATCCGTCACATCTCTTCCCGTAGCGGGCTGGACAAGCCTCAATTTCTCATCCACGGAGATAACCCTTATGGGCTCACGCGGGACTCCGAGACCTATCTCAACTTCCGGGCAGACAGGATTGAAATCCACGTGGGGTTGGAGCTCGCTTACGAACTCATCTGAGATTATCAGGCCGTTATATCTGCAGTGCGCAAAACCGAGGCACTTACTGACAATAAGTTTGGGTTTAACAAATTCCCTCATTTCCGCCTCTATCTTTACTAAAGGTTCAAAATCAGTAGAAAGGTATTCAAAACCGCCGCAAAGCTTACCCACAGGATGTAGGGTATCAGGAGCAACCCGGCCGTTGTTGACACCCTGAGGAAATTTAGTATCGTCAACAATATTGCGATCCAGAGAATTAAGATTACGATTAACCCGGCGAGAGGAGATCTGAACCCGAAGAAGGCCACGGACCACAGGGTATTGAAAACCAGGTGGATTATAAAGATGATCAGGGCTATTCTTACCTGTTTATTGTCAATACCTCTGCGCCAGACGAGAAATGCAGCTATCCCCATCAGTGTATACAGGCTAGTCCAGACCGGTGCGAACAACCAATTAGGGGGGTTGAAAGATGGTTTTGCCAGACTCGCGTACCAATTGGGGATTGAAGACCTCGTGAAGATCGAACCGATAAAACCTGCGAGCTGACAGATTAATATGCTTACTACAAGTCTGAGGATCTCGATCGGTGACATTTTTCCACTCCAACGATTACCCGATTTTGGCTGGGATGTTGTTGTTGTAAATCTTTAAATTCCTGTAATCTAATATTTATTTTACTCAGATCGGAACCCCACGTCAAGTAGAATTTAACCGGGAGAAGATAATGATTTCATTTAGGGGTATTCGGACGGCCGTCCCTGCCGAGATATACAAGATTTCAACTGATGGAAAATCAAAAAAGCACTTGACAAAGTTTCTCGAATCTTTATTTTGATTCTGGGTTCAGGGAAGGTTCTTAAAACACATTTCAAAATGGGCCAAAGCTCGGTGGAGCTTTTGAAGTAAGAGGTGATGGTCCTGTTATGTCTGTTGATTAGCCCTGCTTTTCGAAGTTCAAGCAGGGTTTCTATTTTTATGGGAATTGGGTCCGATACTGAATTGCGCTGCGAAAAGTGACGTATACAGTGAAATAACAGTCCTTTCGTAGGGGCAGGGCATGCCCTGCCCTTATGTCGGTTAACAGCATACGCTGTAAGAGATAGGGATATTTTATGAAATGCAAATTGGCATAGGCTGTGTTTGGAGGTGATTAACGATGAGATCTCTCCTTTTGACAATATTGTCCGCCGCAATAGGCTGTCTTTTCATTGAAACAGTTAGTATCGCTCCGGCCTATGCCCAGATCAAGGAGGAGAAGGACATAGACGGCAAGATCGGTGACTGGTTTCGAGATCCTGATCACCCGAAGTATCTTTATGGAACCAGCGATAGGGAGGGCGATGTTCCGATAAGTGGTATAGATATAGTTCTGGTTGATTGGGATGAGCCATATGGCGATGGCCTCCACAAGGGTGAGTCTTTTCCGGAGGGTAAATATTTCTATTTCTTAGTGCAGACCAAGGGAGATCTGTTTGCATACGCTAAGGATACATCCGTTGAGATTTTGTGGGATACGGATACGACCCAGGATTGGAGTGGCACGGATGAAGATCCCCTTGAAGGTCAGAAGCAGGATTGGATTGATTTCGAAAGGGGAGTGATACCTCTGGGCACCCCGAGGAGCCATTGGGAGACTTTTTATCCTGACCGACGTTTCAGGATCGTGGGCAAGGAAGGGAAAATCAGTGGAGAGCAATTCCAGTATTGGGATGGTTCGAAGTGGGTGGGAGAAGAGGTGGGCGATGCCCCTGAGATAGAATCTGCATTCCTGGGTAAGAACCTGGAGATAGGGTTAATTTGGGAGAGTATCGGAGATCCCAGACCAGGTAAAGAGGAGGTAGTATTCTTGAAATATGCAGTCGGCATATTTCAAGGGGATTACTATGACCTCACGATCGTTGACTGGCTTGCTATCCCAGGGCTTTCCCCTGAGGCTACAGAGTCTGCCACTTTTGGAAGGATTAAGTCTCTCTACAGGTGAGGATACCAAGCAGAAGAGTTTTTGGAGACGCCTCGCAGTGGCGTCTCTACACCGCTCAGGATCGCCTTAGATGGGACAGATGCGAGGAAAATCAGTGGTATCAGTGCATATCGGTGTCATCAGTGTTTCATTGCCCCAATCCAGCTCGTATATTGTTTTTTCCCAAGCTTTTCGCTTAGCTGATAAAATCCGCAGATATAAGCATATACTTTCCGAAACCCATAAGATCGACGAATACGAACTTCCTGCCTATCCTGTAGTAATACCATATCTGGTAGGGATTTTGGTTTTCCCCGGCAAAGGGTTGATTGTAAACATCGTCCGGCGGTCCGTAGATCACATAGACAGACCCCATATCGGTGTCCCATCCCTTCTTTCCGGAGCTCGATAGAAAGCGCTCGTTGGCGTAGGAGATCCTGTTATAATACTCCTCCATGAGCTCATTCTCGGGGGTATCCGGTGTCGGATCACGTTTCTTCCAGAACTCATCGAACAGTTTCTTTTTTTCCTCAGAAGGCGCTTTGAGCATTCTATTTATCGTATCCCTGGAGGTAGCGTATTCAAGCTGTCTTATGGTTATATCGAGCATATTGCCGGAAATCTCCCCGAGACTCCTTATATGGAAGCTCTTCTCAACCTTATCTTTGCTCTTGTCAGCTATGGCAACGAGCCTGAGGTAATACTTCCCAAATCCAAACTTCTCCTCACCAAGGCTCAGGCATTCCCTTAGCCTTCCAGATTCGAGCTTTCTCCTGTATGATCCCGAAAAGATCTTCTTCCCCTTCACATCAAAGATCTGGCTTTCGATGTGTATGGATGAGTCAGCGCTGCTGACAACCTCAAAATAGGCACATATCTCCCTGATCTCTTTCC
>CAZTBA010000030.1:0-24134 GCA_964611725.1 uncultured bacterium
CCTCAGGATCGTCGGAGCTGAGCAGAATGAGGCGGTTGTGATCGGTGATGGGAGGTATGACCTCGAAGCTGCGGAGGGAGCCGGTGTCAGATCGATACTTCTCAGGCATGAGGGGACGAATATAGAAAACCGCTTTTCTGTAAACTCACTTGGGGAGGTATCTGACCTTATAATGGAGCTTTAGTGGCTGTGGCCGGTAAAGGTGTTTTATCGCTTGAGCGGAGGTTGACACGTAACAACTACATCTGTATATTATCTGATACAATGAATCCGGCCCATATGGCAGATCGGGAGAAGTTGTTTATGTGAAAGGGGGTGAGATCCGGATGGAAAATTGGGAATGCACTGTATGCGGCTACATATACGATCCCCAAAAAGGCGATCCTGATAACGGTGTGGAGCCAGGAACCCCGTTTGAGGATGTCCCCGATGACTGGGTATGTCCCGAGTGTGGCGCGAGCAAAGATATGTTCGAAAAGATAGAATAGATCGGAGTTTCTTCTTGCATTTTTATCCAAAATCAAACCTTTAAGGAGGTTCAAGTGGGAGCTGTTTTCTGGGGAAATGAGGTGGTCAGGCTGGCAATTGAGATAGAGAAGAACGGAGAGAAGTTTTACAATTTGCTTGCCGATTCGGCTAAGAGTCAGGGCGTAAAGGATCTTTCGTCCTATCTTGCGGGCGAGGAGAGGAAACACAGGGAGTTGTTCGAGAATTTGCTTGATACCGTCGAGGAGTACGTTCCTTTCGATACATATCCCGGGGAATATCAGTCTTACCTGAGGGCATTGGCGGAGGAGCATGTCTTCACTGGGGATTTGGGAGTTGAGGAGATGTTCCGTGGGGCAAAGGCTGACATTGACGCCATCAACATAGCCATAGGTTTCGAGAAAGATTCCATAATTCTCTTCCATGAGATGATGAACATCGTGAGGAAAAAGGATCACCCCGTGATCCAGAAAATGATCGATGAGGAAAGGTCTCACCTTATGAAGCTTACGGATATGAAGAATAAAGCTTCATAGGACATCGAAATTGACAGAGAGCTATGGATATGTGTTTGCAGACCGGCTGTAGTGGGTATCCTTATGGGATCTGAAAACAATAATAGGGAGGAAATTCGTTCCAAAGGTGAGCTTGTAGTACCGGTTCAGGGGATGCACTGTGCCGACTGTGCTCTCAATATAGAGGGTATGATAAAGCACCTCTCCGGAGTACTGGATGCCAGTGTAAACTATGTTTCCAGCAAAGCTTATGTCAGATATGACCCCTACCGCATAGATGAGAAGACCATCATAAAGGCTATAGAGAGGCCCGGGTATATTGTCAGAGAAACACCCCTTGAGCAGTTCAGATCGTTTTGGGGAAGATATTCCGAAAGGATACATGTAACACTCACGGGGCTCGTGCTTCTCACAGCCTGGGCCCTTCACCTTTCCGGGACCGATGTCTACATCCGTGGTATCTTTTCCGTAGCAGAACTTCTATCGATAGCTGTCATCATAATCGGCGGCTATCCGATATTCAGGAGCGCTGTCAGGGCCATTGCCTCGCTGAGCCTTAACGTAGATGTCCTGGTGATCGCAGCTTCTTTCGGCGCGGTTCTACTTGGGGACTACATAGAGGCGGCGACTGTCATCTTCATAATGGTCCTGGGTGAATTCCTGGAGAGCTTCACGGCTTCGAGAACAAGGAAGGCCATATCCGGCCTTATGGAGCTCACTCCCGAATATGCTGTGGTGAAACGTGATGGCCACGAGGTGCGCCTCCCTGCAAGCAAGGTTGTCAAAGGGGATATCGTCGTTGTAAAGCCCGGTGAGAGGATCCCCGTGGACGGGGTTCTGGTATTGGGAGGGAGCTCGGTCGACCAGTCCACCGTAACGGGTGAATCGGTACCGGTCGAAAAGGATGTCGAAGACGAGGTCTACAGCGGGACAGTAAACGGGACCGGCTATTTCGAGGCGAAGGCGACGAAAGTCGGCGATGATACCACTATAGCTCATATAAGGAGGCTTGTAGAAAAAGCTGAAGGTGAAAAAGCCCCCATACAGAGGACCATCGACAGGTACGCATCTTACTTTATCCCGGCGATCTTCGCGGCCGCGGCGCTCGTCTATCTTGTGACCGGTTCGCCGGAGAGGGCGATAACGGTTCTTGTGGTTGCATGCCCCTGTGCGCTGGTTCTGGGCACCCCTACCGCTGTTGTAGCCGGACTCGGGAACGCTGCCAGACATGGGGTGTTGGTCAAGGGGGGAGGCTACCTTGAGATGGTAGCTAAGCTGGACGCCATCGTTATGGACAAGACCGGAACGCTCACGAAGGGAAGCCTTGAGGTCACGGGAGTGAACTCTTTTGACGGCCATTCCGAGGATGAGATTTTGAAGCTTGCCGCTATCGCCGAGAAAAGGTCGGAACATCCCCTTGGCAGGGCAGTCCTGAAGAAGGCTGCGGAGCTGGAGCTTGAAGTGCCTGATCCCGATGATTTCGAGGCTGTCAGGGGCAGGGGGGTATCCGCAAGTTGGAACGGGACGGAGATTACACTCGGCAGGGAGGATTTTCTGCAGGAAAGGGGAGTGGACATACCGGCGGATTTGAGGGAACATGGTGCTGAAACGGTCCTGCTACTCGCACACGACGGCAGGATATGTGGTGCCATATACGTTGCCGATGCCCTGAGGGAAGATGCGGAATGGGCCATCAAAGGGCTCAGAAAAGAGGGGGTGAAAAAGCTTGTTCTCCTGACCGGGGATAGCAAACCCGTTGCCTCAGCGGTTGCTTCCTCCCTGGGAATGGACGAGTTTCACGCCGGCCTCCTCCCGGAGGACAAGATGAATGGGGTCGGGGAACTGAGGGATAAGGGATATAGGGTTGGCATGGTGGGGGATGGTGTCAACGACGGGCCAGCGCTTGCCGCCGCGGACGTCGGCATAGCCATGGGCGCAATAGGTGCGGATGTCGCAATAGAAGCTGCGGATGTGGCGCTCATGGAGGATAACCTCTCGAAGCTCACTCCCTTTGTCGGCCTGAGCCGCAAGGTTATATCGATCATAAATCAGAACCTCGTCTTCGCACTGCTTTTCAACCTCATTGCTGTTGTAGCAGCTTCTCAGGGATGGATAGACATAATAACCGGGGCTGTGATCCATCAGGTCAGTTCACTTGCTGTTATATTCAATTCCATAAGGCTACTCAGATATAACTGGAGCCTGTCATGAGGTATGTGATTGTCTGAGGAAGTGTAGCTGGAATCAGGTCATTCATTTCCATGAATAAGGGAGAAATATCCTCGCGGCAGATTGTCTTCCGATATTGCAAATACAATCTTTGAGAAGTGAAAAAGGGAAATAGATGGACAGAGAAGCGAAGATAAATAAACTCAAGAGATCTTATGAATTGAAGAGAGGTGCCATAGAGTCGAGGTTCCATGAGTTTGAGGAAACCTACCGGAAGGGCGACAGGGCGATCTTCGAGGAACTCGTGTTCTGCATATTTACGGCAGGGGCCAGTGCCCGCATGGGCCTGGCGTCTGTGGAAGCGATAAGGGATGTCCTTATGACTGCCACGGGAGAGGAGCTTACCGTAAGGCTCGAGGGTGTACACCGTTATCCTGAAGCGAGAGCAAACTACATCGTCCATACCAGAAGCTATCTCCGGGATGAACTCGATTTCAGGATAAAGGAGAAGATAGAGTCTTTCTCCGACAGGAAAACCCTCAGGGAATTCTTCGCTGATAACAAAGGTATAAAGGGAATAGGTTACAAAGAGGCGAGCCATTTTCTGAGAAACATAGGCTTCAGAGGTTATGCGATACTGGACATCCATATACTCAGGAGCCTGTACGAGTTCGGCCTGATGGATCGGATGATAAGGACAGCTAAGAAGTCCGAGTATCTTGATATAGAATCCAGGATGAAAGATTTCGCTTCGGAAATAGGGATAGATTTCGACCACCTTGACATGCTCCTCTGGAGCGAGAAGACGGGAAAGATATTGAAGTAGTTTTAGATGGAAATCCCTAAGTTTTTGACAAGCTCTCAGAACCGATCTGAGAGCTTGTTTTTTCATAGTAGATTACGTCTGGGAAAATGGTACACACCGATCCGCGAGACAACAATACCCATGTAAGAGCAGGGCAATGAATATTAGCAGGATATTGACGATCCATTTTTGAGACTGTATACTTAATTTGGATTCATTGTGCCGTATGGTGGTACTCTGATAATTTAAACAGGAGGTGATAAGATATGAAAAAAACTATGTTGCTGCTTATACTTCTAATTGCAACTGTTGCTGTGGGAAAGACCGTTGATTTCGAGACACAGGTTCAGCCGATTTTTGACAACAATTGCGCTGGCTGCCACGGCAATCAAGGTGGACTGGACCTTGCCCAAGGTGCAGGCTACTATAATCTGGTTGGTGTGACATCCCAGGGATATTCGCCTGACTTGCGGGTTGTGCGAGGGGATCCCGGTAACTCGGTTTTATACAATAAGATCAGCGATACCAATCAGTATGGTGGCGTTATGCCCCCTTCTGGTGAAAAATTGGCCCAGTCGAATATCGATCTTATAGGGACCTGGATTACAGAATTGGCTCAGGTGGCAAGGCTCACACTGGAATTCAGGGGTATGAACCCGCACGTCGGTCAGAAACTTGAAATACGTGTAGTGGATAAGATGACCGGCAGAGAAGTCGGGCGTACTGCCATAGGTGAGGTCCCTTCCGCGGATTTCGATGTCCCACTCGATGTGCTCGAAATTGGCGGAAGCTATTGGGTTGACTTCTACGCCGATCTCAGCAAGAACGGTATCTATGACCCACCGAATACCGATCATGCATGGAGGATGGAGCTTGACGATGTCCAGGGAGATGCTACCTTGACGTTCTCTCACAATACCAATTTCGTCGACATCGAGTGGCCCTATCTTTTCACCCTTGACCTGGCGGGAATGACACCCCACGTCGGTCAGAAGTTTGAGCTTAGGGTCGTGGATAAGGTGACAGGCATGGAGGTAGGTCGCTCAACAATTGACGAGATTCCTGCGGCTGCCTTCTCTGCCTCAGTGGCTGGGTTGCAGTTGGGTCACAGCTACTGGATTGACTTCTACGCCGATCTCAGCAAAAACGGTATCTACGACCCACCGAATACCGATCATGCATGGAGGATGGAAGTTAACGACGTACAGGGCGACGCCATCTTGAACTTCTCTCATAACACCAATTTCACTGAAATCGATTGGGACTACCTTTTCACCCTTGAACTGACAGGCATGACACCGCATGTCGGGCGGCTCTTTGAGCTTCGAGTTGTAGATTTAAACGACGGTAGTGAGATTGGCCGCACTCGCCTGGAAAGTATAATTCTGTCAGGTTTCTCGGTCTCGGTTCCCGGTATCCGTATCGGCGGGAACTACCAGATCGACTTCTATGCAGATCATAACCAGAACGGTGCTTATGATGCACCGCCAGCCGACCACGCCTGGAGGATGGATCTCAGCAATGTGCAGGGTGACGCTACCTTAGCCTTCTCTCATAACACCGACTTCACCGATATTGGATGGCCAATAACTCTGGTGGAGTACAGTGACAGTAGGAGTCTTCCGGAAGACTTTGCCCTGTTACAGAACTATCCGAATCCGTTCAATGCAGGGACTCAGATCCGATTCGAGATCCCGAGCGAGGGCCACGTAAAACTTGAAATCTTCAACAGCCTCGGACAGCGGATACGGGTGCTGGTTGACGAAAATCTAAACCCCGGTCGCTATAGCACATTGTGGGATGGCCACGACGATCTCGGCCGTTCGATGGGCTCAGGCGTCTACTTCTACCGCGTTGAAGCCGGGACCTTTAGTGAGACTCGGCGCATGGCTTTCATGAAGTGAGCTTGTGTTATCTATCTATTGTGTCGTATGGGTCAGGGTCCAAATCTGATCCATACGACACGGAGATGTGTTGCCTACCGGTTTAGGACAAGGGATACGAAGAAAGATTAGATATGTTTCCTTTTCATGGAGAATACCCGAATAAAATATTGACAAGTAAGCACAATTATTCTATAATAGGACTATAGCCTTTTGATCTTCTCTGAACATTCCTTTCAACCTTTTGGTAATAGATAAAATCCATATTTCTAAAACTATTCCATTCCTCATTTACGCACAATGAAACTTCCAACACGGCCGACATTTCTCAAGCAAAAAATCATGCTCCGGGTGCTCTATGCCCTTGCACCTGTTACGGTGGTATCTATTTACTATTTCGGCTGGCGGATTGCAGCAATCCTTGCCGTCTCCGTTGTCTTTGGTTTTTCAACCGAATGGATTATGGTCTCCCGGCGCAACGGCAAGGTCAGCTATGCCTGTTTTGTTACAGCAACGCTCTATGGCTTGTCTCTCCCGCCTACCACCCCCTTCTGGATCGTAGCTGTGGGAATTATCGTTGCGATCCTCTTCGGTAAAGAAGTATTCGGCGGATTCGGAAAGAATGTCTTCAATCCGGCAATCGTCGGCCGGGGATTCGTATATGTCTGTTTTCCTGTTGAGATTACCTCTCGCTTTGTTCCTGTATTCGGAGGATTTCCGGGGGGATTTGCCCACTGGAGTATGCATACGATCAGCAAGGCTCCTGAATTCATCTCAAAAGCAGGTCTTAAGACTGTGGATGCGATAACATCTGCTACACCGATGTGGGCTAACCGCGATTATGGGTACACTGCGAGCACCGCAAGTCTATTTCTGGGAAATATAGGAGGGATCTTCGAATTTGCGGGACAGAAGATGGTGTTAGCAGCCGGATCGGCAGGAGAAACCTGTGCATTGGTGATACTCCTATCTGGGGTTTATCTGATTCTGACGAAAACTGCCCAGTGGAGGCTTACGGTTTCAACACTTATCGGAGCTCTGGTCTCCTCTGTTGTGTTCCGACATCTGCTTGGTATTGAATCGGTGCCGCCGCTGTCATTTACACTCTTTTCGGGTGCGCTCTGCTTTGCGGCAGTTTTCATGGTGACCGATCCGGTCAGTGCGCCAAAGCTTTCAACCTCACAGTGGATCTATGGGGCGTTCATCGGAGTCATGATAGTTTTCTTCCGCTTTAAGAGCATTTTTGTGGGAGGGGTGGCATTCTCGATCTTGCTCGGCAACATGCTTGCACCATCTCTTGACTTGTGGATAAAACGGATTCAAGGCAGCAAAAAGGAAGCACAATCCGAATGAACAAAACCACGCCAGCATATATACTGGGATTCATGGTGATCATTGCGGCCCTCTTCGGAATCGCAATTTCCGCCGTTCACCATGTAACCCTCGATATGCTCAGAAAAAACGAGCAACTGCATAAAAACAGGACCTTGTGCAGTGCCTTTATGATTCATGTAGAGGAGCAAACAGCAGAGGCATACGAACGGGCGCTAAACAATAATGTTGAAAGACAATCACTGTCCTTTAGCGATCGTATCTGGGAGGTTTACAAAAGAAAAGGCGGCACTTCCGAAGATATCGGGTTTGTCTTTACAGGCATGGGTTTTTGGGATCGTATTACCGGTGTGGTGGTTCTATCTCCCGATTTGAAAAAGATCGTAAACATCCGGTTTCTCGATCAAAAAGAGACGCCGGGACTCGGAGCCCGGATTGAGGAGCCGTGGTTTACCGATCAGTTCAAAGGATTGCAGATTGCCTGGGACAACCCGGTTGGTGAGCGGGTAATCATCGGCCCATCGCCCGATCCTCAAGCAAAAAACCGGGTTGATGCGATAACCGGCGCGTCGCAGACGTCACTGGCAGTGATGAAGATGATAAATAGTGAACTTGAGGAATTCAGGAAAGCCTACACAGAAGCTCAAAGATGAAAGTAGAACTATATTGCCGAGAACGAAATAACAGGAAAATTGTCAGGTAATCGCTATGGCCGACACTCCTAAGACAGTATTAATCAAGGACCTCTGGTCCGAGAATCCGATCTATCGGCAGGTGCTGGGGATCTGCTCTGCCCTTGCCGTGACCAACCTGCTTGCCAATACTTTCTTTATGTGCTTCGGGGTCATCTTTGTCACCGCATTTTCCAATCTGACAATATCGTCGCTGCGGAATCACATTCCCAAGCGAATAAGAATGATGGTCCAGGTTCTTATTATAGCCAGTTATGTGATGATAGTTGACATTACCATCAGGGCAGTTGCGCCGGACATACATCGGTTCATCGGCCCCTATGTCAGTCTTATCATTACTAACTGCATTATCATGGGTCGTGCCGAAGCATTTGCCAGCCAGAACAAGCCATTCATTTCATTTATTGACGGCATAGCATCAGGGCTTGGCTATTCCTGCGTTCTGATCGCCATTGCGCTGGTCAGAGAGCCATTGGGTTTTGGAACGATCCTCGGATTTGAGCTGCCTGCCCGGGAAATATGGTGGCATCAGTGGACCATAATGGTCATGCCGCCGGGAGCGTTTTTCATGCTGGGAATTGTGACGTGGATCGCGCGCGGGTGGCTGGTTACCGAGACAAGGAAGTAAGGGAGAAAACAATGGAATCCTCAATTGACATGAACCTTTTACTTTCAATGCTGCTTGTCTTTACCTCGGCGGCCTTTACCGACAACATCCTGCTTGCCCGCTTTCTGGGCATGTGTTCGTGCCTTGGGGTTTCGAAGAGAGTGGATACGAGCGTTGGCTTGGGCTTTGCGGTCATTTTTGTCACTGCAAGCACTTCTGCAATCAATTATCTGGTTTACAAATATGCATTGTTGCCATTGGGAATCGAATATCTGCGCCTGATCACCTTTATCGTCATCATCGCAGCCTTCGTGCAGCTCGTCGAGATGATAGTTGAGCGGGTTTCGGAGAAGCTTTACAATGCACTGGGGATCTTCCTTCCGCTTATTACCGTTAATTGCGCAATCCTCGGCATATCCCTTTTCATGCTCAATAAGCCCTATAATTTCTTGCAGACCTTCGCATTCGGAGCAGGCGGCGGGTTCGGATGGTTCCTGGCAATTACCTTAGTCGGCGGCATTCGGGAGAAGATAAACGAGAGTGCCCTGCCAAAAGGGTTGGAAGGTCCCGGGATTACGTTGATCATAATTGGTATTATGTCACTTGCGTTTGTGGCCTTTTCGGGGATGATCAAGATTTAGAGTTGGGGTGATGGAGTATCTTTCATGCCGATCCATCACCCCGCACTGCTGAACGGAACCACTATTCCAATCACATGACAGAATATGATATCTTCGATTTTAATCGCGGTGTGTTTCCTTTCCGGAATGGGGCTTATCCTCGCCGGATTGCTCGTCCTTGCTGAAAAGAGAATACTCAACTACGGTCCATGCAAGATCGACATCAACAGCGGCGACCGGGAATTCACTATCAATGGAGGATCTTCCCTGCTTTCCTCGCTTGCCGAGAATAATATCTTTATCCCCTCGGCCTGTGGCGGCCGCGGCACCTGTGCCTATTGCAAAGTACAGGTGCTCGAGGGCGGCGGCACGATCGGTCCGGTTGAAGAACCGTATCTGAGTCCGGATGAAATGAAGGGGAATGTAAGGCTATCCTGTCAGGTCAAGGTGCGTGGCGATATAAAGATTACAATTCCGAAAGAACTCTTCTCGGTAAGGAAGTATATGGGGAAAGTTCTCGGTAAGCGTCCATTGACACATGACATAGTCGAATTGCGCATCGAGCTCACCGAGCCTCAAACCATGGATTTCGTCGCAGGGCAGTACGTTCAGCTCGAATCAGAGGAGTATGATGGTCACGATTCGGTCATGCGCGCCTATTCCATCTCAACTCCGCCATCGGACAAGAACCATGTTGAGCTTATCGTCCGGCTGGTTCCGGATGGGATCTGTACCACCTGGGTATTCGAGCATCTACAGGAGGGACAGCAGGTAACCTTCAGCGGTCCGTATGGTGAATTTCACCTTTCAGATACCAGCGCTCCGATCATATTCATAGCAGGCGGCAGCGGCATGGCACCGATCTGGAGCATAATCCGGGATATGAAGGAAAAGGGCATAGAGCGAGCTTCCCACTACTTCTTTGGGGCGCTTACCCAGGGTGACCTGTTCTTTGTGGAAGAATTGACACAGTTGGAGAAAGAGCTACCGTGGTTCAGCTTCGTCCCGGCTCTGTCAAAGGAGCCGGAGAATTCGGATTGGAAAGGCGAGCGTGGATTGATTACGGAAGTTGTTGAGCGTTATTTCCCGGATTGTTCCGGGCATGAATCATACCTCTGCGGATCTCCCGGGATGATAGATGCGTGCCTGAAGGTTTTGGCAAAGGGGGGAATGCCGGAGGAGAGGATATATTACGATAAATTTGCATAGATCGAAGGTCAATGACCGCAAGTTGGGAAAATAGACCTTTGACTGAGGAATGGATATAAATAAATCCGGAAGGGCAACCATGAAACAATCGCCAGGCGATAGAGAACTTCATGCCAGGCTTGGGCCTTCGAAATTCTCAGGGGAAGGATTTCTGGGTACTGACACACGCATGGTGGACGAGATTATAGCTGCGGATGGGCGAACCCTGGAATATTTCGGTGTAGATCGTGAATCTATTGCGCAAGCTCTGGAGAAAGCGTATCAGCAGGCACGGGAGGGTCTGGGTGCTGAAGTCGAGATCATGCCCGGCGTAACTGCAAAATTCTATGAATCGATGGGAAGGATCCCTTCGCCTTTTCGCGGGGATGGTGTGTTTGAGAAGGGCGAAGCGGTCATTACGGATGCGTCGAGTAATGATCAAATTGTAATTACCAGGCTCTCCGTTCACCTTATCAAAAAATACGGTTTCTTCCAGGGAAGAGGGTCAAGGTTTCGAATTGATCCCGAGAAGGCGATAAGGATTTTAAGGGTCGTTTAGAAGAATTACGAACGTCATGTCTCAGAAATGAAGAGCAAAGAACCGTGCATAATTCCGTCATAGCCTGTGATAAGATCTAAAACTGCTTGTGACATACAAAGATAATCTCATCCTTTCTTAATACATACTTCTCTATATCATTCATTCCAAGTTTTTCAGCATAACGGTTAAGCTCTACGGTAAAACCGGCGTCTTTCAACCGATTCACAAAATCGTGCAAACCATAGGCGCGAACATGGTTTTCCTGACCAAATGCTTTCTTCCTCTCTTCAGGAAGAACAATATTGGAATCTTCAAACGTCTCCCGCCCTTCCCACGGCACCTGTAGAATTGCATAACCGTTTGGTTTTAGAATGCGGAAAAGCTCTCGCATTGCCTTACGGTCATCTGTAACGTGCTCAAGGACGTGATAGCAAATTACCATATCAAAATTATCGTCTTTTTCATCGATATCTGTAATATCATAATTCCTATCTGCCATCGTGTCTTCAAAGTCAGATGTAATATACTTGATATTCTTCAAAGACTTGAGTTTTGTTACCAAACATGAACGAGGAGAAAAGTGGATAATGCTCAGTTCTTCTGAAGTAATACCTACTTCATTTTCTAAAAACAACCAGAGCAGACGTTGCCTCTGTGCACTCCCACATCGAGGACACAGCAGATCACTCTCGGGATCCTGCTTGTCAAGCTTGATAAAATGCCTGAAATTTCCTCCGCACACTGGACAGGTGACATTTGAACCTTTATATAACAAGGAAAGAGAGTACCGCAAAGGTTTCTCCATTAAGGAGAAGAATCTTCTGGGAATTAGGTATTTGATAACTTTTTTGGAACAAAAATATAGCATTCCCTTTCGTTACACTCCATGTGAGGGACAGGCATCGGCTGCAATTACCTCTCTATCCCGCAGTTCTTCAGCTCTATCTCAAATCTCCTCAGGCCCTCTTCCAAGGAGATCCCCCGCCTGAAGATTGAGGAGGTTCCGCACACGAGGATATCAGCACCCGCATCTATCATCCTCGATAGGTTCTCTCCACCCACGTTCCCATCGACCTCTATCTCAATATCGAGCCCGAGTTCGTCTATTCTCCGCCTCATCTCTGCTATCTTTCCTATGCTTCCCTCGACCATCCTCTGCCCCGCGAAGCCCGGGTGCACGCACATGATGAGGACGACCGATACGCTTTCGAGGAATTCCTCAGCGGCCGATATTGGTGTCTCAGGGTTCAGCACTATGGCGCTTTCCTTGCCGGATTCCTGTATAAGACTCAGGGCACTTCTGATATCCCCGGGAGATTCGGGGTGGACGGATATAAGATCACCGCCTGACTCGATGAAGGTGGAAATGTACTTTTCGGGATATTCGACCATAAGGTGCACGTCGAAAGGGAGGTCCGTCAGCTTCCTGACACTTTTCACGATATCCGGTCCCATCGTAAGGTTCGGCACGAAGTGGCCGTCCATTATATCGAAGTGGAGGTAATCAACTCCGAACTCCTCGAGCTTCGCTATGTCGTTCCTGAGACAGGCAAAATCCGCACACATAAGCGATGGTGCAAGCCTTATACTCTTAGCTCTTCTCACGAATGAAGTCCTCCAATTCATCGAGATTTGGAACCGATGGCTGTGCCCCGAGCCTTGTGACGCTGAAGGCCCCGGCGAAGTTCGCAAAGCGTATCGCATCCTCCATACTATCGCCGCTCGCGAGCCTCACGGCCAGCGCACCCGTAAATACATCCCCGGCAGCCGTGGGGTCCACCGGATCTACCTTTACTGCTGGGAAATGCTCTACAATATCACCTTTAACCCACAGGGAGCCGTTCGAACCGAGCTTCAGAATAACTTCCTTTGCGCCCATCTCGAGGAGGGCTTTGCCGGCGGAACTTGCAGAATCGAGGTCATCGACTTTTATCCCCGTCGTAGCTTCGGCTTCGGTCTCGTTCGGTGAGATTATATCTGGTTCTCTGATGATCTCATCTGGACATTTCATCGCAGGCCCGGCATCGAGTATGACCTTAACCCCCATCTCCTTAGCTTTCTTAATAGCGTAGGCCACAGTCTCAAGCGGTATCTCGAGCTGGAGAAGCAGGACATCGGAGCTTCCGATAAGCCCGGATACCCTGTCGATATCTTCGGGCTTGACGCTGTCGTTTGCGCCTTTGGCGACAACTATGGAGTTGTTGCCGTTTTCAAGGACCATTATGAGCGCCGTCCCTGTCGGGGCCGATGTGTCTTTCAAAACCTGGCCTGCATCCACACTTGATCTCCCCAGCGAGGAGATAAGATCCACTCCGAACGGATCATCCCCCACACGCCCGACCATGTATGTCTGGGCCCCGAGTTTTGCGGCGGCCACAGCCTGGTTTGCCCCCTTGCCGCCGGGTATCATCCTGAGGTCGTAGCCTATGAGGCTTTCCCCTTCCTTGGGCATCCTGGGACAGTGGACCACGATGTCCATGTTTATCGAGCCTACTACGGTAACCTTGGGTGTCATGAAACCTCCCTATAACTTGAAAAAATAGATGAAACCCTAAAGCTAAACATCTTTCAGGAGACGTCTTTCTCTTTTCTTGTTTTGGAGACGCCCCACCGGGGTGGTGCCGGAACTTCCATATGGACCCAAATTTTCACTTAGAAGACATTATTTATCAACAACTTAAGCAGAGCGAGTTATGAGGTCTTTCCCTTTGTCTTCAGCCTTGGTGTCCATGTAGTGTCCATCCGGATCAATTTTCTCCACCGCAGATCTCAGATGATCCGGTGCCAGGTGGGCATACCTCATGGTGGTCTTAATGTCCCTATGACCCACAAGTTTCTGCACCGTCGTAAGGTCCACGCCCGCCATCACAAAGTGGTATATAAAGGGGTGCACTACATATACAGAAAAGCAAAATTTCGAGCAAAAAAATACTTGACTCTTCGGTCTGCCGACTCTATAATAGAGCTAATTTTTCATAATGTTCTGAAAATATATAAGCCTATATTGAAAGTCAAGAACAACCGGAGGAGAAAATATATCATGCCCAAGATTACTGCGCATATTTACCACGAGGGTGGCGTTCCGCTTGGTGGAATCGGGACCGGAAGCATCGAGATAAGGACCGACGGCTATTTTCACGACTGGCAGATCTTTAACATCGGTCACTGGGCGCCGAGCCAGCCTGAGTGTTGTCGGGTTGAAGGTCCAGATATGACACCTGCCGCACTGGCATTCTACATCCGGACCTCAGCTGATAACGGTGAACCGCTTGTTCGCAGGCTCGGTATACGGACCGACCAACACGATCTGTACGCCCATAGCTGGTGCAAGAACGTTCAGGCTATAGAATTTGAGGGTACCTACCCTATCGCCAATCTGAATTATATCGACTCCGATCTCCCTGTGTCCGTCTCAGCAACCATGTTCTCCCCATTTATACCACATGATTCGAGGGCTAGTGGGACCCCCGGAATCCATATCGTCTTTCAAATCAAAAACAGATACAGTGAACCAGTAGATGTGTCGATTACAGGCACATTGGACAACCCGTTGGCGTGGGGCGCAAGGGACCGAAAGTTGACCAACACAATTACTCACACTGATGAGGCGACTTTCCTGACAATGCGGACGGCGGCGGAGGCTGCCTGCAAGGCGACTATAGGTAGCATCGGTTTATCCATATCCGGTGGTGAGAACAGCTGGGTCGCCGGTGATTTCAGGCGATACTTCCGGAGCGGCTGTCCGTTGCTGACATCGGACCTCGGGCGTACGCTGGAGTCGCTTCTATACGAGTTTCGCTCCTCAGGTCGACTGCTCAACTCTGAGGGCACACAGAGCCCGATAGGTCTCCTCAACTGCGGTGAGGATGATATCGACTCGCTGTCAGAATCGCAGAAGCTTGGCATCTTGAGCAACCTGAGGCAGTATGCAGTCTTTGAAGGCATGTACAGGCGAATTGTCAAGGTGAACCCAGATCTTCTTAAAACCCCGGATGGTATATCAGCCTTTTTGAAAGGCATGCACAACAGTCTCAATATCGTGGCTGGCAGAGATAGGGACAGAGACACCTGGGGTGACGGCGGCCTGTGCAGTTCGCTGGTCCTTCAACCGAAGGAAACGAAGGAGATCCGTTTCACACTCGGATGGTATTTCCCCAACCACTACAGCGCCAAGGGGCCGATTCTCGGACACATGTACGAACACTGGTTTGCCGATGCAGAGGATGTCAATCGATTTCTGGTTTCGAATTTTGATGAGCATCGTCGCGTGACGTGTGGCTTCGCTGACGCTTTGTATGACACAACGCTGCCCCCGGAATTCGCCGACGCCTGGTCGGCACATCTCAGTACACTGGCCAAATGTACCTGGTGGACCAAGGCGGGTGATTTCGCTGTGTGGGAGGGGCTCGGCTGCTGTGGATTTCACACCACTGACGTCTCCTATTATGGATCCTTCAGCATCCTGGCCCTCTTCCCCGAGCTTCAGAAAAGCCAGATGGAGATGGGTGCAAAGTTTCAGCGTGGGGACGGCAGGGTACACCATTACTTCCGCCCCGATTTCAGCTCAGTGGACGAACTGGGCTTTAACCGGGTGGACATGAACCAGCAGTTCGTACTACTGGTCTGTCGGGATTACCTTTGGACAGGTGACCGGGGATACCTCAGTCGTATGTGGCCACACATCGTCAAGGCGATGGACAATATCGAAGAGCTGGATCGAAACGGCGATTGTCTACCCGATCACGATACCAAGCTCAATACCTATGATGGCTGGGATTTTCACGGTACACCCAGCTACATAGCGAGCCTCTGGGTCTCCGCGTTGCTGGCAGCTGTCAGGGTCGCCGAGGCACTTGGTGAGAAGAAGCGCGCCGAAAAGTGGGGTGACATGTTGGAAACCGCCATAGCCAGCTTCGACAGGATTTTGTGGAACGGTGAGTATTACAGCCTGTGGGTGGAAGGTGAGGAGCGAGACGAGTGCTGTATGACTGACCAGATCGATGGGGAACGGTTCACACAGGTGGTTGGGCTCGGACATTGCCTTCCGACAGATCGCATCAGTGCCGTACTAAAGGCGATCTTCAAGTATAATTTCCGTTCTGAAGATGGGCTGATAAATGCCAGCTACCCTCCGGGTATCAGACCGACGCTCTTTACTTACCGCAATTTTCAGGCCGAGACGCCGTGGACAGGGATCGAGTATGTGATGGCATCTATGATGTTCGAATTTGGATCGCCGGAAGATGGGAAAACTGTGGTCAAAAACATACACGATCGCTATCTCCGCGCAGGGAGATTCTGGAACCATGTCGAGTGCGGTGACCATTACTATCGGGCGATGTCGAGCTGGACGGTGCTTCTATCAGCTACCGGTTTCAAAATTGACGTGCCGAAGGAGATGCTGACCATCGCCCCAACTTCCGTGGGAGAGGAATTCCGAGCCCCCTGGTCCTCCTCGACAGGCTGGGGCAGGTTTACACAGACGGACAGGTACTTCGAGCTACGGTGCGAATCTGGCGAGCTCTCGTTCAAATCGCTGCGACTGAACCTACCGAAAGACAACCTCGTAGCATCGATTAACGGCAGGAAGCTGGATAGCACAACAGGCCATGATGTTGGCCTCGTAGTACTGCAGTTGCCTCAATCTGTTACACTCACGGCTGGCGAGGTGTTGACGGTCAAGTAGATTCAAATCTGAAAGTCCCGATTTGATATATCTGATAGCACCCTAACAATAGCGATTTCAAAATTCCTCTTCTTTTCGTTATCTTTCGGATAGTACGGATTTAGGAAAGATGTCGTTAAGACAGTATACTGGTGTCCAAATAGTGTCCAGAGCCCATCAAAATAGACTAAAGTAAACAAAACTTGCCAAAAACAAAGCGAAATAGTATCTTACTGTCAAAACAATCGCTTAGGTTGTTTCTTTAAGGTTTTCAACAACTTACGAAAACCGCCTGAGACGCCCCACCGTGGCGCCTCTACAGATAAACAATACCTTGAAGAACGATAGCAGTTGAAGAATCTCAGATACCGTGGGCAAGACCCGAAAACATCACTGAGATTTGCTTATCCGGTAAGCTGCCTGTATAAGTAAAGTGCTAACACTTTGGCTGAATTTGTCAAGTTTTCGATGCTTATGTGCTCATCAGGTGCATGGCAGAACTTCAGAAAACCCGGGCCGAAGAGAACAGTTGGTGTTTTAGCAAAGTGATACAGGTAAGCGGCGTCGGCCCAGGCGGGGATGCTCTTCACGTTGGGTGAGGTGCCAAGCACGTCTTCACAGGCTACCTTGAGATCCCCTATGAGGTCGCTATCCTCAGGTGTCTGGAAGGGGATAAGGTCCTTGACCCAATCCATCTGCGTAGGATGCGCCTCAAACCAGCTATCACTACTCTCAGCTTCCTTTATTGCCTTCTCAAAGATCCCCATAATTTCCTTTCCGCCCCAGCCGTAGCCTTCCCTCTCAGCCTTCTCCGCTTCTTCGAGTTCATAAACTATATTCAGGCTCATATAGGCATCCCCGGGCACGACCGCCGGATGGACTCCGGACCTGAAGATCCCGAGGTTGACCTTAGCATTCGGATGGAGCTTCTCCCTCTCCCGTTTGAATGAGTCAACTCCTCCTTTGATAATCATGGCTTTCTCTATCGCGCTCACACCTTCGGTACCGGCGGCATGGCCCATCCTGCCGGCCACGTTCAGGTCCGCCGTCAGACACCCGCCACAGCCGGTCGTGATCTCGAGTTCGTTGCCATCGACCACTATCGCCGCATCTCCCCTGTAACCTTCGTAGCAGCAGGCGAGTGTACCGGCTCCACTGCCGTTGCATTCCTCATCCACCACGCTTTCGTAAACCATCGATCCGGAAAGCTCGTCCGCAAACGGCAGGAGTGCCTTTATGGCGATGAGGCCGGATGCGAGGCCGCCCTTGCAGTCGCTTGTGCCCCTTCCCCAGATGAGACCGTCCTTCACCTCGGCTGAGAACGGATCTATGGACATACCTGAGGCAGCGACGGTATCCATGTGGCCGTTTATTATTATCCTTTTTCCGGGCCTGCCGAATTCAAACTCTGCCACAAGGTTCGGCCTGCCTTTGAAATCTCGCTCCTTAGGGCCGAGCACCCCCATCTTCGAATATATGCCATCCGGAGGCTCGAACAGTCGCACTTTCGCCCCCATATCCTCCAGGATGGGCTTCAGGATAAGCTGCCCTGCTGCCTCCAAACCGAAGTTCGGATCGCCGCTATAGGGGTTTACGGTATTTGTCCTTACAAGCTCCCTGCATAGTTCGATGAGCTCATCCGAAAGGGATTCGACCTTGCTTGTGATTTCTTTCTCCAAGACAGGTTCCTCCTTTCAAGCTTTCAGCGGTCAGCGATCAGCAGCCAGCGAAGAAAGCTGGAAGCCGATAGTTGAGCGCTCCTTATTCAAACCAAAATGAATACAGCTCTGCTTCCTCCAGCCAGAAGTGGAGGCGGATAGCACGGCCTTTTAGTGTGTCCAGTGTCGGCTGCGTTTTCCAGTCCACTTCGCCATCTATGGAATCCCCTGAAAATGGGACATTGTTATCGTAACCCCAGTCTTCGAGCCATTGACCGTCCCGCTCGCCGTTCCCGTCGCGGATTGCGACCTTGACGCACCCTTTACCGGATGTTCTGGTGTTTACACGCAGCTTTCCTCCGGGACATCGGACGGGTTTGGTGAGCATATAGCCTGCCTTCGGGGCATCCAGCGAAACAAATCCATCGGACCTGAGTGTCCCGAGCCCGATGCAGGTATCGTCGGGCTGCATCCGGCCATTGTGCAGACGCTCATGTGCGGAGTAGTAGATGTATATCTGTCCCTCATGTTCGACAAACCCCTGCTGGACCAGAACCATCCCCCAGTCGAAATCCGGTATCCGCCCGGTTGGGAGGAAGACCGGGCGTTCGGGGTGGCGTTCCCAGTGGATGCCATCCCGGCTCCACGCAAGCTGGACGTCTATCGAGAAGTCCTTTGGGAGTTTTATATCCGGATGCCAGTGGAACATCTGCAGGAACCCGAGATAGGCTCCTCTGTAGCGCACCACAGGCATACCGTAGAAACACGCCGGATCGAGCTCGTCGGGTCCGATTACCCCGACAGGTTGTGTCCAGTGGATCAGGTCCGGGATCTCGCTAAAGGCAATCCTGCGGATCTCGTTGGCATTGACCGTAGCACGGCGGTAGTGCATGAATACGTCCCTTTCGGGATTATAGACTATGTTGTTGTGGCAGTCACTCCTGCCCTTGAAGATCGGATTTTCCGGTGCTTCAGTGAAGCTGAGGCCATCATCGCTGTAGAAGATACGCTGCGTCATGGAGTGATCACCTGGGGGAGGCGGTGGGTCCATGACCGCCACGCCGCCGAGCATGACGTAGCGTCCGCGATCGCGCATGCGCTCGGGAAGCGGCACCACGCTGATCGATGCCATGAGTATATCGGGGTGTTCCCAGAATATGTTGTTGTCGGTGTCACCGTCGAACTCGACGAGCCTCAGATTTGGGCGGCTCCAGTGGACGCCATCTTCCGATTCGTAGTAGACGCCAAGACCCGTTTTGTGGGATTTTTCCGAAATGTAGTGCTGACGATGGTGTGCTGAGGCCCACATCCGTATCAGCCCAGTCTCCGGGTCGAACCAGGAACATCCGTTCCCGGGGCCAATCCCTTCCCATCGTTTATCGGGCCTAATAAGCGGGTTTTCGGGGTGCTTGTCCGGCTGATGGACAGTGCGGCGACAATCCCAGATGTCATCCACAACATATCGGTCCATAAGAAGCTGATGCTCCGAGCCGACCTCGATCGGGTCGGATGGAGTGATCGCATAGGATCCTGCGATCTTGAAGACATTGCCTTTGCTGGTGCGGGGTCCCTCGGCCATTGTAAGCCTCCGTAGAAGTCGTATTAGCTATCTCTGGGATTGCTCGTGGCATCCGTTACCGTGTTTTCGGACATCCTGTCCGGCTCTCTCCTTCAGTTGGAGATTAGCGGATCAATACCATCTTTTTCGTCTCAGCCCACCTTCCCCCATCCACAGTCAGGCGGTAGAAGTAGATTCCGCTTGAGACATCACGCCCTCCTTCGTCTTTGCCATCCCAGATAACGTGATACTCTCCGCCTTCCGTCTTCATATCAAGCAATATCCGAACCTTCTGCCCGGCTGTATTATAAATCTCCAGTTTTGCCTTTGACTCGGCAAAGCTAACCGGAATTGTGAAGTCAATAGTGGTCGAGGCATTGAAAGGATTGGGGTAGTTTTGGGACAGGAAAAAATCTGACGGCTTTGCGAATCCACCTTCCGTGTGAGATTCGATCGAAGTGATCGTCTCATCCATTTCCATATCCGAAATATTTACCGAGGATACATAGATGTCTTTCCCATCGTCCCAGGCAACCCAGATGTTGCCCAAACTGTCCACAACTGCAGTTGGGTGCTCACTCACAATAGTCGAATCTGTCTCCAAAGGCACTGGCTTATACCATACCGGATCTGCAAGAGCCCTCAGACTTATATCACCCTTTCTATTGACAGCAAATCCCACGATTTCAGAGTCGTCAGTGCAAGCCATATCTACTCCATCATATATTCCATCACCTGCCCAAGAAAGCTCCGAATACTCCGTGTCATCAAATACCCAATGAGATAGTGTGTCCCCTGTAGTCGCATCGAAGGACCAAACTTCCAGATGCGGGTCTAAGATTGTGATCCAATAGTTCCACTCGGGATCGTCTAACACGTTTTCAGGATCTTCGTCCACACCGCAGGCTACATAAACCTTATTCTCATTGTCGCTGCCCACCGATTTAACCTTAACATATCTATAATATCTCTTACTTCCAAGACCACCTCCGTCAGCTCCTCCTTCATCAATCCTAAAACTAATCCAACGATCCTCGGAGCGAAAAAAGGCGGTTGGGCGTTGACCTAACCATCCGCCAGTAGTTGGGAAAGTTTCATTTATATCGAGTACTATCCAGACCTTCTCCTCCCCAATCTGAGATAGGAAAGAGAAACCAGTCCATAGTCGCTCTCCCCAATATGATAGCCCGCCTATCATTTTTTCAAGGGTAAGCGTGTTGATATCGAGGTTTATGGGAGGTGAAGTTGACAATATCATATGTGGTGAGCCACCATCAAAAAAGAGCTTCACGACGCTGTCTGATAGATTTACTATGCTATAGTCGAATGTATCCAACAAGGCGCTGTGCCATTCTCTATCACTGTAAGAATATGCCCCAAGTAGAATCTTACCTTGTGAAAGAAGATCATCATCAGTAGCCTTCCAGCCTATCCAACAGTTCCCGTTCTCGTCGGTAGCCATATCAAGAGAGATCCCACCGACCCTTCGATCCGTTACCACGGTTTCAGGAGACCATTCCCCGCTATCATAAGTTCTTGTATAAATGTCCCAGTCGGTATAGGTGTCATAGATATCCCACCATTCGATCCAAGGACCCTGGTTGCGCTGCCAGGCGAGCCATATTCTTCCTTCCGAATCTATATCCAAAATTGGTTTTATATTCTGTGCGCTTCCTCCGGTCATCTTGATGACCTCAGGGGCTGTTTCCGCAAACGGGGGGAGTGCACCCATTGAGGATAACAAGGCAAATAGCAGGATAGACAGTCTACGTGGCATACTCCATCACTTCCCTTGGTTAACTTAGATGTCTGATATTATCTGAAATCTACAATTCCTCATAAACCGGCTGCTGCCTGAGGACTTCGAGCATATCCGTGCCCGTGACGACCGCCCGCTTTCGGCTTCCGTCCTTATACCGGCGTGTCAGGCGGATAAATTCATAGGGCGGATCCATTTTCAACGGTTCAAATTTTACGTAACGCGTACGCTCAACCGCCTCCCTTGCGCCCTGGTGGATGAGCTCGCGGGCCTTCCGGGGTGGGCGGTGGATGGCTGCGACGTTGAAGAGCCTGTTCTCATCGCCTGTTAGCCCGGCAGCCGATCCCCGTTTCAGACCTTCCACAACTGGGACACCGATGCCGTTGGGGCACAGCTCCAGAAACTCCTCGCAGGCAGCCTTGTCGCCGCTTAGCATTATGTAGGGCACATCGAAACATCCCGCAATCAGCATGTTAAGTCCGATCTCACCGATCGTAACGCCGTTCACGGTGGCTTCCTGCCGATCGAAACTTCCGGTGTGACAGAGATGTCCGCCATCGGTATTGGCTTTGGCGTGCTGCCCGATCATTATTGCCGCGTCGAATGAACTGTCCATTCCTGCCCCATATTGCCTCGGGCGCCCTGTGAGGATCCGGGCCTCCGGGTGGAGCAATGTTGGGTGGAGTCCACCGTGGCCGTGGCCATCGATCACGAGGAGGTCAGTCGCCCCGGCCTCCCGAAGTCCCTCGACTGCGGCGTTTACCTCGAGCGTTGTCAGCTCCCGGCCGTGTTCGTAGTATTTCCCTTCCGGAAGGCAGTAATCCGCCGACTCGATTATTCCGGCGACACCCTCCATATCGGTCATTATAAAGATTTTCATGATTCCGACCTCCCGGTGATTCTCATATCTTCCGATTCTTGTTTTGGAGACGCCTCACCGGGGCGTCTCTACAGATAATCAGCATTTGGAAGACGGCAGCAATTAAAGAATCTCAAGTGCCATGAGCAAAACCCAAAAACATCATTGAAACTTGCTTAAGGATGTGCAGGCTTATCGATGTTTGATAACTGCGGGTTATCCGCCGGCTCTTTTCCTCCGTAGAACCATTTGATCGGTATGACCTTCAGCTTTGAGTTCGCCCCATCGGGTCCGGCGCGGACAAGCTCCGCTTTTGTCGGATGTTCCTCATAGTATGAGTAGCTATGTGAGATCAGGACACGGTCGTGATGGACGAAGACTGAAGGATAGGACCACCGACCCCATCCGGCCGGGAGGTCCACGACATATTCCGCGCGCCTTTCGAGCGCCGGTGTTCCGGCGTCCATAAACCCCTGCTCGGGGCATATTGGACGTATGGGACCGGGCTCCACGCGCGTCTCCTCGTGGAGTGACTCGACGTTCTGATAGAACTCCCATACGCCGCCACCGTTTCGGCTGACTGCGGAGGAGAGACGTGTGCGGATGAAGCCCTTGAGTATCTCCTCCTCGCTCTGCTGTGTCCATACCATCAGGAGGTGCCCAGTGGAAGGGAGAGCCCGGACCTGGGCCGGGGCGGGGGAGGCTGCCAGTGCGGTTGGCTGTGGGTGGGTCCAGGTTTCCCCGTTATCCTCTGACCACGCCTGGAAAAGCCGTCCCAGATTCGTCCGCATGATCATCAGGAGCCTTCCGGGTCTAACCTCCGCCACCGTCGGCTCGAATACCGGATAGAAAGGCCCGCTCCAGCCGATCTGGATAAAGATCTCTCCGTCACGGTTAAACTGCCAGGTATTTCCGTCGTCGTCGGAATAGTAGATCCCACAGGCGCCGAAATGCGGGTCCACAAAATGTGCATCTGTGGAGACAAACTGGCCCTTTATGAGGGCGCCGACGAAAGGGGCGCCCTCCTGACGCACCCATCCCTGGCCCATGTGGATGTAAACCGGGAGTATTATCCGACCGGAGGAAGTGCGGAGCATGACATCTTGCAGTGCGTACGTGGCGCAGCCCGGTGGACTGACCGTTATCGGGGGCTCCCAGGTTTTGCCCCCGTCGGGAGAGCGCCAGAATATCATCTCAGCCTGGTGTCTTTCACCCTTTTTGAAATGTCTGCGACCGGCTGCAAGGCCTATACCCTTTCCATCCAGCTTCACGAAGGAGGCACCCGAATCTCCCACGGGATCACCGTTCGTGTCAGTGCAGTGGAACGGCTCGGACCAGGTGATGCCGCCGTCATCTGAGGTGGTGAAGCCACCGCCTGCTACACAGAGTATGCGGTCGCCTTCGACCTCAACGAAGGTTGATGAATGGCCATAACCCTGGTTATGGATGGCGAGAAATTCCTCGGGACGCGTCATAGGTGCGTTGCTCATCATATTACCTCCTATCTGACACCGGGTCTCACATCTCCGCTATCCTTTCTCCTTTGACAGCCCGATCATATTTACGCCAGAACCCATCCGTTACCCCTTCGACTATTACTTCGGGGCAGGTCTCCCTCACTATATTGAGAGGGAGGTACTCGGGTGCTTCATCCCTCATCCAGCCACATATCGCCCTGAGGGAGGTATTGAGAATTATCCTCCAGCACATCGTGCAGGGTATGGCGGTTATCTCCTCTTCCGTTCCATGGTCAAATCCGGCGATATACATTATACCGCCATCACAGGCATCCATCGT
>CAZTBA010000031.1:0-24062 GCA_964611725.1 uncultured bacterium
CATATCAAGCGTATTGTGATGGGTCACGAAGGGACGCGCGTTCGCACCCCCGTAGATCGGCTGCAGTGTAGGGGTCTCGACCTCTAAGAAATCCCTTTCGTCAAGGAAACGACGCACGGCCTTTATGACCTTGGAGCGTGTCTCGAATACCCTGGGAATATCGGGGTTAACGACAAGGTCGACATAACGCTGACGATACCTCTGTTCCTTATCCGAGAATTCGTCGAAAACCGTCTTCTGTCGGGTTTGCTCTTTGACCTTAACTTTGGGAAGTTGACGTATCGCCTTGCAGAGGATTTCGAAGCTCTTAACCTCGATCGTTATCTCACCCGTCCTTGTCCTGAAGAGGTCGCCGGTTACTCCTATGAGGTCCCCTATATCAAGGAGTTTGTAGTTATCAAACGCCTCTTCGCCTACGCTGTCACGTCTCACATATATCTGAATCCTGCCAGCCCTGTCCTGGATGTGGGAGAAGCTCGCCTTCCCCATCATCCTTATGGACATTATTCGACCGGCCAGAGAGACCCTCTCCTCGGCCTTCTCAAGCTTCTCAAAATCTCTGATTACATCTTCAGAGAGATGTGTCCTTTCGAACCCGTAGGGGTAGGGATCGACACCTCTCTCCCTCAATGCCTGAACTTTCTTTATCCTCTGTGATACAAGGTCGCTCTCCGGCAAGCCTTCTCCTCTCCAATGATTTAGGTTTTAGTTCGCCCCGAAGCGGCTCGCGATTTTGAAAAATATAACAAAAGCCCCTAGTGAAGTCAAGATAATAGGAAATCCGCTAAATCCTGTCCATTCACCCCTGTTTTTATGCTTTGATTTTTCCCGGAGATCTGTTTATCTTCTGCCGTAGGTCCCTTTATATGTTGGTCTTAGAGTACCCTTTAGAATAAATAGGAGGTAAGCGAGATGCCAGTTGGCTGGGGGGTTATGGGAGCCGGAGGCATTGCCGACCGGCGGACGATCCCGGAGGGCATCGTGCCTGCGACAAATGCGAGGCTGGTTGCTGTAATGGATGTAGATGAGAAGCGCGCCCGTGAGGTATCCGGAAAGTACGGTGGGGTGCCCTGGTATAAGGAAGAGGATGCACTGTTATCTAACAGCGAAGTCGAGGCCGTGTATGTCGCAACACCGACGTATCTCCACTGCGAGCATACCTTGCGTGCGCTCCTCGCGGGAAAACATGTGCTCTGCGAAAAGCCGATGGCGATGAACCTGGCCGAATGCGAGAAGATGATTGAAGCTGCAGACGATAGAGGTCTCAAGCTCGCCGTCGGCTATATGATGCGCTTCCACTCGTGGCATCAGGAGTTGAAAAGTATGGTCGAGGCTGGGCATCTCGGCACCCTTGTCATGGGGAGGGCGCAACTGACGTGCTGGTATCCTCCCATCTCCGGGGCATGGCGGCAGGTGCCGGAACAGGGTGGTGGCGGCGCACTCGTAGATATGGGAAGCCACTGCATTGACGTATTGGAGATGTATCTCGGCCGGACCGTTGAGGTTGTGGCCTTTACGGGGACCATCGTACAGAATTATCCTGTTGAGGACACGGCGGTGGCCCTGATCAGGTTTTCAAGCGGCGCGACCGGTTTCGTGGACGCGCACTTCAACGTGCCTGACGAAGCCTCGGTGAATATGCTGGAGCTTTACGGCTCGAAGGGACGTGTCAACGGACGCGGAACGATCGGACAATCCTCTACGGGGGAGATGACTGCCTGCCTGCAGGCCGAAGGTAAAGGCTACGAGGCAGCCCAGAAGCGCTCCGGAACCGAGGAGATCGAGATCACGCCTTCGGAAGTAGTCAATATCTATCAAGCACAGATAGAGGATTTCAGCGATGCCATCCTCAACGATCGGGTGCCTGCAGTGCCCGGAGAAGATGGCCTGTGGAACCTGCGCGTGGTGCTCGCAGCCTATGAATCTGCTCGGACAGGGAGGGCTGTGCGATTGAGCGGGTAACTGAAATAGGTGATTGTGTAACTGATATGTTTTTTCTTGACTTCTTTAGAAATGGCCATATCTTTTTTTTCAAATAGACTGCATTGTTTATCAATAGAAAGTCCAAAGGGAATAACTGCAAATATCCTCTTTTAGAGTAGCGTCGCTATGAGTGACTTCTTTAAGCTTCCCGATCTGGTGGATAATCGAGACGAGAAACTCGGTTATCTGCTTAGAAATCTGATAGGCGGTAATACGGCACTCTCCGTTGTTACTGCATATTTCAATGTAGCAGCCTTGAAAGAGCTTGAGGGTTTTCAAGATTTAAGGGATTTACGCTTGCTTCTGGGGACAGAGCAGGACCAGCCCTTCGTTCTGGACCAGAGATTATTTCAGGAGATTGATGGGCGATCGGCACAGGGTCAAGGTGACCTACCGGACATTCTGAGGAAAATTGTTAAGTTCTTCCAACAGGATAAGGTTCAGGTGCGTCGTTACTCGGAAGGTTTTCTCCATGGGAAAGCCTACCTTATTGAAGATGTACCAGTTCTGGGAGCTGTCGGAATCGTTGGTTCCTCTAACTTTACAGGTGCGGGACTGACTACTAACCTGGAACTCAACGCCGTTTTGAAGCAGGAAAGCGCTGTTAGAGAGCTCCGCCACTGGTTTGAGGATTTCTGGGAGGAATCTGAAGATTACAAGGCGGAACTTCTGAAGATTCTAACCCGATTTACGAAAAGCTATATACCTCACGAGGTCTACATAAAAATCATTTATGAGGCTTTTAAAGATCAGCTTCGCCAGAAGGATTTAGAAGGAGAAGAGGGACAACCCTCCCCTGTTTCGCTTGCCGATTTCCAGAACGATGGATACCTTGCTGCCAAAGAGATATCGGAACATTACAGGGGTGTTCTGATTGCAGATTCGGTTGGCTTGGGTAAAACCTTTCTCGCCCTCCGGCTTCTGGATGACTATGCATATCACGCCAGGGAAACAGCTCTTGTTATCTGCCCTGCCCAGCTAAGTGATGCCCTCTGGAGACCTCTCCTGCGCAGCCACGCCATACCCCATCAGCTCATCTCTATGGAACAGGTTGGTCAGAGCGATTTCCCTATGGATGAATATGTCGGATATAGGACTATAGTCGTCGATGAATCTCATAACTTCCGTAACAGCAGCACGAACAGATGGGAGAACCTTTTCAGATTCCTGAGTTCTGGTGATCAGGACAAGAAACTTATCCTTTTGACAGCAACTCCGGTGAACAACACAGTTTTTGACCTTTACCATCAGCTTCGTCTGGTCTCACGGGATATCCCCGACTTTTTCGTCGAAGCTGGCATTCCTAACCTTTCAGGTTATTTCAAGGTGGCAGAAGAGAACAGGGATTCCCTCTATGAAGTATTGGAGGCTGTGGCTGTACGCCGCAGTCGCCAGTTTATAAAGAAGAACTACCCCGATGCTACGATCGACGGAAAGCCTATCCATTTCCCGGAAAGGAGATTGCATCGCAAAGAGTATAGCCTACAGGCCAGTTATGAGGGGTTCTATGAGGAGATAGGCCGATCGATCGAGAATCTAAACCTCGCCCCCTACCAGCCTGATATCTACCGCAGGGAAGTACTTAGCAGTCAGATGGATATATTTGAAAACCTGAAGAATCAGCTTGTGCGTGACGGATGGAGCGAGAAAAAGGCGCAAGACTACGTAATGTCCCTTGGAAGGCAAACTGCCTTGGTCCATATTATGAAGGTGCTTTATCTCAAGCGTCTGGAATCTTCGACAGAGGCGCTTCGTATCAGCCTCAAACGTCAGATGAAATTCCAGCAGGCTTTCCTTAAGATCTTGGATGCCGGACGACTTCTGGATAGCTGGTACTACCGCCGCTGGCTTCAACAGGAAAGTACAGATGACCTTTCTGAGGTAGAAATCCCTGATGCAGATAGCATTCTGAACCAGCTTCCCGAAGTTAATGCCGATAAATATAACCTTGAAGCCATACGCAAATCGGTGAAGGCTGATATAGATACCCTGAATTCGTTATATGAAAGGTTGGAAAATCTTACCGCTTCTCGTGATGATAAGCTCCGACAGATCAAGCAATTGCTGGCGGGTGACCTTAATGGCAGAAAAATCATTGTCTTCTCCTACTTTCGGGATACCGCACGGTACATATACCATGACCTTTGCGAGGACACTGATTTCCAGAAACTGCTTGGACATAATCGTATCAGCATTGTGGATAGCGAAGTTAAACCCATGGAACGCATAGATCGCATTACCCGATTCGCTCCGATATCTAATGACCATCAGGAAGTAAAAGGCACTGAACTGGAGATCAACCTGCTTATCAGCACCGATGTTTTGAGCGAAGGACAGAACCTCCAGGACGCCGATACTGTTGTCAACTATGACCTGCACTGGAACCCGATTCGGATGGTTCAAAGGGTCGGACGCATTGACAGGATCGGTTCACCCCATCAGTTCATCAATGTCTATAATTTCATCCCTGAAGATGCCCTTGAGTCCCTTTTGGGCATTATGGAGCGGCTGTACAGGAAATTGCAGGACATAAACCGTACGGTTGGCCTGGATTCTTCTGTCCTGGGGGAGACACCTAATCCCATGGATTTTAATACCCTTCGTCGAATCGCTCAGGAGGATGAAGAAGTCTTGGATGAGCTGGAATCCGAAAACGAGCTCAATATCGGGGAGTTCCTTAGACAGGAACTGTTGGATTTTCTCCAGAGCAAAGGTGAGGAAGCTTTAAAAGGGATGCCTATCGGGATAATGATGGGGACAGGGAAAGACGGGGATGGTAGACACGGTGTGTTTGCCTCGTTTCGCCATACAAAGACGGATCAGCACTACTGGCTTTTCTATGATCTTGATGCTCCTGAGGGAAAACGCATAATAGATGGTAAGCTGGAAGCCATTCGCATTGCCAGGAGCCGTCCCGAGGATAAACGAGTTGAACCCGAATTCGATGTTCAGGAGATCATCGCCCGTCTAAAGCGCCACCTCCTTAGCCGACTTAACCAGATAGCTCACCGTTTCCCTAAGCTTCCAAGCCCTCAAAACCATATAGTTAACTGGCTTCAGACAATGACACCCTCCGCTGAACGCAACCAGTTGCTTTCCTACTTTGGTCGGCCGCTTTCCGGACCAGATCTCAAAGAATTGAAGCGCCTCTGGAGGGAAAATAAATCCAAAGGTTTGGACGAGGTTTACCAGTCCGTAAAAGCCTTCTCGGAGCAACATCCTCAGCCGGTTCTGTCGGCTCCTCAGAGGACGGGAGAGGTCAGGATAGAGGATCTTGAGCTTATCGGCTGGGTTGCCCTTTGCTGAGTAGGGGGACAGAGATATGATTCCCGTAAGACCGGATGATATACGAAGTTTGCGTGGGCGAGAGGATATCATCCAGCTTTTCCGTGACCGCCTGGGTTATAAAATAAGCTCCGTGGAGCAGATTGATATCGTCTCGGATCTTCCGGATAAACCAAAGAACTTATTGGAAGGTCTGCATCAAATATGCGATTATCAACAGGATGGGGCCAGATTTGGTGTATTCCATGCTAAACTGAATGCCCTGAGCCTCCGGCGTACCGATTTCCGCACCATTTTGGAACCTTTCTACCGCCGCTACCCGCAGGGAGAATATCTGTTCATTTTCACCTTGGGAGAACCTTACAAGCGCCTGACTTTCGCTTCACCACTTCGCATCAAGGACCCGAGGGATTCCACCAAAGTTCGTCTTTATCTCAGGACCTTAACGGTAGAACGCGATCACCCCTATCGCACTGATATGGAAGTTCTGAGCGCCATCCACACCGAGGGTGAAATAAGCCCTGAAGGGATATGGGAGAAACACCGTGAAGCTTTCAACGTGGAGCGGGTCACCGAGAAGTTCTTTAGGGATTACAGGGAAGTCTTCGCTGAGTTACAAGGCTATCTACCCAGGAAGCCGGAAGAACCCGGCTGGGCGCACGACTACGCGCTTCAGCTCCTGAATCGCATTATGTTCCTCTACTTCATCCAGCGTAAGGGCTGGCTGGGGGAAGACCCACGTTTCCTGCGCCATTTCTGGGAGGCCTATGGAGGCTCAGAACAGCCCAGGAACACTTTCTTTGAAGACTGGCTCTCGGTGCTTTTCTTTGATGCCTTTAACAACAGATTCCAGGCAGGGCGTGCCGATTACCGACAGCGTTTCCCCGATGATATTTGCTCAGCATTAGCAGGTGCTCCCTTCCTGAACGGAGGATTGTTCACCCGGAATGAACTGGATGATAGTTTCGATGGTACTGTAGAAGATCCCTTTTTCAAGACCCTTTTCGAGAATTTCGAAGGCACTCCTCCCGGTTTCCTCGAACGCTATAATTTCACCATAAGCGAGAGCACACCTCTGGATCAGGAGGTGGCCGTTGATCCCGAGATGATCGGTAAGATTTACGAGAGCCTTGTCAATGTCACTTTCGAGGGACTGATGGAGAAAGATCAACGGGGGATGGCTGGGATTTTCTACACTCCTCGTGTGGAGATAGACCTGATGTGCCGCTTAGCTCTGGTGGACTGGATGTCAAACCACCTTGGTGAAGAGCGGAAGTCCCTCCTCTACGAGTGGGTCTTCGCTTATAGTGCGGATGAGAAGGAGGAAGCTGACAGGGGGATCATGGAAGAGGGGCTCTGGGAGGATTTGGAAAACCGTCTACGTAACATAACCATCCTTGATCCTGCCTGTGGTTCAGGGTCATTCTTAGTTGGGATGCTGCTTATTTTAGATGACCTCCAGGAGCGTATCCGCCAGGTTTTGGGAGGTGAGGAGACTCCTTTCGAAAGGCGCCGGCGCATAATCCGTGAAAACCTTTACGGTGTGGATGTGATGCCCTGGGCTGTGCGTGTGGCAGAACTGCGCATGTGGCTACAACTGGTAGTGGAGACTGAATTTGAACCTGCTGAACTTCACTTCCGCCCTTTACTGCCTAACCTCTCCTTCAAGGTCCGGCCCGGCGACAGCCTCGTCCAGGAAATCGGGGGTGTTAACCTTGGTCTGCACCATGCCCATCTGGATATCCCTGCTCATCTGAAAGGTCACCTTTCTCAATTGAAAGGAAAGAAGTGGCGCTTTTACAGTGGTGAGAACCAGGGACTTTCAGAGGATCTTCTCAGACAGGAGGAATTTCGTCTTTTCAAAGATATCCTGATTTCCAAGCGTCATACTTTGCAGGAAGAGATAAAGGGACTGACACGTCTCATAGAAACCCCTCAACCGGAGCAAATGGTCCTTGAAGGAATAGGAAAAAGGAAACCCCAGCAACTCAGCCTTAGATTAGAGCGGTGGAAGCGGGATCGGGAGGAGAAGGAATCGGAACTGAGATATATTGAACAGGCATGTGAAACCCTGGCCACCGTTCAGGATGCTCCTTTCGTCTGGGACATAGCTTTTGTGGAGATCTTCGAGGGAGAGAAGAAGGGGTTCGATATCGTTATTGGCAACCCGCCCTACGTGCGCCAGGAGAAGATCGCTGATCCCAATCCCAATAAAAGGCCGGAGGACTACGGCGGTGAGGCCTCGGATCAGTGGAGAAGCCTAAAAACCGATTACAAGAATAAGCTTCAACATTCGGTCTGGCTGGCTTATCCCCACTTTTTCGGTTATAGTTTGAGCAAACCGGAAGGCGGCAAAAATCCCCTGCGGAAACTGGATGGGAAGTCGGACTATTACATCTATTTCTACCTGCACGGGCTTTCACTGTTGAATGAAAAAGGCAGTTTCTGCTTCATCACCTCCAACTCGTGGCTGGATGTCGGATTTGGTAAGGATCTGCAGGAATTTCTGCTCAGGCACAGCCATATCAAAATGATCTTGGATAATCAGGCCAGACGTTCTTTTGAGGCGGACATAAACACAGTGATCGTGCTCCTTTCCCTGGCTGACGATGGAAGGCACTGGGGATTGGAGAAAACAGCGCGTTTTGTGGCCTTCAAGATGCCCTTCGAGGAGGTGATGCATCCGGTCATTTTCGAGGAGGTCGAGGAAACGACCGATACTGGCAAGTGCCCGGAGTTCCGCTGTATCGCTAAGTCTCAGCGGGAGCTTTACGATGAAGGTCTGGAGGCTCCCGAGGATAAGAAAGGCACCGTTTCTGCTATGGGGGCAAGATATATCGGCAATAAGTGGGGCGGCAAATACCTACGGGCGCCCGATATCTTCTTTACCATCCTGGAGAAAGGTAAACGTTGGAAGGTCCTGGAGTTCCAGGGTTCGCCCTTCCTTGTGGAAGATGTTACGGACGAATTGGAGGATTAGAGTTCGATGTTCCGCACAAGAGATGAGATCCTGGATATACTGCAACAATTGAGCCATCGGGCGGCACACGAGTTCGAGGACGAGACATTGGACTTCAAGGCCTGTCCGAAGGATAGGGGAAAGATCACCCAGATTGTAGTGGAATACGCTGTCTGCTTTGCCAACGCTAAAGGTGGAACCCTGGTACTTGGTGTGGATGACAAAGCGACCGGATTGGATAAGGCTATAAGGGAATGTCCGGATCTCAATCTCCTGGAAATAAAACGCACCGTTTATGACTCCACTGATCCGAAGATCCTTGTGGAAGCGGAAGAACTAGAATTTTCCGGGAAGCGGGTGATACTTGTGCATATACCGGAAGGTACAGGAGTCCACACCACAACAAAAGGCCTGGCCAAAATCCGGGTAGGCAAGGACTGCCAGCCCCTCACAGGCACCATGAGGCAGATGTTGCCCTTCCGAAAGGGGCTTGCTGACTTCACCGCACAGACGCTTGCCGAACCCTGGTCCGAGCTCCTCGATCCTGAGGAGATCCGCCGCATGCGCCGCACACTCCAGGGGCGAGATCCAAACTCCGCCCTGCTGCAGCAGCCTGATGAGCAGTTCCTTCAGGGTCTCGGTCTCCTGGTAAAGGAAGAAAGAAGTTCCCGGCTTACGATAGCCGGATTGCTCCTGGCAGGTCGGGAAGAGAGTTTGCGGGAGTTTCTCTCTCAGCACGAAGTGACCTACCTTCACATGATCTCATCTACGGAGTATCGTCGTCGTCGCGACCTGCGTCAGCCGATTTTGAAGCTTCTGGAGAACATACACGAGGCGGTCTCTGCGGACAATCCGATTTTTACTCTGAAGGTTGGACTGTTTCACTTCGAGATTCCGGCCTTCCCTCCGGACGTTTACCGTGAAGCTCTGCTCAATGCACTGACCCACAGGGATTATACTGACTTTTCAAGGCGGATCATGGTCTGGCAGTATGAAAGCAGACTGGAGGTTCAGAACCCTGGAGGCTTATTGCCGGGCATCACTCCAAGGAACATCCTGCGGGCGGGTCCCCAACATCGCAACCCCCTTCTGGCGGAGGCGCTGCACAAACTCCGTCTTGTGGAGCGCTCCGGAGTGGGGATCGACCGGATGTTCTACATCCAGCTTTATCATGGGAAAGAGCCTCCTTCATTTGAGACGGATTCTGTCAACAGTTCTCTCAAGGTAACCCTTCATAACGGTACCGTAGATGAAGCGTTTGCTCTCTTCGTTAGGAAAGAGGAGGAGACGGATCGTCCACTTGGCTTGGACAACCTCCTCGTCCTTTCGGCCCTTCGCAGACGCAGGGAGCTCATAACCTCCGTGGCAGCTCAGGTTCTCCAGATAGATGACCGGAACGCCAGGGATGTGCTCACCCAGATGGTTGCCCAGGGATATCTCGAGCGAGGCGGTAGGGGCAAGGGCGCCGTTTTTCGCCTCAGCGGTTCGGTGTATGAGAATTTGGGGCAGTCTATCCGTTATATTAGAGAGAAAGGCATCGATGAGCTGAGGTTTGAGGAACTCATTCTGGAGTATGTGCGTCAGTATGGTTCCATTACAAACCGCCAGGTGAGGGAGCTATTAGGGGTAAACCGGTTTGCCGCAACACGCTTGCTTCGGAGGCTTGTGAGAAAAAAGCTTCTAAAAGCTCAGGTTCGGAGGGGCAGAACTGCTTCATATTCTCTGGCGAAAAATGAGCAAGATCAAATTAAATGAGCGCTTGCTCATTTAGAATTGTGAAACCGCTCATTTATTTGAGCACGCGATAAATTTAGCAGGGGATTGAAAATGCATTTCTCCGAAGTTCGAGATATGCTGAACCGGCAGCATGGGACTGATTTCAGGACCCTGGAAGAGGTAAAAAGGGCAGGTTATCGCGTTGTCCGTGGCCGCGATGGACGCTATTTTCTGGCAAAGCCAGAGGAGCTGAAATCACTGCTCGTTCGCCTTGGCGATATTGCTGAAGTACGGCGTGGATTTACAACCGGGGCAAACGAATTTTTCTATCTGGAGCCGCTTGATTACCGTCCGGTATGTCCGCTATGTAAGGTAAGCCATGAAGAAGCGAGTTTGCTCCCCATCAAGAACGGAGCTGGCTGGGAGGGTTACTTAGAAGCGGAGTTTTTGGAGCCTGTCATCAAAAGCCCGAGGGAGATTAAAACTATCAGTGTCCGCCCCGAGGACCTGCACTATCGGGTGTTTATGTGCCATAAATCTAAGCGTAAGCTCCGCCGTGACGGTGAAATCCATACCCTGGAATATATCGCGCGAGGAGAAAAGCAAAATTACCACAAGCGTCCTACATGCAGTGGAAGACCGAGGTGGTGGGATTTGGGGATATGGGACTACCCTACGCTATTTTGGTCAGATGCTTATAACAACCGTTACCTTATCGGCAAAAATGTGGGAGATTTCTACGGTGATAAGCGATTCTTCTTTGTTAACTTTAGCGGTGATTGCTTGTTGCTAAATGCTTATCTGAATAGCACTATTACACCACTTTCCATCGAATTACAAGGTATCGCAAATCTAGGTCAAGGAGTGATTTATACTAATGTTTACTGGCTTAAAACTTATCTTGTATTGGTCGATCAAAATTTTCTCACATTTCCCCAGTGCCGATGCCTTCTTTCTGCGTTCAAGCGAATGTCCAATCGAGAGATAAAAAACATATTCGAAGAACTTGGTCTCCCCAGACCCAACCGTGATTACAGCAACATCAACCTGACTGATGTCTCTTCGGACAAAGTCCTTCCCGACCGACGGGAGCTGGATAAGGTGGTTTTCGAGGTGCTGGGGCTGACCGAGGAGGAGCAACTGGAGGTTTACAGGGCTGTGGTGGAGCTGGTTAAGAACAGGCTGGTGAAAGCGAGGAGTGTTTAATATCCTTATACATGTCAAAAATAAAGGGAAACAGAGTCTTGGATTACCCAGTGTTAGATTAATGGAAGGAGGATCTCCATGAAATTAGTGCAAGTGGAGTTACCCGATAAACTGGCAGCGGAGCTTGAGACGCTAGTTAAAGCAGGATGGTTCCAGAGCAAAGACGAAGTCGTTCGAATAGCACTTATTGAATTCATTCAGCGACATCGGTTCGAGTTATTAGAACGATTCCAACGCGAGGATATAGCTTGGGCTCTTCAGCAGAAGGCATCGAAAAAGTGAATTGTATCGTCTCAAATACACGCCCTTTGTTGCATCTGATGGAGTTTGGGTAATCTTTGTAGTAGGAAAAAGTCGTGGGAAAGATACTATTCAGTAATCATGCTATGTCAAAAATCGAACTGCTAAATGAGCACGGAGTTGGGATAGATAGAAACTTCGTCGAAAAGGTCGTACTTCAGCCCGACAGGGTGGAGAGAGGTTACAAGGGAAGGTTCATCGCTCAAAAGGGATTAGATAAAGAGCATGTCATTAGGGTTATTTATGAGGTTAAAAGTGACTGCATCTTCGTAATAACCCTATATCCTGGTAGGAGGAAAAGATATGAGAAAGATCAGATATAGCAAGGATGTAGACGTTCTCCTTATAGAGCTCTCAGATAAACCTATCGATTATGCCGAGGAAGAGAATCAGGTTATCGTCCATTTTAGCAAGAAAGGGGAACCTGTGCTCATAGAAATCATGGATGCGAAGGAATTTGTGTTAAACTCTATCTCCAGTATTATCCGGGAAAAGGAGATCAGCTTACCCTGATCCCAAGGAATAAGCTCCGGTGCAGATCCACCAGACCAGACATATCAAGCGGAATAGGAGAACAAACCATGAAAATATACATACTGACCGACCTCGAGGGGGCATGCTACGCGAGCGGTTTCGATCAGGTCTCTTCCGGACACCGCCTCTACTCCTTCCTCACGAAAATGCTGACAGAGGAGGTGAACGCTGCTGTCGATTCGCTGCTTGAAGAGGGCGTAGAGAAAGTATACGTCCTGGATGGCCACGGGGCTGGTGGAATAGATTTGGAGCATTTCGACAGGAGGGCTTACCTGTTGACAGGCCGTCCGTTCCTTATTCCGTGGGGTTTCGATGCGGACGATTTCGACGCTGTCTTCATCATCGGCCAGCATGGCGCCGCCGGGATCGGCGGTATAATGTCGCATACTCAAAGTCACGCCTCCGTCCAGAGGTGGACTTTGAACGGCAAAATAATAGGCGAAGCTGGTACGATGGCGCTCATAGCGGGAAGCTACGACAAACCTGCCGTCTTCCTGAGTGGCTCGGACAGAGCCTGTGAAGAAATGAAAGGCCTTAATCCCTTAGCCATAACGGTTCCAACCAAACGGAGCATATGCGATACGTTCGGGGTCTACTACCCTCAAGAGCAGGTCCTGAGAAATATCCGCTCCGGCGCAAAGGAGGCACTGAAGGTTATTTCGGATTCAAAGCCCTTTAAGCCGGAGCCGCCCCTCGAGCTTATAATAGAGAACACGCAGGCCGGAAAGGGTTGGATCGGCACCCTCTCCCGGAGGCCAGGCGCTGAGATCATAGATGAGATGACGGTCAGGATAACGGCGGACGAACCGCTCCAGCTTCTCAGAACGGTCTTCGGATAGATATGCATAGATGGATTAAGCATCTTCCATGAGACATTTTTCTCTTTTAAAGAGATCCTGAAACAAGTTCAGGATGACGCTAGGGGGCGGCGTTCCTGGTACACTGCTTTAGCTGATCTGGCAAACTGTCATGCCGAACTTGTTTCGGCATCTCATAAAACCAATCGTCCGTAAATTGCCGTACAGATGAATTCTTAAACTTCATCCGAGGCGTCTCTACAGATGAACATCTGCAAGGGCAGGGCATGCCCTGCCCCTACAAGGACGAGCGCTTCGGTTCTTTAAATGAAGGAAGATCTGTTTATGGCCGTAAACATAGCTGGACTCGATATCGGCGGTACGAAGACCGCTGTAGTCCTGGGGACCTCAAAGGGTGAGATCCTGAGGAGGGAAAGCTTCCCCACAGGGCGGGGTTTTGAAGAAACGTTTGAGAGGTTGTGCAAGACGATAGATGCGGTTCTGAGGGAAGCTGTCCCTGAGGTTTCCGCCATAAGTGTCTCGATAGGTGGGCCACTGGATGTCCTTAAAGGGAGAATCTACTCCCCACCGAACCTGCCGGGGTGGGACGACATACCGCTCAAAGACCTGCTTTCGAGGGAATTCAGTCTTCCCGTTTACGTGGAGCACGATGGAAATGCCGGGACGCTGGCGGAGTTTTTCTTCGGAGCCGGGAGAGGATTCCGCAATATAATATTCATCACGATGGGAACGGGATTCGGAGCGGGGCTCATACTCGACGGGAAGCTCTACCGCGGCACGAACTACCTCGCCGGGGAGATCGGGCACTGGCGCATTTCAACACGTGGCCCGAAGGTCTATGGTAAAAAGGGCTCCTGGGAGGCCTTCTGCAGCGGCCCGGGACTGGAGAGGCTCGCGCGCCAGAGGTTTCCTGAACGCTGGGAGAAAGGGATAAGCGCGAGGGAGCTTACGGAGCTTGCACACAGGGGAGACGCCGATGCACTGGATGTCGTGTGCACATGTGGCCGTTACCTCGGGAAGGGGCTTGCACTGATAGTTGATCTCTTAAACCCTGAAAGGATACTCATAGGAAGCATGGCCGTGAGACTCGGGGATCTCCTCTTGGAGCCGGCCCGCAGGGTCATCCGGCGCGAGGCGCTGACCCGGGCGGCGGAGGTATGTGAGATCACCACCCCTGCCCTCGGAGAGAGGATAGGCGATATTGCTTCACTGTGTGCCGCACTGGATCAGGGAAATTTTATCGAAGTTTGAAATCCTAAGGATAATAGGGGACATGATATGAATTGTATCTCCCTCAATGGGATGTGGAAACTGAGCTATTTCCTCGAAGGGACGGCGGATGTACCCGGACCTGACGATCTTGATGCCGTCGGTTCCGAGACCATATCTGCTTCGGTCCCGGGAAACGTCGAGATGGACCTGCAGAGGGCTGGTAAGGTCGGAGATCCCTTCTTCGGCAGAAACATGTACAGCTTCAGGAAATATGAGTTCTATCAGTGGTGGTATCAGCGTGAATTCGAGATGCCGGAAGGTTTCGCCGGGAAAAGATGTGAGCTCCTTTTCCATGGCCTCGACTGTGTCGCGGAGGTCTGGCTCAATGGCGCAAGGGTCGGGGAATGCGCGAACATGCTTGCGGAACAGAGCTTCGATGTTACGGATACGCTCCGGATCGGTGCGACGAATCATATCGCCGTTCGTATCCGTTCTCCGATAAATGCCGCTCGCAGTTATGATTACGATCCGATCCTCACTTCGTGGGAGAACCGTGAGGAGTGCCTCTGGATACGCAAGGCAGCACACATGTACGGGTGGGACATCGCACCGAGGTTCGTGTCCGCCGGCATATGGCGTCCGGTGGAGATCATCGCTCACGATACGGATGAGATAACTGATCTCTATTACTACACTGCGAATGTAGGTTCGGAATCCGCGAAGGTTGTCTGTCATTTCAAGTTCGAAACTGCCGAACCTATATTGGACGGTTTTTCGCTCAGGTTTACCGGGAAATGCGGCGATCACCGGTTCGAGCGCGAACTTCCGGTCGAGTTCGTTGCAGGGAAGGTCTACATAGATATCCCCGATCCGCAACTCTGGTGGCCGAAGGGATACGGAGAGCCTTGTCTCTATGAGATGAGATGTGACCTTATCAGGGAAGAGAAGGTGCTCTCCTCAAGAACCGGTCGGATAGGGGTGCGCACCGTCCACCTCGAACGGACCGAATACGGCGGCGAGGACGGGAAGTTCCGCTTCATAGTAAATGGTGAGCCGATAATGGTCAAAGGCGCGAACTGGGTTCCGCTCGACGCTTTCCATTCGAGGGATGCCGAGAGGGTCGATGAAGCCCTGGAACTTTTCGATGACCTCGGCTGTAACATGGTCCGCTGCTGGGGAGGGAACGTCTACGAAGACCATAGTTTCTTCAACCTGTGTGATGAGAGAGGGATAATGGTCTGGCAGGATTTCTCGTTCGCATGCGCAAAGTACCCGCAGACGGATGGCTTTCAGAAGGTTGTGGAGGAAGAGGGTCGGAAGGTAATTCGGAAGCTCCGCAACCATCCATCCCTCGCTATCTGGTGTGGCGACAACGAGATTGACGGGGGGTTCTTCAGCGAGAACCTGCTTCCCGAGGATAACAGGCTCACCCGCGACACGCTCAAGAGGGTGGTCCAGTCCTGCGATCCACATCGCCCCTATATCCCGAGTTCCCCCTACATATCCCCCGAAGTCTCTCGAAATATGGACAAAGAGGACGCTCCTGAGCAGCACCTCTGGGGCCCTCGCGATTATTTCAAGAGCCGTTACTACCTCGATAACACCGCCAGCTTCATAAGCGAGATCGGCTACCACGGCTGTCCGAACGTATCGAGCATAAAGAAATTCATTCCTCAGGAAAGCCTGTGGCCGTGGGATAACGACAACTGGCGGCTTCATTCGGTCGAGCATTGGCGGAGGTCACGCCGCGGCTACAACCGGAATGAGATTATGGTAAATCAGGTGAAGGAGTTTTTCGGAAAGGTGCCGGATAGCCTGGAAGGATTCGCGCCTGCAAGCCAGATATCACAGGCGGAGGCCAAGAAATTTTTCATAGAGCTTGCACGGATGCGTAAATGGCGATGTTCGGGGATACTCTGGTGGAACGTGATAGACTGCTGGCCGCAGTTCTCGGATGCCGTGGTCGATTACTATTTCGCAAAGAAGCTCGCTTACTATTATATCAGACGTGTCCAGGTGCCAGTCTGCATAATGATAGGGGAACCCTCGGCCTGGCATCTTCCCGTGGTTGTGGGGAACGATTCGAGGGACGAGATCTCGGGAAGCTATAGCATAAAGGATGCAGACAGCGGAAGCATCGTTTTGAGTGGAGATTTCTTCGTGGAGGCGAACCGCAACCTCGAGATCTGCCGCATAGGGGTCTCCCGGGGTGAACAGAAGCTCTTTCTGATAGAGTGGAAAACAGGTGACAGGAAATACGGCAATCATTACCTCTGTGGATCACCTCCGTTTTCGCTTGAGATCTACAGGAGATGGCTGAGGGATATCGCGATCCTTCCGCAGCCGTTTGATGCTGAGGACATCGCAAGCTGAGAGGATGGCGTCATATGGTTAGCTCCAGATTGACCGGATTGTTACTCGTTATTTTGGTTCTCATCATGGGGGCGGAAAATATGGAAGCATTGGCGAAGGAAAACTTCGAGGTGATAGGCGTGCCCGTGAAGCGCGCCGGGTTCAAGGGATGCATAGTCGGCCCCGATTCTACCGGAGAAAAGGATCTTCTCTATTTCAATTTCAACCAGATCGGCGGGACGCTTTTCATAGTGGCCGTGGACCCGGAGACTGGAAAGTCCACCCAGTATAATGCCCCTGAAGGGCCCGGGGCATGGGCCTTTATCAAAGGGCCGGACGATAAGATCTACCTGGGGACCTGGGACGGCGGGCTGATACTCCGCTTCGATCCGAAAAGTCCCGACAGGGGCATAGAGGTCGTTGGGAAGCCTTCCGAGACCGAAACCTATATCTGGATGTATACGATCGGGCATGATGGGAAACTCTACGGATGCACGTATCCCAGCGCCAAGATCGTATCCTACGATCCGAAGACCGGCGAGATGGCGGACCTCGGGAGGATGGATGACACCCAGATGTATACACGCTCCATAGCGACGGGACCCGACGGCAGGATCTATGTTGGGGTCGGCTATGGGAAAGCGAACATTGTAGCTTACGATCCGGAAACAGGGGAGCACTGGTCGGTGCTTCCCGATGAGCATCGCTCGGAGAAATCCGGATATGTTATGTCGTCAGAGGGCGGAAATGTCTACGCTGTGGTCGGGGAAAGCTGGTTCAGGATAGAGGACGGTGTGATGGTTCCTGTAGATCGTTCGGATTATCCTGGTGAGAAGCCCCTCGTCCTTCGTAATGGTCACATGATAAAGGATGTTGCCGGGACAAGCTACACTATCTATGATCCTGAGACCGACAGGTCAGAACAGCATAGCTTCACCTATGAGGGTTCAGGATCGATAGTCTTCATGGTCGGTTCAGGCCCTTATGGTAGAATCTATGGTAGCTCGGCGATGCCGCTTGTGCTTTTCGAGTATGATCCCCAAAGTGGAAGCCTTAAGGACCTCGGAAACCCTACCGATGTGGACGGAGAGATCTATTCTATGGTTGAGCTCGACGACAAGCTCTATGTCTGTGCATATACCGGATCATGGCTTTCGGTGTATGATCCATTGAAACCGTGGAATTATGGGAAGGAACCTGACTCCAACCCGAGAGGCATAGGGTATGCCGGGGATGGCCACCTTCGCCCGCGCGCCATGATCGTCGGGCCGGATGGGAGGATTTTCATCGGGAGCCTGCCACCTTACGGTGAGCTCGGCGGGGCCTTGGGATGCTATGATCCTGATTCTGATAGCTTTGTCGAAAACTATCGTAACCTCATACCGGACCAGAGCATAGTTTCACTTGTATATGAGCCCGAAAGTGGCATTATATTCGGTGGGAGTAGCATAGCCGGGGGCGGTGGAACCAGCCCTGTCGAGGAGGACGCACACTTCTTCGGCTGGGACCCTGCTGCAAAGAAGAAGGTTATAGATATTGTGCCTGTCCCGGGGGATGGGAGGATCGTTGCGATGGCAGCAGCCAACGGGAAGGTCTTCGCGGTAAGCCTGTTCTCTAATACCCTCTTTGTATATGACCCGAAACTCGAGCACATAGTCCACACTGCTCACATACCCTACGGCTTTGTACACGAGATATCGCTTGGTCTCTGTAAAGATGGGTTCATCTATGGGCTTGCGGGAAATACGGTCTTTAGAATAGATCCCGAAAGCTACTCCACCGAGAAGATTGCGGAGTACCCGGATGGCATAAACTGTGGCTTTGCAGTAAACGATACCGGTATATACTTCGGTTCAGGGGTGCGCCTTGTCCGCTATTCCTGGGATTGAGCATTTCGACAATTGTCTTATCTCAGAATCACTAACTTGCCCACAAGAGTTCTCGATCTTTGCTTAGCCCTGCACAGGTAGAGACCGCTCCCGAGGCTACGACCCCGGTTGTCGCTCCCATCCCATCGGAATATGAAGAGCCCTTGCTTCTCATAAAAATCCGATATTTCGGCAACCCTCCGCCCGAGGACGTCGAAGATCTCGAGCTCGAGCCCGTCAACGCCTTCAGGGAAGGTTGTAATCGCTATCTCAACGCATGAGTTGAAGGGATTGGGATAGCTTCTCACGGATGGCGAGGCAGGGTCCTTCAGTCCTGTCTCGGTCGATCCGACGTCGGTCCTGAGCCCAAGCCATTCCATAGCCTTCTTCATTATGTTGAGGCGGAGGTATTGATATTTTGCGAGAGCTTCCAGACCGAAAGTGAAATAAACTAAGTGGTGGGGGCCTTCCCGTATCCTTATCGCAGCAGTGTGGCCTTCATAGTATTCCAGAACAGGGACAGCGTCATCCGCGGGCTCTATCTCCCTTATGTGTTCCATCTCTTCACTCAGGTAGAGCACTATGAATTTGGATTCTGATATCCCTTCCTCGAGCACTGTGACCACCGGACGATCTGATCTCGTCTCAAGCGGACGTGCATGGAGGTAGCTTTCGACGAAGGTAGTGTCCCTTGAACCGGGGCTCAGTATATCGTCCAGAATTCCAGGACCGAGCAGGAAAAGCCCTCCGCCACTATCCAAATATTCCCCAAGTACTTTTCTGTCATCCAAGGTTAGCGTGTTCTCCGAAGCATATCCTGTTAGCCATATTACCTTGTCGTAGGGCATTATCTCGTATCCTGGTGGACCAAGCTCCGATACATCCCACACCCTGTAAAGGCTCACACTGTCAAGGACGGAGGTATAGCTCTCTTCGTGGCTCTCTCCTCCATCATCGTCCACGAGCAGGATCGGCATCTTTCCGACAGGGATCTCGAGGTCTATTCCCTGAGAATACGGCCCTGAAGCAAAGTCTATACGGAAGGATGCCATGTGCCCCGGAACATCCGGAGCCATCGATATTACGAAAGGTGAGGCTGCGTTGGACGTGCTGTCCAGATTTCCGACCTGACCAAGCTCCGAAGTTGCTGTATCGACAGAGATGTGAGGGCTTGTGGTAGATATGGACGCCGAGAGGCTATCCAGAGGTCTGCCAATATTGATTGCCGATATTGTCAGTTCACCCCTTTCCTCGTCCTCCGGGTAGAAGTCATTATCCCCCTCTATTTCCACAAACTTTATATCGCGCACTATCATCGCCGGGCCGAGCCCGGGCGACATGAGTTCAAGTCCCGCGGCCGTGCAGATCGCCGTACCCCCGAGCCCATGCAGCTCGGTATATTTCTGCATATATGTGTTAACCACGCCCCATACGATCGGGTCGTACCTCGAAAGAGGGACCCATGCCCAGGTCCTGTATCCCCAATCTTCATTTCCTTTGTCCCCATTGACATACTGTGCGATCCAAGGTTCGTTTACCTCGCCGTTCCACATTACCTTTTTAAGGGTATTGGCGAGTCTGAGCATATCCTCCAGGTTGAAGACAACACCTTCCTCGTAACAGTTTATCATGAACTCCATCTCTAAGTTGGAGTGAGAGATATCCTCTCCAGTTCCATCGGGCCAGTACCCCCAATCATAGGCATCTTGGCCGGGATAATATGTGAAGTGATCCTTAAGAAATTGGGCCATTTCGGCAGCGCGCTCCCGGTAGAGGGGAACCCATTCGGAATTATAGGGGGTATAGTTGGGGGATTTCGAGATCTTATCCAGTATTAACATTAGGTTTCCGAAAACGGCATACTGGTTATGCGGCAGATACTCCCAACCACCCCAGTGTTCCAACTCTATATTGGGCGAATCGGAAACTCTTTCCCAGTTTGCGAACCATTTGCCTATTATGTTTTTCTCCATTGTCTCCAGGAAACGGTCCGCGCGCCCTTTGAAGGCTTCCCCAAACTGCGGATCAGTGTAAGCAATATATATGAGATCAGCAATTGCCCCGCATATGAAGCCATCATGGACGAAATATTCCTGGTAGTGGCCTTCAGGGTCGTAATTCGTTGCTCCCCATCCGAGGAATCCGTCCCCGTAGCCCTCCCAATATGTCAGGTCCTCTCCGGGGACATCTCTCATATTGGAGAGCATAGTATCTACGTGAACTGCGGCTTTGTGTATCCATGTCGTATCACCTGATATCCCGTAGGCTCTGAGGTATGTCCTGAGCACGTAGGACTCGCCCCAGCTGAGCGTTGCTGAACTACCTGATTTATAATTGGATGTATCTCTTCCGGACTCCGACCACTCGACAACTTTCCGATACCAGTTCGTCCCTTCGGAGGCTTTCGTATCTGGAACCTCGAAAGCCAGTATTGTCAGGGTAAGGAGCGCAAAGAGTCCGAATTTTGGGAAATTCATATCGTCTCCTTTCTGCTGAACTCCACTAAATTTTGGCTTTCGTGTATAGCTTTTGATATGATCTTTTCAGATTAAAGTTTGAGGATATCCGTACTTGACTTCCGGCAAAAGAAATGTTATTTTGCCACCAAATTAACGAGCAGGCCAAGGTTTGTCAACAGCAAAGGCAGGTGTTCTCATCTGGGTTGGGGGCACTCTATTCTTCAGGGTGGGGGTAATTTGCCTTTAGAAGTCGTAATACCTGTCTTCATAGCGATCGGTATCGGTTATCTTGTCGGGAAGTTCAGAAGAATTGACCCTGAACCTCTTGCTGAACTCGTGATATATGCCCTCTCGCCTTGCCTTATCTTCTATTCGCTGGTGAGCAATCCCCTTTCCGTTACGGTGTCCTTAAGAATAGTAGTATTCTATTTCCTTCTCGTCCTTTTGCTCTGGGCCGTAGCCACCGTTTTCGGAATTTTCCTCAGACTTGACAAGCTCTCGAAGAGTGCCCTGAAGCTCTCCATAGTTGGGATGAACACCGGGAGCTACGGGCTTCCGGTTATACTTTTCGCTTTCGGTGAGAATGCACTCTCTCCGGGAGTGCTTGTTATGATATGTACAAGTATAACAAGTGCGACGCTTGGGGTCTATTTCGCGGCCGGAGGAAGCAGTGAGAGACTGGATGCCTTAACCAGCGTTTTCAAGATCCCCCTTGTATATGCTGTCGTTGCGGCCTTTACGGTCATCTGGTCCGGATACGAGCTTCCGGAAACGCTCCTCAGGGCAACCGAACTCATAGGTAAGCCGGCGCTACCTGTGGGGCTTCTCATTCTTGGAATACAATTTTCGAGGATGAAAATCAGCAGGGATCTGGAGATTGCGGGTGTGGCGATCGGGGCGAAGCTTATCCTCGCACCCGTTTTGGCGCTCATAATACTTGAGGCTTTGAGCGTAACTGGCCTTGAGAAGAAGGTTCTACTTATTCAGGCAGGCATGCCAACAGCCATAGGGTCGCTCACCCTTTCGCTGAGGTTCGGCGCAAAGCCGGAGCTTGTGAGCGCTGCGATATTGGGCTCGACCCTCCTGAGCCTGGTAACGACCATGTTGCTTGTCAAGCTGCTCATTTAGGAGTTTTTATCCTATAGACTTAGCTATCCCCTCCATAGGTTTTCTCATCTTCGGACCTGGGGAAGATGCCGGGTATCCAAGTGGGGTTAGTGCTATGGGTTCGAGGTCATCCGGCAGTTCGAGGACTTCTTTTACAATTTCCGGCCTGAAAGCACCGATCCAGCATGTTCCGAGTCCTTCCGCCGTTGCGGCCAGGATTAGATGGTCCATCGTGATAGCGATGTCTACATCGAGATAGCTTTTCCCATCGCTCCTTTTCCAGGCTTCCCCCGGCTTTCCGCAGGCGCAGATTATGACGGGGGCTGTGTAAAACCATTTGGCATTATATGCTTCCTTCAGAGCTTTCTTGGTTTCATCGTCCCTGACTATTATGAAGTACCAGGGCTGTCTGTTGGCTGCCGAAGGCGCAAGCCTTGCAGCTTCCATTATCCTTTCGAGCTTTTCGTCCTCAACTGCATTGGGTCTATAGGACCTCACGCTCCATCGGTTCTTTATGACATCGTAGACGTCCACATTAACCTCCGTTTAAATTCCGATCTCCATCCCTTCATAGGCTGCCAGAATCTCAGGTCTGTGGGTCTCTGTCGGAGAGAGATCGCGACGCTTTATCGTATCATTGAGGGTGTTCACGATAGACTTGTCGTCAGCGTTCGGGTCATGGTGGAAAAGGGCGAGTCTCTTCACAGAGGCCCTTTGCGCCAAGGCAAGGCCGATAGGGGCCGAACTATGCCCCCAGTCCTCCTTCTCTATGGCATCCTTCACAGAGAACTGTGCATCGAAGATCAGTAGATCAGCGTTCCTGTAAAAGTCTATATATTTTTCGGGCAGATTATCGCTATTCCCGTATGCAGCATCCGTGGCATAGACTACGGATTTGCCCTCCTTTTCAGCCTTGTAGGCGTAAGACCTTCCCGGGTGGCGCAACCCTATCGGCGTGATCTTAAAACTGCCGACATAGGACGCCACACCTTCTTCAAGCTTGACAAAGCTGAAGTCTGCTCCCATCTCCTCCATTTTCGCCGGAAAGTGCCACCTGCCCTGCTGGCTTTTCATTCTTTCTTCAAGCCTCTCATGAACCCCGTGGAAGATTATGGTGTTCCCCGGGACATATGCCGGACCGAAGAACGGAAAGCCCATTATGTGGTCCCAGTGCGTATGGCTCAGTATGAGGTTTAGGATTTTTCCGCCAGAGGCAAAGCCTCTCTCCATCAGTTCCATACCGAGAAAGCGCAGGGCCGATCCGGCATCGAAGACTATAAAGTCATCCCCGGAACTGAGTTCCACGCAGGAAGTGTTCCCCCCGAAGGTCGATACAAGGTGGATAGGTAGCTTTTCGAGGAGTTTCTCAACCTCCGAAGGGTCGGAAGGCCCTTCAGCCCTTATTGTATCGAAGGTTCTGGCAATCTTTCCTCTTATTTGAAGTGAAAGCATTGGGGAGGGGGTCGATCCCCTGACCCCCCAGAATTTTACCTTCATTTACGGATTCTCCGCTTCTGATCAGAACTCATTGGAAATAATCCTCAATTTTAACAGTATATTTAAATAAATTACTCCTTCATGTCAAGCATTTATTAGGCTCATTACAGGATTGCGACTCGGGGCTGATTGCAGAGACGTTGGTGGGGTCTACTCAAAGTTTTGCGGAAAAAATGTTGACGTATACCCAATAAGTTATTACCTTTAAAGTCTAATCCGAAGTTCCGGTGTCTTCGGCGATAAACGCAAAGGGGGAAATCGGTCATGGATAAGATAATTAAGGAAGGGCTGACCTTCGACGACGTGCTTCTTATACCTGGCAAGTCGGATGTCCTTCCGTCCGAGGTCGATATAAGCACAAATCTGACTGACGGGATCAGACTCAATATCCCGATCCTGAGCGCTGCCATGGATACGATTACGGAGGCACGCATGGCCATAGCCATAGCTCAGGAGGGCGGCATCGGCGTAATACATAAGAACATGACTGTAGAGAAGCAGGCATTGGAAGTCGAGAAGGTCAAGAGGTTTGAGAGCGGCATGATAGTTGATCCGATTACACTGAGACCTGATAGAAAGATAGGAGAAGCTCTCAGGATAATGAGGGAAAACAACATATCTGGAGTGCCTATAGTTGAGGAAGGCAAGCTTGTCGGCATCCTTACCAACAGGGATCTCAGGTTTGAGAGCAACCTTGATCAGGAGATCAGGGATGTTATGACCAAGGAGAACCTGGTGACCGCACCGATTGGTGTGTCCCTTGACG
>CAZTBA010000032.1:0-23750 GCA_964611725.1 uncultured bacterium
TCAGGGACGTGCTAAGCCCGTGATCATGGTTATTGTCGAAGAAGTCATCAATGCCGGTATCGAAGAGGTCTGCATCGTGGTGCAAGATGCGGATCGTCCACTGTTTGAGGAATTCTTTCAGATGCCGCTGAGAATTGAAAATTTCAATAAGCTCTCGAAAGAAGATCAACAATACAGCGATTATGTCCTCGAATTGGGTCATCGCGTTGTTTTTGTAACACAGGAAGTGCAGGAGGGTTTTGGTCACGCGGTATATTGTACTAAGGAATGGGTAAAGGATGAGCCCTTCCTATTGATGTTGGGAGATCACATCTATGCATCAGATCACGAGACATCATGTGTAAGGCAAATCTTGGACATCTATGAACTTGTGGGCCATAATGTAATTGGCCTGAAAGTAACGCCTGTGGAGGAACTCAACAAGTTTGGCTGCGTTACGGGCATCTGGCAGGAGGTCGATTCGATTCTTTCGGTGACAGAATTTTATGAAAAGCCGGAAATTGAATATGCTCGCAATCACCTTCATGTAGATGGGATGGAGGATGACCTTTTCCTGACCGTCTTTGGTCAATATGTTCTCTCTCCCAAGATCTTCGAGTACCTGGAAGAACACATCACCCACAATATCCGAGAAAGAGGCGAGTTTCAACTTACTTCCTGCCTGGAGAAATTACGTCAGGTTGAAGAATTTACGGGGTATGTTGTCAAAGGCCGCCGGTTCGACATCGGTCTTCCCGAAACCTATCGACAGACGGCTATCGATTTCAGAAATGCTTGAAAATATTCATGTAAAACTATAAATACCCTCCCAAGAGAGACCACGGAATCGCTGCGATTTTCTCATGCATGACCTTAACTTCGTCCCCGGTGTAGATGAGAATACAAGCCGAGGTCTCGGGATATTCATCCATAAATAATCTTAGTGTCTCGATATCGGAGAATTTTGATCTGCTTGATAGTTTGACTTCTACGGCCAGTAGCTTACGCCCCCATTCCAGAACGAAGTCTACTTCTTTACCGGTGGTCGTCCGCCAGTAGAATATACGTGGTTTGGGCACCAGAAGCTGGGTAAGAGCGTTCAAGTGGAGATAAACCATAGATTCAAAGATCCCACCTGCTTCTCTGGAAGACCGGAGCGATTCAGGATCGTAGAGCCCTGCAAGAAAAGATACCAATCCCGGGTCGTTCCATATCACCTTAGGCGATTTGATGAGACGTTTGGTACGGTTAAGGGCAAAGGCCGGCAAGCGTTCTACAAGATAGGTAGTTTCTAAAAGATTAATATACCTGTGGACGGTAGGTTGACTGATGCCGATGTCCCGAGCTACTTCAGTTTGGTTCAGCACCTGTCCACATCGTAAAGCTAAAGCTACCATAAGTCGTCGAAAATCAGGTAAGGAGTCGATCTGGGAGAGTTGTCGGAGATCTCGCTCCAGATAAGTTGTCACGTAGCCTTCCCACCACCGTAAAACTGCTTCTGAAGTTTTCAACTGCATGAGAGATGGCATAAGCCCTTTCCACATTAGGGTAGATGGGTCCGCCAATATAGAGTCTATCTTTCCCGGCTCCGGTAATGTACCCTTAAAGAGTGCACCCAGAAGGTTAGTTGGAAAGAGATTGTTCATCTCACCTATGGTCATCGGATAGAGTGTGAAGTAGATGGCCCTTCCGGCAAGGCTTTCACTTATCTTTTTCATCAGAAGGATATTTGCTGAGCCAGAAAGTATAAACCGATATTTATCGTAATCAGAGTCAACAGTGGTTTTCACCGCATCCAGCAAGTTTGTTGATTTTTGAACCTCGTCTAAAACAACAAAATCGGCACCTGCCCAAAGGGATATTGGATCACTTCTTGACTGGAAAAGTGAATCAAAATTATCCAAACTGATGTATCGCCAATCGGAAAAAGGAGGTTCTTGCTGAAGAAGGGTGCTTTTACCTACCTGCCGTGCACCCGTTAACACGACGATTGGATGGTCTCTAACAGCATTCCGTAGAAGTGAAGCAATCCAGCGGGGTTTGTATTTTAATTCAGCATGTGAATGATTATCATTCATAGCTTGAATGATATAGAATTATTGGATGAATGTCAAGACATTTTTATCCCATTTTCGTTCTATAGAGTGACCCGCGCTTCTCGGAGACGCCTCGGGGGGGCGTCTCCTTACACCGAAATGGGAAGATGTTTCCTGATGTATTTATCCATACAATAATTCAATTTCGGAACCATACTCCTCCAGAAATAACCATCTATCTCGTACAGAAAGGATGGGTCCATGTAGCAGCTTATGGCACATCCCTCGCAGAAGTGGTATCTGCCTTCCCTGACCATAGCTTTTCGAAGTTCCTCTCCTTTCCGAAGTTCATCCAAAGGCCGGTCTATGGGAAGCTTCCCGATAGGGCGATGGAAACATGGCAGGAGCACCGAGTTATCTGGGGATATGACCACCGTGGAAGATACGGCCCTGCATTTCGGATTGGCCGTAGAGTTCCCACCATTTCTTATAAGTTCGAGGACGGCCCTGTTGATGTAGACATACCTCTCATGGGATGCCTGCTCAGCTATATCTATAGCCTTTCTACCGGTTGAAGGGTTGCCGAAGTACGAGAAGGCCGGGTTAACTATGAGTATCAATCTGAGATCCTGTGCGAATTTTATGAGCCCTTCGAGGGCTCCCATGTTCCCATCGGTGAGGGTGAAGAGGAGATCGGGTTTCTCGCCAAGTCTCTCCGCGATTTCAAGGCTTTCCATAACGGACCTGAAACACTTCACACCCCTTATCCTGTCATGTAATTCGGCCCTGTCCGAATCTATCGAAAAATGGAGGAGATTCACCTTCCCCTCTATGTTCTCTGCTGATCTCGGGTAGAGTATGCAGTTTGTGGTCACGCTCGTCATGAACCCGAGCTCCCTGGCCTTTTCGAGCATTTCGGGAAGTCCCGGATGCATAAGCGGCTCTCCACCAGTGAAATCGATGAACTTCACGCCGAGGGATCTGATGCCACTGAGGTTGAAAATCACATCTTCCGTCCTGGCATCCTTCCGCTTAAAACTCCATATATTGCAGAAAGAGCACCTGGCATTGCACCTGTATGTTATGTAATAGTTACACAGGATCGGACCCATATGATCTCCCTTTCCAACCCACATTTCTTTTGCCGAATATGACCGCTATGCCTATGTAGAGGTTGTAGAAAAACTGGAACGAGACGAGCAGTGGAAACATGGGGAGGAGGTCGTATCTTTGGGAAATGAAAGCCCCCCTGATGAGTACTGAGAGATCTGCTGTCGAGTATGCTATAAGGATCCCTATTGGGACATTGGGGCTTATGATCCCGGCAAGGTGTAATCCGAAAAGCAGAAGTAAGGAGATCCTTAGAGCAAATGCGATGGTCATAACGGAGATGGAAGGCAGCCCTGATCTCAGGCCACCGAGCGCCCACCTCAATCTCTGGCTGAAGAATTCCCTGAGATTCCCCGGAGCGAGGCTTTCGGCCACGGCCCCCGGCGACCAGCAGAACCCCACCTTCAGATCGGTCCTGGAGTTTATAGCATTCATCAGAGCGAGATCCTCCGTTATACTGAACCCGACCTTTCCGAAGCCTTCAACCTTGAGATATGCCTCTCTCGTAAATCCGAAATTATTCCCGAGTATGCTGACGGGCCTCCCGATCCCTACGGCCCCTCCTGCCAGCGTCAGAAGATAGAGGAGATCAGCGGTCTGCAGTTTGGTGAACAGGCCGCCGTCCCGCGGAATCGCTATTCCGGCGATGAGCCCGACGCCGTCCTCAAACCTCGCTGCCATCTCGCTCATCCAGGAGGGGGAGACCCTGCAATCGGCGTCTATAATGAGTATCAGCTCGCCGGAAGATCTCTCAATCCCCGCAGCCATTGCGTTCTGTTTTCCGGCGAGCTCCGCAGGCTCGTTGTCTATCCTTAGAAGTCTGAGGTCCGGATACAGCTCTGACATCTCCCCCAAGAGCTCCGGAGTCCCATCCGATGAGCGGTCGTCCACAACCGTCACATCGAAACGGTCCGAGGGGTAATCCTGTGCCATGACCGAATCTATGCATCTGCGCAGGTTGCCCGCCTCGTCCCTGGCTGCTATCACGACCGAAACCCGTGGCAGTTCCTCGCGCTCCCTGATCTGACTTTTTCTTTCCCCTGTCCCGAGTAGAAAAGCAAACGACAACACCACATAGGCCAGACAGATGAGGACAGCCACGGATATGAGGATCGACATCTCGCTATCTTCTGAAAAGGTTCAGTATGAGCGTGAGCAGAATACTCAGGAGTATGCAGGTGACAATGGGGAAGTAAAGGCTGAAGTTACCCCTCTTCATGTATATGTCTCCGGGGAGCTTCCCGATGTACGGGATCTTTCCAACGAAGAGGAGCAGTACCCCGATGATCGCTAGAAGTGTCCCGAAGGCTATAAGAAGCTTAGCTATCCCGGAAAACTCTCCCATGCGCAGTTCACCTCTGTAATATCAATATGCGTTTCAAAAAGTAGGATATGCCTCTCTGTCATTGCGGTATAGAAACGCCTCGATGGGGCGTCTCCGGAAAATCCGGGTAACCTCACAGAAGACAAAACAGCATCAGAACTCAGTCCCGCTTGTGAATCTGAATTTGGAAACCTTTATTGCCGGTGCAACTATACTTTTGGAGAGTACCGGCTCGGATGCCATCTCTATCCGGTTCAGCATCTCTAAGACACTTTCGTTAAACCTCAGGTTCCTGATCCCGAATTTGACCTCTCCATCTTCTATCCAGAACGTCCCGTCCCTTGTCATCCCTGTAACTATGACCTTCATGGGATCCACTATGTTCAGGTAATGAAACCTCGTCACAAGTATCCCTTTATCGACCGACCGTATCATCTCTTCGAGGGTGGAGCTTCCACCTTCCATCACCATATATGAAGGATAGGCACCATCAATCCCCCTACCGGAGGGAACGTGCCCTGTCGGTTCTACTCCGTGGTGCCGTGCAGTTATTCTATCATAGACGAGGTTTGCCGCAACCCCGTTCTCTATGAGGGCCACCTTCCTTGTCGGTATCCCTTCGCTATCGAAGGGACGTCCCATGTGCAGCGGGTGGTAGGGATCGCTGTAGAGGTTCACCGAGCTTCCGGCGATTGGGTTTCCGAGCTTTCCCTTGAGATAGCTCCTACCCTCATCGAAGGCGAGCGCATCGAATCCTTCCCTGAGGAAGTGTATGAGGTCAGCCAGGGCCTCGGGTTCAAGCACGACAGTGTATTCTCCTGCCGGAATCTCCTGCGGGCTGCGTCCAAGATTTGCTTTCTCGACCGCTTTCAAGGTGAGTTCCACAGGCGAGATATCGGATACCGTGTGGGAGGATCTTTCAGCCCAGCCGGAGCTATCTTCTGACATCGCGCTTACGCTGAAGATCGGGTCCGAGCTTCTGTAGAACGCGAAGAGCCCGTTCGAGTTGGCTATGGCAACGGACCAGCAGTCGTTGGAGAAGAATCCGGCTCCTTTCAATCCTTCGTTTTGGCAGATCTCCACGGCGTCTGACACGGCTCTGGCCCTATCTCCGGGTCCAAAGGTTTCCGGACTCGAACCGGGATCGTATGCTTCGATGTCCTGGTATTGCTGCGGGCCCGGAGCGGGAGGAAGCTCACTGCCTTTGGGAAGAGGGTAGATCATATCCACGGCCCTGTCCACAAGTTTCCTTATTGAGGCATCGTCGTGTCTGTTGGTCCAGGCTTCCCCCACTTTACTATCTTTCAGGACTCTTACGAGGATGGAAAGCACGTTTTCGGAGGTGTTCTGGTGTATGGTGTTCTCCGCAAACCTCGTGAGGGCGTTCCTGTAGCTCAGGATTGTGACCTCGGTTTCATCGACCTTCGATGCTTCTATGGCAAGTTCCGCTATCCTTTTCGATTCCTCTCTATCAAGCATGGGCCACTCCTATCTTGACTTTTCTGAACCTCGCCGGAGCTGCGCCATGTGACATGGCGGCGTACTGGCCTGGCTGGCCTTTGTAGCAGTTCACAAGTCCCCAGAGAACGAAGTGGTGGGCATCGCATATGGCATCGCAGGAGTTCCAGAACTCTGTCGTTTTGCCCTGGTATGTAGCGTTTTTGAGGGGCCTCGTCCTCTTTCCTTTCTTTATCTCCCAGGCCAACTCAGTTCCAAATTGGAAATTTATCCTGCGTTGATCTATACTCCAGCTCCTGTTTGTCTCCATATAGACGCCGTCTTTGGTGTCGGATATAAGTTTATCGAGCGTCCATGTCCCGGGCATGAGGCTTATGTTCGTCATCCTAATGAGCGGGAGCATCCTCCAGCACTCGGCCCTCATGCAGCCGCGGCTCGGGGATTCGCCGATCGCTGGGGCGGTCTCTCTGGAAGTCAGGTATCCCACGAACTTTCCATTCCTTATGATGTACCATTTCTGTGCGGGCACTCCTTCATCATCGTAGCCTGCGGTGGCGAGTCCCCTGTGGACCGTTGAGTCGGCCATTATGTTCACGAGCTTTGATCCGTATTGGAGCTGGCCGAGTTTATCGAGGGTAAGGAAGCTCGTTCCCGCAAAGGCTGCCTCGGCGCCAAGCACCCTGTCGAGCTCTGATGGATGCCCGAGGGATTCGTGTATCTGGAGGCAGAGTTGTGAACCGTCGATTATAACATCTGTTACCTTCTCGGGACACTGATCCGCCTTCAGGAGCATTGCAGCTTCTTCGGCCACACGAGTGGCGTTTTCAAGGAGGCCGAGATCTCCTATGAGCTCATAACCTGCACTCATAAATTGTCCCCAGGAATGGGGATAGGACCTGATCTGCATATCGCTCGCATCGACCGCTGTGGCGGAGTATCCGGCTCCCGAGGTCATTATCTTCTGGGCTACTGAGCTGCCTTCGGTACTGGTGAAGTACTGGCTCTTTTCCTTGAACTCCATCAGCCCTTCAGCAAGGCTCACATCCTTGACTTTAAGCATCTCGTTGTTGATCTTGAGGAGGAGGTCTATTTTCTCTTCCGTTGGGACCGAAAACGGGTCCCTCTCAATCGGAGTTTCCCAGGAATCTATCCATGGCCTCTCAGGTGCCAGTTTCACATCGTGCGATTTCAGGGTCGCGCTGGCCTTCGCTATCTTTACTGCCTCGGCCGCAACCCTCTCGACCTCGCCTTTCTCAACCCTGTCGCTGCAGGCGAAGCCCCACGATCCGTCAGCTATCACCCGTACCCCAAACCCGAGATCTTCCGAGTGGCGGACGAGGGAGATCTTCTCGTTCCTTGTCCTCAACACTTCCTTTTTTAGCTGAACCAGCCTGGCATCAGCATAATTTGCCCCAAGTGCTGAGGCGGTATCAATTGCCACTTCTGCCAGGTCTCTCATTGGTACCTCCTGTAAGCTTTCAGCGGCGAGCTATCAGCTCTCAGTTTCTGGCTGATAGCTGACAGCTTGCAAGTTTTTAAAACATAACCACTAATAATTGAATCGCATGCCATAGTTGATCTATGTAGAGAGATGTAGTGAGTTTTTTGTCTTCCGGTGAGTATCTGTCTTTCACCCTGTCAGCGGCCGCATGTCCGATAAGGAGAAAGACGAGCTTCCAATAGCTGAAGAGCCCGAAGTGGGTAAGCACGTAACATATACCTCCCGTCCATATACCTGAATGCACGAGGAGTATAAATAGATTTTTCGTCTTCATGGTTGCCAGAAAATCCCCTTGGAGGGGAAAATCTGTCACGAGATGGACGAAAAAGAGCCACAAATAGATGTTAATGTAATCTGACACTTCGGCCTCCGTTTTTGGGGTTTGCTCGGATAATTGAATGAGAAACCACACTTTGACCCGAATTAAAGGCCGTTCGGTTTGGAAATCCGTATCTTAAATCACATTCGAAAATCAGCAAAAACTCGTGGGTTGTCAAGGAAAATCAGAATCGATCTGAAGACTGGTTGGGAAAGGACTGTGAGTTGATCGGGGTTCTTTCATCTCATCTGGGCCGTACGGTTCTTCGGAGCGCAGATTTTTTGTGGAGAATTAGCGTATGCCGCCGGTTTCGACATTGTAGATGAAGTTCCCCTGCTGGCGGCTGCTAACGTGAAGATAATGCCCTCGTACCGCTAATATGGCCTCCACTTTATTTCCTACCCGAATCTGGACTGACCCCGATGTGGCCAATATGTTGCGCACATCCGTCCCCACATCGAGAATTTGATCATCGGAAAACCCAAGTTGCCGCATCACACTTACGACATCATCGGCTGTAAGAATGACAACATCACGGTTGGACAGCGGCGTCAACCGGGTGTGTGCACAGCCAATCAGATTAAGCATTAGGAGCAGCACCAGTGCTGCATATCCAATGTTCAATAGAGGATGTTTTACCAGCTTCACGTCTGTTGCCCCTCTCCGTTCATGCGCAACAGGTTTTGTCAAATGCTAGGTTCAGATGTAGGGATGACCGGAAAACTATCTGAAATAAAGTATTTCCAATTTTGGTCGATGAATAATATCGCTGTTTTCACTGCTTGGAATTGTAATACTTCGTTTATCATTGTAGGACGCACCTATTTTAACACCATAATTTGTCCCTGGATTGGATAGCCACTCTTTGACATAATCTGTTATGTCGAAGTAATAGGAAAACCATGAACTTTCTAATCCTTTTAATTCATTTTTCACAGATAATTGGCTACTTTTCGGCTGGTTACTGTAAGTGATAGTGTCTTCTTTCCAAGACCCAAGTACCTTTGTAGCATATAGAAATCTATTGCCCTCGTGCCATTTTGTGGGAGAATAAAGATTGAGAATCGCTTTTAAGATGTTTGCATCTTCCGGGAAATTCCGTTCTAAGTCAAACCGGAGATAGGCAAATGTGCCGGAATGGGTCCAGGACGCTATTATCAATTCTTCGTCGTTAATATTATCATCCATACGATCCCCGGCAACGTCACTGTAAATCACGTATGCGTCTTTTCCATCTTCTATGCCAGGTTGGATAAATAAAGTGTCCAACGGAGCTAATTCAAAATCAATCTCTGATGCCGCCTGGATCAATGTGTCGATGGAAGTTCTTTTAAAGCCATCCTTCGAACAGATAATCTCATGACGGCCTTCCGGGATGGATTTGATCATATACTTTCCACTAACATCGGATCTGTACTCTTTACCTTCGAGAATTATTGTAGCCCCTAACGGTTCCCCGGTATTCTTATTTATTACTCTGCCTTTTAGCGTACGGAGATTTGCGTTTGCTTCATGGGCATTTAAATAGAGATTATCTGAATCCTGATCGCTATTCATATTGTAGATAAAATTACCCCGCTGGCGGCTGCTGACGTGGACGTACTGTCCCCGCACCGCCAATATAGCCTCTACCTTATTCCCCACTCGGATCTCAACTGACCCCGATGTAGCCAGCATATTGCGCACATCCGTTCCCATATCGAGAATTTGATGATCGGCAAATCCTGCCCGCCGCATCACGCGCACAACGTCATCGGCAGTAAGGGCAACGACATCACGGTTGGATAGCGGGATCAAGCGTATATGCGCGCAGCCCGCCAGGTTAAACGTCACAAACCATCCTATCGCAACCCATCTAATGCCAATTTGCATTTCATAAAGTAAAATATCTCTACCTCGCATGACCTATGTTGTTAACCGAGAATAAGGGCGGGGCATGCCCTGCCCCTACAAGAGGATCGCTATTTCACGAATCTGCATACGTCACTCTTCTGAACGCAACCTGGTATAAAACCAGGCTTCGGGTATTGTAACAATTTCACCTTTGTTCTCTCTCTCTATTCATACGCAAAAGACTTCGCCTGAGAGCCTGCTTGAATTCTTTCCCCACCAGCGGGATGTTCGGCCGCTGCAAACGCGCTTCATCAGGTCCCGGCTCCCCTTGCGGCAGTAGACGTGCGGTCACGAAGACATCCACCTGACGCGAGGATGTACTGCGGACATCGGCTCCGAAGAGATGTCCTAAGATGGGCATACTTCTGAGTATGGGAATTCCGCTGCGGTTGAGCTGTGCGCGATGGTCCTTCAGTCCGGCTACCACGGCCGTGCCGCCGTTCTCCACGCACAGGGTACTCTCGGCGAGTCTCCGGGTGACCACGGGGAGATTGTTTTCGCCGCGCGCAACTACATCGCTGACCTCAGCGCTTATCTCCATCGTGATCTGGTCGTCCTCACCGATACGGGGGGTAATTTTCAAGACCGTGCCCGCCTCGATCTTCTCCAGGTCGGACCGGGAGTAATATCCCGCCTGAGTGATGATCTGAAAGTACTCTTCGGTGTTGACACTGATCTGGGCCTCTTTGCCGTCCTGTGCCACTACCTGGGGACTGGCTATCACGGTGGCCTCGTCGTTCTGGGACATCAGGCTCAGGGACAACAAAAGCGCATCGGTAAAGGTCTTGCCCGGCGTATAGCCGATCTCTATACCCCATGGCCAGAGCAGATCGCCCGCTTCCATCCCTCTATCTTCATACACATTCTTGGCCTCGGAATCGGTGAAGGTTCCTGCCTTAATATCCGGCCAGTCCCACTGAACTCCCAGGTTTCGCAGGTAACCCCTCTCCATAACCACGATGCGGACATCGAGCATCACGTGCCGGGGAGGCTGATCTATAAGCTCGAGGTCCGAGACGATCCGCTCCATCAGGGACTGCGGAGCGGTTACACATATTGTATTGGCCTCGGTATCAGCTTCAACATAGCGTTGAAAGACATCCGAAAGGAGCTTTAACGCAATATTGGCTTTTACGTGGTCGAGCTTCACAAGACGGGTTTCGCTGATCAGAGGGAAGGAGGGGCTGGTGGGATCCACTGAGCTTATGAAGTAATAGTCGGGAGTCTCTTTGACGGCATAGCCGGTACCGGCAAGCACTATACGTAGGGCCTTATCCAGTGGCACCTCCTCAAGCTCACAGGTGACGTATCCGTGGACATCGGCGCCTGCTATGATGGTCACACCTGCCTGCATGGCTATGTCCTGGAGGGCCTGACGGAGGTCCGTGTCGAAGAAAACGTTGCTTATCAACTGGGAATCACTGCTCTGATCCTCTGCGATGGCCTGTAGGTGGATAGCCAGTACCGACGTCACGATCAGAAGGGTTATTGTAAATTTACACGCCTTTGTTTTCGGATGTCCGAGCATCGCTATCTCGCTTTGGTCTAAGAGATTCGATCACGAATTTTGAGAGACTGTTCACTCAGCGATTTTAGATAACGAGCATCAAGAAATGATCGGGTAACATTTTAAATTCAAAGAGATCCTGAAACAAGCTCAGGATGACGCTGGGATGATGAGACTACCTTATTAACAGCATCTTTCTCGATTGGCACTCATGTCCGCTTTTCAGCGTGTACAGATAGAGTCCGCTCGCCATATCCTGTCCGGTATCGTCTCGACCATCCCATTTCAGGACATGAACTCCCGCCTGTTTCTCACCATCCGCCAATACGCGTACAACATGCCCGGCCAGATTGTGAATGATCAGATGCACTGGCATGAGTTCGGGAAGCTCATACCGGATAATGGTCGATGTGTTGAAGGGGTTAGGGGTGTTTTGTCTCAAATCAAAGCTCCTGGGCTTCAACGGAGACGTTGAGGATGTTGTTACCCGGACAGGGCCATATGTCTCTATACTGCCATCAAATGCCACGCTCTCCAATCTATACCAGTAAGTACCTCCGCGGGGTAAAGTACAGTCAAAGAACTCATATGTGCGAGGTACGAGGGAATTTCCCATTCCTTTGAGGGTCTCGTGTGTCTTGTAGCTGGCGATCAGGGTGTAGGGCCCCTCGCGGGTTATGCTTCGATAGAGGGTGAATCCCAGATTGTCCACCTCGCTCTCCGTAATCCACCGGAGGCATATAGCCCCGTCTTCCAGAGAAGCTGTGAACGAAGATAGCTCCACCGGCAGGGCGGTCTCGCGGGCCGCTGCCGCTTCGATAATTGCTATCGTAGAGCTATCGGCAGGATAATATACACCGAATCCATCGTAGTCCGTATAGTCGTCGTGATACAAGATCCAGAATAGACATCCTCCTACCTGTGTATTATAGATCAGATCGTAGTATCCCTGGAAGAACGTATCGCGGGTGGTGGTTTCTCCTCCTCCATCCCGAGATTTCCCGAATTCTTCCAGCACAAAGGGCTTGCCGATAACCGTGTGGGCGGAGTCGATCTGTTGCTGGACAAAGTTCATGGTTGCACTGTAGTTAGAACCCCATCCCCAGTGGTCCGGCCAGGAGTGTGCCACGGCAAAATCTATGCTCGAAACCTGGTGGTTGGTTGTGAAATCCGTTCCCTCATTATCCATCCATGCGATTGGATTACCTGTATTGTAGAAGCCTTCCATGCCCGTCGTGACCATGTGGTTGGAGTCGAGGCTTTTGATATAGCTGCTCATTTCTGTGATCCAGTTGTTGAGCGTGGTCCCTCCCGGATCCGAGCTGCAGCGGGGTTCGTTCGCCAGCTCCCAGGCAAAAACCGTGGGATCATTTTTGTAGGTTCGGCTATTGAAAGTGTTCACCCGGTTGAGGACAGCCGATATATGGTCCTTGTAGAACTGTTTGCATTGTGTATCCGTGTAGAATTCATCGTGCTCCGTGGGACCCATCAGCGCGATCATCTCTACGGCATGTGAGTCAATCACAGCGGCTGTGGTCGAATCCGAGTCGTAGACGCTGTACCAGCCCTGGTGTTCGTGGGGCGGGTCTCCGATCCAGGGGTCCCCCTCGTTCCAGTAGCTCCCGTAAGGAATCAGCGGACGCCCCTCACCGGCCCAGGCCCAGATGTTATCGCCGGCAGCAGGACCGTTTGTCGATGCCGAAGTATATACTTCGTCGAACATCGCAGTATATAAACTATCACGCCACTGTGTGGTGGATGATGGATCGTAGCTTCCCCCGTCACGGGCAAGCCCGAACTCCTCCAGAACCATCGGCTTGCCCAGGTTCACGGCTTTCTGCTCGTGATCGTTGAAATATGTGCGCGCATTGGACTCTGCCGAAGCGTAAGTCCCTTCCGGGTCGGCCGGGTCGTACCATCCCCAGTTCTCTGGCCAGATATGAATCGTTGTGTAGTCAATGTCCGGGCCGTTGTGGTTGGCCGTGAAATCCAGACCGTTCCAGGCTGGCCAGGGCGTATCTCCCTCGCAGCCTGTAGTTACTAGGTGATTGGAATCGAGGGATTTGATATACGCCGCAGTGCTGTCGATCCAGGTGTTGAAATCGTCCTCATTGTTGTTGAATCCACGGGGCTCATTGGCGAGTTCCCAGGCCATGATCGTGGGATCATTCTTGTAGGCAATTCCGGTGTATGGATTCACGCGGTTGATGATGAAGTTGATGTGGTCACGGAAATCCTGCATCGCGCCGGAATTGGAGTAGAAGTCCGACGCATAGTCCTGATAGGTGTTCCAGTCTCCTCCCGGCTCCGGTGGGGGATAGGGGATAGCGCCACCGCCATTCCAGTTGACATATTGGGCCATGCCGCCCGACCAGGGCCAGAAGTTGTTGAGGCACATAATTGCACGGAGTTCCCGAGTATTCATTTCCTTCAGAAGATAGTCGAGTCCATCGAGGACGTCGGAGTTATACGTACCCTGGGATGGCTGGAGGGAAGGAACCATGCGCCATGGCTCGTCATCCGGTCCCTCGGATCCGGCCATGATACGCAGATTGGTGACGCCGAGATTCCTGAGCCTGTCCAGCTCCCGGAGCAGTCGTGCCCGATCACCTCCGGAGTCGGAGTCGGCCGATGCGAGGTTCAGGCCGTACCAGAAGTTGATGCCCACGTAGTAATAGGGTGAGCCGTTAAGCTCGAAATGCGTTCCGTTTACCGTGACGAAATCCTCGATCTCCGGAGATGTGCTACGGCTCCACGTAACGTATTGATTCATTCCGCCATAGTCATCCCAGTTATTCACTAAGGGGAGAATGAGCCTTATTCCCACGTCATCAGCTTTGCTCAACACATAATCCAATCCCTGAAATACCGACTCCTGATACACTCCCGGTGAGGTCTGAAGGGCATTCCACTGGGAAGCTCCGTCATTGAAAGCCCACGTCCGCAGGACCCTCAAGCCCATAGTTGCCGCTTCCGTAAACACCTCATCCACGTAGCTCCTCAGCCCCACATCTGCTGCATATGCCATCAGATAATAGGTATTGGTTCCGGCATAGTAGAACGGTGCTCCGTTCAATCTGAAGGTAGTGCCATTTACCGACACGAAGCCCTCATTTGTGGCCCAGACCGGACTTAAGATGCCCAGCCCTGAGGCTATTATCAGAGCCACTGCGCCCAAGACCAACGTAGACTGCAACCGCCGTGCTTGTCGAATGTCCCGGATACCGGACAAAATTCCTTGAAGTCGCCCTCTCTGGGCTTTTGTCAACTGAAATGATGTCATTTCTCTCCCCCTTTTTGTGTCGCTCCAAGGGGGAATATAATAAAATTCATTCCTGCCGAAAAGCTTTAAGCTTTCAGCGGTCAGCCATCAGCAGCCAGCCAGAGAAGCTGAAAGCCGAGTGCTGACTGCTAAATACTTGCCTTAGACGGAAGCAAGAAAAGCCAACCCTGTTGATCACGTTCTTCTATAGCAACAACAAGGGCTGGCTCTTCTTTTCATCTATGACCCTCCCGTCCAAGGGTTTAACGGGGCGCTCGCTGGAACGGCAGCGATTCGGCGATGCTAGCGAACGCCTAACGCCCCGATGGTTTTCACGCATCGAGAACCTGAAGGTTCATCCTTAGCTACCTCAAACCTTCTGGTGTTGCAGCTTGTGCGGTGAATACTTCTTCTGCATGCAACATTTTACTGCCTTTGCCACCCGGTGAAATCTCGGCACGTATCCTGAATTTCCCCCTGTCCAGAGGGGGAAAAGGCATGCGAAATTCACGCTCTGATCCAGGAAGAATGAATTCGCTCTGAGAGGCACCTATGTCCATGCGGGCGATTTCCTGTCCGTTAGCCCGCTCAAGTAGAATCCGACCATGGGCGCGTGCGACTCTCCCTCCGGTATTTTTCACGCGCAGCACTGCAGCGGACGGGTTCAGCCCAGGACTGGGGCGTACAACCTCGAACCCTATAGCCGCTAGGCCGGCTGGCGCCGCCTTGGGATCTTGAGCGACTATAATCACTGGGAAATCTCCACCTGAAGACCAGTCATCATGATACTTGGTGGCCGCTGCGGTGGCACGAATGCGCACGGCTTTCACTATGGTTGCGTTTCCTGGTCTATTTCTTGGGACGACTACCTGTGCTTTCACTACGCTTCTTCTTCGCGGTGGAAGCGTTAAAATTTCGGGTGAAGCAGTAACCCACCCGTTGTCGCTTGACTCAACCAATTCGGAAAAAGTAAACATTCCATTCTGTTCAATGCGCACATCCCCAACTTCGACCTGTATCTTAGCTTCTCGATCTCCTTGGTTCTGAATCTTAATCGCGACTGTACGTCGTGCCCCTGGAGGCGTACTAACCTCCACCAAATCTGGCTCTATATACAAAGGTACATCCAATTCAGATTTCTCGACCAAGTCTCCTACCGAAGTTGTATCGCCTTCCTTCGCGGCAACTTCCAATTCGAACCAACTTCGTGCTTCGATCTTACCATTCAAGAGGAGTCGAACCAGAGCCTTGTATGGGCCAGCGGTAACAGAATGAGGCAGAGGACATCGAAAGTCCACAGCCATCCCTGGATAAATTTCCACTGCATTTCCCCCGCGTCGATAGGGGATTGATGTTCTAATAGGCCACGTTCCTGGTTTTCCATACAATAGCACATCACCTTCCACTGAACTCTTCCAAACACCCGTATTACTTGCCTTAAACATGATATCAGGGGTGGCTCCTGCTATTCCAGGTTGTATGGAGAATTCGGTGACATCTATGTGCAAAGGCGCAGATCCCGGGATGGTAAGCTCAATCTGAACCGCAAGTGAGGGCTTCAAAACAGCAGCAAATTTCGCAGCTGGCATTTCTGGAGAAAACTCTACTATAAGAAAAGCGTAGTACGCTCCGAGCGTGTTTTGTGGGACAGCGATAATAAATGGTACCGTTTCTCTCCCGTTCGGCTCTACCTCTACTTGGTCGGACACCGTAATCCACTCCGCACATGAACGCGCACCTTGTCCGGGTGGCGCCGGTGAAACGGATGGATCTCCACGTTGAGCAATATCGGCGATCCTTATCCCATATCGTGTTCGCTGCTTTGTATTTTGGGCAATTATTGTGAACTTGCCTTGAACGCGGCTACCTGGCCGACCTTCGAGGCTTAATCTCAGCGGGCTGACGCCGAAACCTTCTTGGAATCTTTCTGTAGTTTGGGCAAATACTATGCCTGTAAAGACAAGCAGACACGCAGGGATTACAAACATATATTTCCTCATTTTAACTCTCTTTTCTGTATGAGGGAACAGTCGTGCCCGAGGGATTCAATTCTTCGGGCACGACTGGTAAGGCTATCCTCTCATTACGGGGAATTGAAGGAAACGCCTATAGATGTTGTATATGTCCCCATGACATCTGACAGCCCGTTACGATGGATCCGGACTACAAATGTCAAGGTTGCGTCAGTTTCGGCATCAAGATCTGCATCCCAAGAATTACTACCCCCGTCCAACGGAATAGCATCTTGCTGAGGAAACTCGTAACTAGAATTGCCGAAAAGAAGGCTAGTACCGGACTCATAGAGAAATGTACCCGTAGTACCTGTTTGGCTCCCTGGAAGTCCCGGACTGCCACCATAGGGTTGACTGTTGATCAGCGCTGATCCGCCACTCCCATAAGCGGAAAGGGTGAACCAAGTAGGGACTGTATCGCTACCACTTGTTAGGGGACCATTGTCAGCCACAGTCATAGTCAGATCAGCATTGCTATGTAAATAGATCATGGCATTGTCGCGGGACTCATACCAGACCCCATCACTATAGCCGGCCCATGGATCAGTTGACGCTTTTATTTCATCCGGATCACTAGTGCCTTTTGGCAGAGGATTGTACACGGAGCCCTCAACTGCCGTATCGTTCCAATAGTCCCCCGTGGCGTCGTTATTGTTGCTGAAGGCAATTTGAGTGTCCTGCCACTGGATTTGAGCATACCCAGGAATGTCACAGGTGACGCTTATACTACCCGACTGAGCGCCATCCCAGGTGACAGCCATTGCCGATGACGTGAGCAACCCTATGGCTATTATCATTGCGATCACGATAAGTAAGCTTTTCATCTCCCTTCTCCTTTCACTTCGCTTTGCTCGTGGTCGGTTTCACCATTTGCTCCCCTTTATCCCTTTGGTGACTACTTAGGGAACAAAAGATCAAAACATCCACGATCACATAATTATGGGCAACTTTTCTTAACCGGTCATCGCGGGTTGCCCGTGTTCTTCAGCTCAGACCGGAGCCCCTTATACTGCGCTTTATCCAGAAGATGGGACCTGTCCTCTGAGTAATGTACTCTCGCTTTCCAGCAATCACCCCCTTTCTCTCAATGTTTGTAAGATTTTTCATATATCACATTGATCATCCCGCTATACTTACCCGCTGGGATATCAAGTGTGACCTTAATTCTGCAAAAGACATATATCGTGTGTATCCCGGGATCGGATTTCCAGGTAAAGCTGTTTTCACCAAATGGCCTCTTGCGTGCGTCGCGCTGTGCTTCCTGTGGAGTATCTCCTCCGCCAAGGGAGATATTCGAGGCCGGGATAATACCCTTACCATCTTCGCTTCGGAGTTCCAGTATCTCCAGCCGGACCCGAACACGGTAATTGGTTTGGACTTGAAGGGGAACAGGTTTGATTGCCTCCTGTATACCTGGAAGAAGCGAGCCAAACTGCAGACCTTCGGAACCCATCGAAACGTTGGCATACTCGGGAATGCTGAGTGAGAAATTTATCTCTCCCAAAGCCTTCTTCTTGTCCTTCCACTTATCTTTCTTAAGAACATTGATCTTGCCATGATACATTCCCGGTGGCTTGTATGGATCAACCTGCGCATTAAGGTGGAGAGCGTTGACCTCAACCATACTGCCCCCAGTCGGATCTCCTTCGGCGACTACTACCGGTTGCTCGAGGCTAAATGATGGGCCTGTGTAATTCTTTCCGGGATTATCAGGCGACTTGGAGGGCAATATAAACAGTTCCTCAGGCAGAATCTGCGCGCCACCTGGTCCTGCTACCGGCTCTGCGACACAGTAGATCTGCCAGCGGGAAAGCAGGCTTCTAAGCTGAATTCCAATGGCATCTTTCGCCTCAAATTGCCCTACGGCTGAGCCCTGTTCCAGGACGACCTCCGGTGGGGTGATCTGCACTTCCAGCAGAGAACCTTCAGGTACCGTGAGAGGACAGAGCACACGGCCCCGGGTGTCAAAAGCGAGGTTGTCGAAATCGGGAGAAAGGGTGAGAAGGGGAGGCCTGTCTGATTTGCATTGCAGGATCAGGATGGAGCCCGATCCCACGCCGATAGTGTAAGGACCCCAGTTCGTCAGAAAGATGCGCAGCGTGTTCTCTCTGAGAGTGCTGGTCTGTATGGAGTCCATTTGCTTGGTGCGCTCGGTCCTCTCGACCGAGGGATTCGGCCCCACACCAACCAGCTCCATCTGGAGGGTTCCGATTTCGATAGAATTGTTCAGCAGTACGGATACTTCCCACTTCCCGTTCGCGGGCTTCGGCTCGAAACCGAGTTCACAGACATTCCCGGATGGAGTGAGGGCGGGGAGATTTGGTGGTGCCAATATTGTGGTGAAACATAACAGAACCGATATTATCAGCGCTGCTCTCATGGGGCATAAGTCCGACAAAATGTGCATCCCTATCCTCCTCCGTATACCTGAAATTAGGGGACTTGACATTTTAACGGAAACTTCTTATATTTGAAAACGGTAGACCGGAAAGAGAAGAGGGCATAGCCCTCGCAAGAGGACAATGACTCTCTTCCCCCCGGTCCGGAGGGTCGTTGGCATCGGACTTTGGCGGGTGCGAGCCAGCGGCCTTCTCTATTTATGCTTTACTGATCAGCAAACTCTATGACAGTGTACTACTCATTGCTGAAGGAACTAAGCTGCTTTCTTTTCACATGGAAAGTGCTTCCTTAAACCTCCGCTTTTTCCCTGGAACTGCATCGAAACGAAAATGCCGACCTACCTACGGTGGTCACTCCTACCTTCGATAGCTCGGCCGCCTTGAGTTAATCAGCGTCCCCCGCGTCTAATCCCACGCACATCCCCGTCAGGCTGATCAGGTAAGGGCCCGCCGCTTTGCGAAACGTCCTTTCGAGCGTCGTGCCTTTATCGGGTGGACTCTCAGAAACTGAAAATATCTATTTTAATGTAGAATGGTGAGATTTCAAGATTTTGTTAAAGGAGAAAAACCTAACTGAACGCAAAATAACAAAACTTTAAGGTATTGTCAAGATAAAATTTCAAATTGACTAAATTGCGTCCAAAGATAGGATAAAAATAACAAGAGCAAAATATGTACCATAAAGAAACATAAAGAGTGTATATGCCGTAAGAATTTGCCACGCAATCACTAATCGGAATTCGAATTTCCTTCGATGCTTGGCGGCACTGTAAATATGTCATCGGAATCGTAAAGTTTTCCTACATTTCTTACCATATTGTAAGGGATTTCTGAATCTATATTTCTGATTTCCAATAACCTATATTATCAAAAGTTATTTTGTAATAATATCTTACAATTGTTACACTCTGAAACCTGTCGGGCAGACTTTCACCGGAAAGATGATAACCTGATCTGTAAAGTTTTGCTTACAGTCAATTGGAGAATGGAAATTTCTGGAGAAATATAACATTGATTTTTAAAGATATATGCAATTAAATCCATCTGTAAGAATATCCGACATCCTGGTTTTTTGGAACCTGTGGTCAGGGCCGAACGTAAGCTATCTGGGCCCGGTCGGACGCTGAATCGCTGATCACACTGATATCGCTGACTTGCCCACTGGATCTGCCCTATGTGGGGGGGCATATGGAATCGCAAAAATCGCAAAAAATGTTGACAACTCGTCCAAAATGGCTTTAATTTAAGCAAAACAGAAAACTTCAGAAATGGAAGGAGTTGATAATAATCTCAGCTAAGTCTATTTCCGTCATTGTAATCATATCCATTCTGCTGGCTTTGCCTTCAGACTCCGGCGCTGCAACTAAATATGCCGGCGATTTCCTTATGCTTGGGGTTGACGCCAGATCCCTCGGAATGGGAAGCGCTTCGGTAGCAGTTCCCGGAGGGCCTTCTTCAGGCTACTGGAATCCCGCAGGACTTGCCGCGCTGTCGGATAGGGAGATTTCCCTGATGCATTCCGAAGGGTTCGCAGGCATTGTGAACGCCAATTTCGTCGGATGTGCTATGCCCCTCAAGGGGGGTGAAGGGATATCGCTTGGGCTTGTCAGAGTTGGGGTCGATGGGATAAAACATACGGTCCTTAAGGATCCCGACCTGAGATACGACAGGTTCCTGAACCCCGGTGAGCTAAAGGGAACTATCAGCAATGCTGACTATGTGCTCTATATCTCTTACGGAAGGTACGCCTACGGGAGGTTTTCCCTCGGAGGAAGCCTGAAGCTGATAAGGAGGAAGATCGGGGATCACACGGCCTTTGGGTATGGACTCGATTTAGGGGGGCTATACCCTCTTTTCGGAGGACTCAACATAGGAATAAATCTCAGGGATATCGTGATCACGAACGTCTTCTGGGATACCGGCTCTAAGGATAGGGTGCTTCCCTCACTGAACGTAGGAGCTGCCTTTTCACAGGCATTCCCGTTTTTCAGGGGAGGGCTGACCCTGTCACTTGCATCAACTTTTGGGAGCGATTTCTCCTCAGAAGGGGGTGGCAGTCCCGTTAATCTGGGTGCTGAATATACTTACAGTGATCTTGTATCAGTCAGGTTCGGGTCCGACTCCGATGACTTCACCGCTGGTGCCGGCATACGTGTTTATCGCTCTGTTAATGTCGATTATGCCTTCCTGTCCAACAGCGACCTGGGTGGCACACATCGTGTTTCGATGTCGTTCAGGCGTTGAGTAGTCTTTGAGATTTGATTTGGTAGGTGAATTTGAACATAATTTTCAATAAGCTGAAGTAAACCTAAGTTGACAGGTTGGAAAGTTCGAAAGCCGGGCGAAAACTTTCAAACTTTCTAACTTCCGTAAACAGGAGGTATGAGAAGTGAGGAAAGACTTTCTCAGGTTCGGATTTGCTCTTATGTGTCTTCTCGCGGGTGTTATGGTATTTATCTCAAGCAGCCAGGCACTGAATCCTGAAGCCGGTAAGCTTTACAACGATGGGCTGGCGCTTCTGAGACAGGGGAAAGCTGCCGAAGCCCTCGAGCTTCTGCAAAAATCGATAGAGATCGATTCCTCGGATGCAAGGGTCTTCTATGCCACCGGGGTGGCCTACAAAAGCCTCAGGAAGGTGGACAGGGCGATAGAATCCTATAAGAAAGCTGTCCTACTTGACATAAATTACTCGAAGGCCCATTATGCCCTGGGCGTTCTGTATCAGTCGAAGAGAGATGACAACCGCGCTTATGACAGTTTCAGACTGGCCGTGGCTGCCGATTCAACCAATGCCAAAGCTTATAATGCCTTGGGAGGTATATACCTCAGCCAGAAACGATATAATGATGCGATAAAGTCTTTTGAGAAGGCCACGGAGCTAGATCCCAAATACGCCGGCGCTTTCGAGAACCTGGGCATGGCATTCAGCAAGAAGGGGAATTACGAGAGTGCTGTGGAATCGCTGAAGAAGTCATCCCTCCTTAATCCAAAGAACTACAAGACCCACTATCTCCTCGCGGATATATATAACAAACTTGGCAAGTATGAAGACGCCGTAAGTTCTGCCAGGGCAGCACTCCGCTACAACCGCAGTTATGCCGCTGCTCATGTGGCTCTGGGCGAGGCTTATGAGAATCTGGGGAACATAGGTGAGGCTATAGCCGAATATAAGAAGGCAAGCAACGATATGCAATGGCGTAAATATGCCCAATACAAGATTGAGATACTTAAGAATAAGGACAAGTACGTAATACCGGAGTGATAGCGCTCCGGGGCCTGTGTTTTGCTCCAGCTTTTTCTGAAAAGCCCACGCTGGCAAGAGTGATGCGGGGCTTTTTTGTAAGGTTATACTCATTTCGGTTGAATATGAGATTATTTCTTCTGCCCACAAAAATAGCCACGATGGCCCTTGTCTTACAGCCGTTCAGCAATCAGCAGTCAGCCCAAAAAGCTGATAGCTGGGAGCTGAAAACTTATATAGATTGATATCATTTTGAGCCAAAAAAGGTATTAATATGAACGGACCTGAATCCAAAAGTGGCTATGTTGCGATAATCGGGGTACCGAACGTTGGGAAATCAACCCTGCTTAACTCCTTCATCGGCAGGAAGCTTTCGATAGTTACCCCCAAGCCTCAGACGACCTGGGGTAGGGTTATGGGGATATTAACCGGGGAGGACTATCAGACAATATTTATCGATACCCCTGGGCTCCTGAACCCCAAGGGGAAGCTCCAGGAGGCTATGGCATACCAGATAAGGGCATCGCTCAGGGATGCCGATATCCTGCTTGGGCTTGTAGATGCCTCCGATGTCGATGGGAGCCTTGTGAAAGAGTTTGTCTCGGTTTTCAGCCGCTTCAAAGGTCGTAAGGTCGCTGTGGCAAACAAAATAGATCTCGTTGGCAAAGGAAAGTTCCCTCCGATTCTCGAATCTATCTGGGAAGGTTTGAGACCGGATGAGCTTGTTCCAATATCGGCCCTTAAAGGAGAGAACATCGGTGAACTACTAAATGTAATCCGCGATCTCCTCCCTGAAGGCCCGTTCTTCTATCCGCCAGATGTTGTTGCGGAACAGCCGGAGCGGTTCTTTGTATCTGAACTCATACGAGAGGAGGTATTTCTCAATCTCCGCCAGGAAGTACCCTATTCAACCGCGGTCAAGGTCGAAGAGTTTAGAGAGAATGGCAGAAAGGTCTATATATTGGCTCACATATATGTTGAAAGAAGCTCCCAGAAAGGGATCATGATAGGCACCGGCGGCAGCATGCTCAAGAGGGTTGGACAGAAAGCCAGATTTAAGATAGAGGAGTTTCTTGAAAGACCGGTCTACCTTGAACTCCTGGTTAAGGTGCGTGAGAGATGGAGAGATAGGACATCTGACTTGAAGGATTTCGGTTATATAGCTTAGCAGGATCAGCATGAACGATCTATTGGTTGAAATTGAGGATCTGAGAAAATATTTTCCGATAAAGAAAGGGGTTTTCTCGCGGGTTGTCGGATATGTCAAGGCTGTGGATGGTATATCGTTTGGGATCAAGCGCGGTGAAACCCTCGGGCTTGTCGGGGAGAGTGGATGTGGGAAGACGACAGCAGGCAGATCGATGCTTCGGCTTATCGAGCCCTCGGGTGGGAGGATTGTTTTCGATAGTGCCGATGTTCTGGAGCTGCCCAGATCCGAACTCAGATCTTTCAGGAAGAATGCACAGATAATATTTCAGGACCCTTATGGCTCCTTAAATCCCCGTATGACTGTTGGGGGCATGATATCCGAAGTTATAAAGGTCCATAAGCTGGCCACCGATGGCGATGTCAAGGGGAAGGTAATTGAGCTTCTGGAGATGGTCGGGCTCTCGGCCGATCACACTCAGCGTTACGCTCATGAGTTCAGTGGCGGACAGCGCCAGAGGATAGGTATAGCCAGAGCCTTGTCTTTGAATCCTAAACTGATT
>CAZTBA010000033.1:0-23657 GCA_964611725.1 uncultured bacterium
GGCTAAACTCATGAAGAGCTTTACGGAGCTGAACGATCTTCTGAAGAGCAAGAAAGGGGAGTGGGAGAAAGACATCGAAAACGCCGAGACCGCTCCCGATCCCGCCAATCCGGACCTTGAGAAGAGCCTGATCGCTTTCGGACAGGCTGAAGAAAAGCTCGACAAGGCTGTGGAAGCTGATCTCGAGAAGGCGAAGAAGTCCGAGCACGTAAATCCGGATGGAACGTTCAAAGGAGGCTTCGACGGGTGCGTCGCCTACTTCACGAAAACCAAAGGACTTCCCACGGAGAACGCAAAGAAGCTCTGTGCACATATAGGCAGAAAGGCTGGTAAGATCCCATGAGGAAGCCAAAATACTCGGCAAGGGAGTTCTGCAAGATCAAGGGTCTAAACGTCGGCTGGGCAAGTCGTCTCGAGATAGCTACGGAAGGCAAAGCTAAGGAGAGGACCCTTGAAGGTTGGGAGAATATCCTGAGGGAAGTTAAGAAAAAGCCAGGATAATAACATCGACAGAGATGAAAGGAGACGATGACCGATGGCCAACTTCTACTTCGACGGGAAGAAATACGTGGTGCCGACAGTCGCTTCCATGATCGAGATCATAAGCGACGCAGGCGCAGCGCTTCCCGATTTTTCGATCCCCCTTATCATAGCAAAGCAGGATAAGGGAACACCCTACGAAGACGATAGCGACGCCAGCCTTGAGCCGCTGCTGCTCTTCTCTCAAAGCTCAGCAGTTGCCGACCACTACGGCAGAGGCTCTGATATGCACAGAGCCTTCGAGTACTTCAAGAAGCACAGAGGGGGAGTCTGCTACTGCCTTGGACTCGTTAAGACCACGAAGGCTACAGTGACCCTGCAGGACGACACACCAGCCGACAGCATTGTCCTCACGGCCAAAGAATACGGAGCGATAAGCGGGGACGTAACGCTGAAGGTGACAGTCTCCACCGGAAAAGCCACCTTCACGATCACACCGGTGAAGGACGTGCACTATCTCGACGTTGATGCCTCATCAAGCGACACACTGATCTATCTCCGTGATACTGATGGGATAAGCGTAGGGGATACCTTCTATCTTTCGGATGACGAGACAAGCAGGGAAGAGGTCACCGTAAAGGTCGTGGTTCCGGGCTCCCACGTAGAGGTCGAAAGTGGGATTACTGGGAGCTTTGCAGTTAACAAAAGCGCCAGGATCTACAAGCTCGACACGGCAAATCAGGAGGTGTCAACTGAACTGGAGACCCTTTCGGAGATTGTCAACTGGTTCAGCGAGAACAGCCGGATTTTGGATGCCGAGATCGCAAGCGGAGCAACCAAGATACCCGACGCTGTAACCGAATCGGCACTCAAGGAGATTGCCGGAGCCACCGCAGGGTCCACACCTGCAGCAACCGCTACCGATTGGCAGGACATCTTTGACGACATCCTCCCCCAGAAGATCGTAGACACCGGCATACGCCTTATATGTCCCGTGTCCTATGGAGGGGGAGTCTCTGCGGATCAGCAGGCTAACCTGGTTTCCGCAAGGGACTTTGCGATAACGCAGAGACAGGACGGCTATCCGGTGCAGATAGTATGCGGAGGACTCTTAGACGACGTTGACCTTTCGGCTTCCGACTACACCAATCCGGTTGAAAGAGCGAAAGCCTTGAACAATCAGGACGTGATACTCGCAGCAGGCGGAATAGACGGATATGATCCATATGTGGCCACTGCACCCGCTGTCATGGGGCTTCTTGCTGCCAACTCTGTAGCTCACAACCTCACACGCGACGCGATAGCCGCAAGCACGGTGGAGAAGGTGTGGAACGAGAAAACCGAGCTTCCGACCCTCATTGACGGGGGAGTGATCGCCATACAGTCAAAGCCTTCAGGTTACGTCATAGCCAAAGGTGTAAGCACACTCCAGAAGAACGACGCAGCCTGGAATCCGGACGATAAGACGACTTATCTACCGATGCAGAGAGCAATAGCCGACTACTGTTCCAAGACCCTGAAAGACGGCCTCGACGACACCTTTATCGGAGCGGACGAGGTAACACAGGGCCTTATCAGGTCGTACGTGATGAATACGCTCGAAAACATGAAGAACAACGTCACGCCTCCGCTTATGCAGAGCTACGCGATTGACTCCATCACCAGAAGCCAGACGGAAGGCTGGCTGGTGAAGTGGAGGATGCTGCCGGTTTACGAGACAAACTACATCGGGATCACCACTCAGATCTTAGTAAGCTGATAGACCGAAGGGAGGAGACACGAATGAATGGAGCTGTCCCTTTCAACAAGGACGACATGCACAGCGCCTTCACGGGATCGGCGCTCAGGGTAGTGATAAAGGACAAGAGCAACAAGATAATCGGCAGGGGATCGAACTTCTCCTGGACGGATACATTTGAGCAGTATCCGGTTGATGAGTATGGAAAGACGGGTGTAGATGAGTATGCGCCCGGTCGTATGCTCGGATCGGGAACTCTCGGGAGCTTCTTTGTCCCGAAACAGGAGCTTGAGTATCCTTCCCGGGAGAATTTCCTGTCGAAGGGTCCGTTTACGATCACTACGGAGGTTGCTCCGGGTAGGCCAAGCGAAGGAGCAGAGATAAGCGAGTTTCGGGGGGTAAGATTCACGCAGGTTGCGGGATCTTTCGGACCTACGGGACTTGTAGCCAGAAACTGTGCTCTCGTCTACACAGAGAGGAAGGTACTCGTAAGCGAATCTGCTTAAGAATGTCCGTCAATGTGCGTAGAGAAGGAGGGTAGACTGTGCCAGGTGACGTGATAGAGTTTACGGTTGAAGGTGTGGGACATTTCAAAGTCGATTCTGAGCCGTCGGTCGAGCAGGAGTTCAGGGTTGACGCCAGGGTTGACGATACCCTCGGAGGCAGGTTCTTCGAGATGCAGGCCAAGGCTGAGGAGCTCGAGGAGTCAAAGGATTCCAAGAAGCTGAAGATTGCCGAGAAGATCAGAGCGGAGCTTGCCACCCTCAGGATGGCCTACATACTCGATGAGCTTATGATAGAGTCTCCCATCGGGAAGGTCTCAGGCCTGAAAGACAAGACGCTCTTCTCGAAGATACTCGACGGATACCTCCAAAAAAAAGTAGGTCCAACTCCTGGAGAGAAAGGAGGCTCAGAGAAGTCTTAGAGCTTGTAAGGCTCTCCGATGAAGAAAGAGCAGTTTCACTGAAGTGGTCGGCAGAAGTGGAGAGCCGGCGATCTCTCGTCGTATGGTGGAAGGAGCACTACAATATCCCTAGATCCGATCGCAGATACCGGAAAGCCACGATGCTTGATATTCTCGAAGATTACCTCGACTACTTAGCTGCGCAGGAAGGTCCGAGAGACTTCGACTTTGAGCGCTGGACGCTTGAGGGAAATTATGAATCCTGGAAGCGTGAACAGGAGAAGTATTTGGAATGAATGAGCCGATAGGCATAGATATACAGGTAAAGCATAACCTTCAAGGTCTCATGGATGCTGTGAGGGTTCTCGAAGGTCTCGGTGATGAGGCTCAGGAGCTAATCGGCACCTTTGACAGGCTCTCAACCGGCAGCCAGGCAGTCGACGAGCTTACCGACTCCTATAAGAAGCTCCAGAAAGAGATAGAGGAAGCTCGCTCAGGAGGAGAAAAGACCTCGGAGCAGGACATAAGGAATATGCGCCGGCGCCTTGCGGAGCTGAAGGCACAGGGGGCAGCCTTGAAGGAGCTTCAAAGGGGAGGAGCCGATCCCTGGTCCATGCAGCTTACCGAGACCATGGAGCGATTCAGATACCTTACCCAGCCGATGATGGCTGAGATGCCTCCCGAGCAGCGAAGACTCCTGCAAACATTCATGAGAGGAGCGGAGAGGCTCCCATCCGCGGAGAGAGCCAGACTCGCGGCTATGCAGACAGTCGGAATGGAGAATGTCCAAAGGGAGATGGGGGCTTACGAGGAGGAGCAGAGAGCCTTACATGAAGAGGAGCGCCGCAGGGAGATGGAGAGCCAGAGGTGGAAGGGACGGCTCAAGGGACTTGGCAGCCTTATAATAGGCGGCAGCATAGTCGGGGTTCTATATAGATCGCTCCAGGTATGGAAGGAGCTTGACAGGGAGCTTACTAAAAGCGAAGCGCGCTTTGGAAACATCCAGGAGTCAGTGAGCGGCATAGCCGACCTTATGGGATATACCCGCCGTGAAGTCTTAGAGTTCAACCGGATACAGTCAAGCCTTATAAACACCTATGATGCAGGCCAGATGCAGACTCTCCTCCAATATGCCAGGGCAAGGGGTATGCAGACGCCTGTTCCGAGCTTGCAGCTTGCCGAGATGACGAGATACACGGGACGGCCTGTTACAGGCGCCATGCTAAACCGTATGACCCAGGTTGCCGAGACTATGGGGATGGGACAGGGTAGGATCGAGGAGTTCCTTAGAAACTTCATGCAGCTTCAAAGGGAGCAGGCAAGGGTAATGCTTCGTCCGGGTGCAGAGAATGTCTACGGAGTAGCAGGAGCTCTCAGAAACATCTTCGGGGATACGGAATGGGGGAGACTCGGACCGCTTGGCATGACGGCCATTCAGGCGATGCAGCAGGGGATAAGGACGCCGAACCAGGCCATCGAGCCTATAATGTTTCTGCAGTATGGGGTCGGAGGGAAGACAAATCTCTGGGAGTACATGAAGGCGAGATCGTACGGGGTATTCGGAGGAATCGGGACAGGCGAAGACTATCGCTCCAACCTCTACATGCAGCTACAGGGAGCCGAGAGCCTTTACGGGGGAGCTCCTGAGTGGATGAGGATGATAGGCATAAGAGCCATGTTCCCGAACCTCCCGCCCGAAGCGATAGAGAGGCTCTATGGGCGTTTTCAGGAGGAGCCGGAGGCGTTCAGGATGATCGGCAGGAGAGGAATGGGTAGAGAAGAGCTTGAGAAGGTCCTGGGTATGGAGCTTCCGGAGATCAGGGATTTTCAGACGGCTTTTGAGGACTATATCCCGGTGGCTGAAAGGCTCACGACAGCTGCGGAGAAGATCCAGGCGTCGCTTGGAGAGAAGTTCGGAGATAATCTCCTCTCAGCGCTTACTTTTCTCTTTGACAGGCTCGGCGAGGTAGTAGGAAGCATGAGCGGTCTGGAGCTTGCGCTTGCCGGTGGGACAGCTTACGGAGGATCGAAGCTCATCGGGAAAGGCGCTGACATACTCACAACGCTTGGCGCAGCGAAACTCATGGGTGGAGGAGGAGCAGTCAACCCTATCCTGCTTGCAGCTCTTGCGACAATAGGAACAGGCCTGGCCTTGGAGCAGACCATGCCGAAGGTCGGAGAAACTCCGAGAGGGATAGATCTTGGCAAGTTCAAAACACCCGGGGATGTGGCAGGAGAGTTCATCAGCAAGAGTATCTCTCCCGGGTCCTATCCATGGCAGATGAAAGGATCGGCAGGATCAAAGCCAACTCCCAAAGTGGACGTCAATGTGAACGTTGACCTGAACAGGCTCTTTGAAGAGCAACAGGCTTTCTTCGAGGCACAGGAAGCTGTAAAGTCGATTGCCGGAGATGTGGATGATGCTATCTCCAACCATCCGGAGCTTTTGCAGCACCTCCGGGAATACTACCGCATAGACTCTTTTCAACGGACCGGAAAGTGAGAATAGACCACAGGCTCGTAAAGCCGAAGATAAGGCACTACGCAATATCCCCTGAGGATCTCCAGTCGAGCGTCACAGCCGTCAGGACACAGAAGTATCTCTCTACCGGTGCGGGTGTCTTCACAATATTGCTTATCCCAAAGCCCAGGCGAAACGCAAACCTTGCCAGAGCAAGCGAGCTTGTCCCCAGGTGGTATAACAGCATATCACCGATGGATATTGTCGAGATTGGCTTACCAAGAGGTGTAATGCTTGGCATAGTCGATGACGTATTCAGAACCAGGGTGACAACGAGATCCGGTGCAAGATACGGCCTCAACATCTCAGGAAGAGACTTCGGTAAGCTCTTCCTGGAAGACAATATCGTTTTCCACCCCGGAATTGCGAGCATCAAGGATGCGGCAGATAAACTCAGAGACAGCGGCCTTTCAAAGATCTTCATGGGTCTTTACAAGATAATAGACCAGGATGGGAAGAAGACCATAGTTTGGCAGAATAAACGTCCCTCCGAAGCTATTCATATACTCCTTCGGCAGTTTCCCTCGCTCAAAGCCATTGTTCAGATATCCGAGACGGAAGCGGTCGAGTATCACGATCTCATAGAAGAGGATCTTATCACAAGGGATAGCGACCGAATTGCAGCGGGAGAAGCGATCGCAACGGCTCAGGGTTCTCTCTGGAACATCATGAATGCCTGTATAGACAAAGACTTCTACGAATTGTTTGTAGATACGAGACCTCCGGGAGCCGGCGAGAGCATATCGAAGGCTGTCCTGAGACTCCGGCCTAAGCCTTACGACAGAAAGGGAGAGAAAGTCTATCATCAGGACGTGGAGAGCGAAGGACATCTCCTGAGCTACAGAAATGGCAGGCTTTCAGAAGGTAAAGCCGATATTCTCTGGGACAACATTAAGAACCTCGTGGACGGTGAGCCTTGTCATGTGAAGAATAACAGTGACATCCTGGAGTTCAGGTCCGGGGTGAGCGACAGAGAAGCCGTAAGCATCGTAAACTGCACGGCAAACTTCGATCTGACGAGTGAATCGATAGGACGGCTTTCACTTGACTGGCCTTACATAGACGTCTCTGCGCTCAAAAGATATGGTCTCAGGGAGTATAACGCTGCCACAAAGTATCTTACGAGACTCGACCTGCAGGAGGAGATAGAGAAAGGAGAAGGAGGTGATCTCTTAAAGGCGAGGCTTTTCCCCTTCAGGGACAGGATCTTCAACTGGTACCGGAGAAATCCGGCCTTTGAATGTGGCCAGGCGACCATGAAAGGTGACGAGAGCGTTCGAGTAGGGGATAAGATATTCTTCAAGGATGAGATCTCAAAGTCAGGCAGCAGGGGGATAATAGCTTACGTGGTCAGTGTTGTCCAGAGCTGGACATTTGGTAAACCCTTTACGACAATCGTTCAGTTTGTGAGAGGAGAGAACGCAAGGAGTCTCGAAGAGTTTGCGGATACCAGGAAAGATGAGCCGATAAGGATTGAGTTATAGCTATGGGAATAGGATTTGGCGATAGATTTCGAAAGTGGTGTATAGAAAATGGCAAGGAGCCTCCCGATGATGAGCTTGTCAAGGCTATGAATGAAGCCGGCAAAAATATTGCCAGGGGCCTCAGGGAAAACCGGGGGAGGATAGCAAGGGAAATTCAGTTTTTGGGAGCGACGTTGCAGAATATAGCGAAGCGCAATAGAGAGAGGACGTGATGTTGGCCTATATCAGGTATCTGTGGTATGTGATTCGGCATAAATGGTTTGTCATGATCGAGTGTTGGAAAGTAAGACTTTACTGGCTCGGGATCACACACGACATCTCGAAGCTTTTGCCAGACGAATTCTTTCCCTATGCCAGTCATTTTTACGGCAGAGACAGCAAGAAGTACCAAGATGAGAGAAAGCGGCAGGGAGGCTATTACAAACCGACCGATACAGGAGATGCAGCTTTTGATTACGCCTGGCTCCTCCATCAGAAGCGAAACAAGCATCACTGGCAGTGGTGGATACTCCCTGAAGATGAGGGAAAGATCAAAGTCCTGGAGATGCCTGAGAAATACAGGCTGGAGATGTTCTGTGACTGGGTAGGAGCAGGCAAGGCTCAGGGTTACAGCAACAACACCAGAGAATGGTACCTGAAACATAAGGATAAGATGCAGCTGGATCCGAAGACCAGACAATGGGTGGAAGAGCGTCTCAGGATCGACTCAGGTGTTTCAGAGGAGACATCGACTTAATGAAGCATTATATCCCACAGGCAGGCTTTGAGATAGAGCAGGACCTTAATCCTGACCGCAAAATCCCCTCTATCACTCTCGGAAGACTCATCAAGTGGCAGGAGACGGATGATATAGAGCTTGTGGATGACTCTGGTAACAGATGGGAGTTGGATGCTGTCAGTTTTTCGTCTCAGTTTGCCGGAGCTCTTGAGGGAAGGTTTCGCTTCCCACGTCCAAGGATAGTTGACAGCGATGGGGTAATGGTCGAAGATGGCGATATCCTCCTCATTGGCTTTGCAAACTCGAACTTAGCCAACCCTGTAATCCTGGCGACGGTCTTTCCGATTACCACCTTAGACGACTTCAGGGGAACTGATCCGGAGAAACACGTTGAACATAGATCCTCCGAAAGACGCTCGTATGACGACGTGGACGCAGGTGATGGAAATTTCAGCAAGGCGATTACCTTCAGAAGATTTAACGATAACAATGAGACCGAAGATGTTGGAAGCTTGGCCTACAGTATAACTGAAAACGGAGATATTGAGATAGATCTTTCAGCACTCAAAGAAGAAGGCTGGAATGGTAACATAACCCTTGAGATCTCCGGAACCAAAGATAACGGTAATATCTCTCTTGAATCCAACGGCAATGTGATTCTGAATCTACTGGGAGACACCGATGGAGACAAAGGTGACCTCGATCTTAGCTCAGTTGGAGACATAACAATAACACTCACTGGTAGCACCGAAGATAAAGGCAATATCTCGATAACGATCTCCGGCGATGCAGCTCTTGAATCAAAGCAGCTCATCCTCAAGAACGAGAGGACAGAGGTAAACTCGGTGGAGGTCCTTCTGGGAGAGGGAGCTGAAGAACCACTCCTTAAAGGTCAGAAGTGGTGGGATCTTTTCGTAAACCACACCCACCCGACGGATACAGGCATAACCGGTAGACCCATAAGCTCAGGAGATGCCGAAGGAGTCCTCTCGGAGCAGAACAAGACGAAATAATATCACACCTGTCTGCCTTCAGCACAGGTAGACGTGTGATATTTTGGAGAGGTAGACGATGCTCAACACAAGGAAGCTCGCAAATGAGATCGAAGAGGTCCTCTTAGAAGAGATAAAGAAGTCCAGCTACGTGAAAGCAGACGGCAGTTTGGACCCTGAAGCATACAATCAAGCAAGAGAGCGCATAAGAAAGAAAGCCAAAGGCTTAGCTCAGTCTATTGAAGCATTTGTAAAGAGCGCAACGGTCACGGTTCACGTAGCTCCAGGGTCAGTGATCTACCAGGTAACAGGAGGTGCGGGAGCGCCGGCTGTGGGAGTGCCAAATCCTTCACCTGTCAAGGCAGATAGCACACTCGGGGGAGGCCTGAGCTGATGAAGCTAAACCACCTGGTCTTTGAGCTCGTGGAGATAGAGGAGACAACCGGACTTGTGATACCGGTAAAGACCATCCACCTCGTTGTGATGCCGCGGCAGATAAGCTACATCTACCCCACGAGGACAGCTATAGAGCAGACTCTTGGAGGAGGCTTCAAGGATGAGTTCGGACTCGGACTTCCCAGGATCACCATATCGGGATACTTCGGCTACATGCCGAGGAGGGTAGGACTCTGGCTCAAGCACGGGTGGGAGAGGCTAAGGGAGTTCAGGGAGGATGTATTCAAAGCTTCACACAGGACTGATTCTCTTTATGGACTCAACTTCTACGATTACGTGAATGACGAGAAGCTCAACGTCAACCTCGATCAGTTCCAGGTCCAGGAGTCTACCGACAGAAACAATCTCCCTGTCTACAACCTGACCATGACGGCAATCGGAGATGTGATAAAGTCTCAGGTGGACGATCCGATACTAAGCTCCATAACGAAAGCCGAAAACCTCCTCGATGACATCCAGGCCACTTTCGCCAACATCAAGGATCAGCTCGAAAGGACCACTGTCCTGGATGATTATCTGACAATCAAGGAAGCATTTGAGGAAAGCCTCACAGAAGGGATCCAGGTTGCGAACACCTATTACAACATGCTCTCGGCAACCGTGAGAGATACCACTGTCACGATGCAGAGAAGAGCAGTGAAGGCAATAAGGGTTGTGAAGGACATCAAGAATCCTCTGGAAAGCCTGAAAGCTGCTCTTGAGATGCTGGACAGCTCGATTACGCCACCTATGCTCGATGAAGCAGGTTCAAGCACACCTCTTGACCTTACGACCATAAGAATCATCACACAGCTTAAAAAAGCGGCTTCTGAGACTGAAGAATCCATCCTTGCACTTGAGAACATGGACAGATTCTTAAAAACATCTCCGGACAAGCTGGATGAGGTACTACGTGCCAGGGCCTCTGGAAGCGACAAAATCCTCGTAAAGACCACCAAAACCTATACAGTCGGAAACCGTGAGACGATACAGAAGATTGCGCAGGACTACGGGGTATCCTGGAGGGAGATCCTCGAGTACAACAATCTCTCGCCTCTGGACATCGAGACAGGTGTTGAGCTGAAGATACCTCTCACAGAGGAGCTTTTTATCGTAGACGACGATTACCCTGTCTTCGGTGATCTCGAAGGTGTAAACATCCTCGGACAGGATTTGACAACCGATTTTGGCGCCGATGAGGATGGAGATCTCAGAACTCTTTCGCCTTCAGATACCTTTATACAAGGTCTTGAGTGTCTTTTAGAGACTCAGCCAGGGGATCTTGCAGGCCACCCATCCTGGGGTTTTCGGATACCCGGAACGGATCTGCCTCAGGAGGTCTCAGGGGAGTTTGACGGAGTGAAGGTGGAAGAGACTCTATATCAGGATGTGAGGGTAGAAGAGGTTGAGAGCGTATCTGTGACAAGGGAAGACAGGTCTCTAAGGATCATAGCCCGGGTAAAACCGAGAGGAGCTTACACAATAGAGGAGCTCACAGCCAATGTTAGCTGAGGACATACAGAACCGGATCATTCAGGCAATAGTATCCAGGACAGATAAGATCACCTACTTCGGTGTAGGAGGGGTGGCAAGAGCCTTTGTCGAAGCCGTGTCCATGGCCGTAGAGAAGATGTATTACGAGATGGACAGGATCGAGAGGTCTCTTTTCTTCTCGACAGCTGTGGGAAGCGAACTCGACAGGCTCGGTGGAGACGTGGATATGGAGAGAGCCGGAGCAGCAGTCTCGGGAGTGGATTTGCTCTTTCAAGGGACACCTGCAATACTTGTTCCTCAGGGGACACAGGTGCGGTCCAGCTCAGGGATCATCTTCGAGACAACCAAAGCGATCACCCTTGGGAGAAATCCCATTATGAACGGACTGTCAGGCTCCCTCAGCTTAGGCGATTCTGTAGGAGCAGTCTCCACCACGACGGGAGAGGATGCCAACGTGCCGGCTTTCACCGTGACGGAGCTCGTAAATCCGATCGCAGGCGTAAGCTCTGTAACCAACCCTGCACCGGCACAGGGAGGAGCGGATACTGAGAGCGATGGGGTATACAGATACCGGCTTATCCGGAGGATCTCATCGCTTGAGAAAGGCACTCAGGCTTTCTACGAGGCAGCCGCTCAGGAGGCGACAGAGAGCTGGACAAAGCGTGCTATAAGAGCGATCGCAGCTCACGGAGATGCCTACAGGACTGTCGACGTGAAGCTTGCAGCCAATACGGGATCAGGCTTCACATCGGGAGAGCTTGACCAGATAGCTTCATACATTCAGGATCTGGCGCCGATCGACACGGTAATCGTCTGCTCAAATATCACTTTCACAGGCATAAACGTCTACGCTGAGATCAAGCTCTCTCAAGGGTATACCCTTCAGGAGGTCTACAGAGATGTGGCAGATGCTCTCGCAAACTATATTGACTTTTCTACCTGGCAGTGGGGAGAGGACGTAAGAAATGAGGAGCTGCTCTCGATAGTTACGGGAATAGACGGTATCAGAGACGTGGCGACGAGCACCTTCGAGCCTGACGGGGATGTGGAAGTCTCAGATCAGTCTCTCCCAAAGCTTACTTCTCTATACCTGAAGGATCTCGATACTGGCTCGACCTACGGATCGCTCCTCTCTCAGGCTTACCCTTAGTATCTACGTGCGTAGTCATCATGCACAAGAAGGGAGTAGCTTATGAACAGGGTTAAGGTTAAACAGACCATCACTTACACGATCAGAGACAAAGACGGCAATATCAAAAAAACTGGGACGAAAGAGATCGAGACCTATATCCCGGAAGATGAGGCACAGAAGCTGAAAAACACGGGTAAATGAGGCATTGCCTTTTTTGAGGCACCATAAATCTCTATCATCTTAGGACTTACAACCAGGTTTTTTGAATCCGGACACGAGATGGAAGACTGAAGAAGGGAGGTAAGTAACAGATGGCAATAACCCACACGAGCAAGATGAAGGCCAATCTCTCAAAAGCGCTCGCCAGCGGATCCACAAACAGTGGTGAGTACGTTCAGGAGATGGCCTATTACGACGGCAGCTGGCACAACATGACCAAAGCCAGTCCGTTCTACACCGGAGGGGACGGCACGGAGACATACGCACAGTTTGAAGCCTCTGTGACGGCTTCTGGAGCCGATATAAGCGTCACTCAGCTCAAGCTCCACGATGGCTCGAACGACTTTTCGGTGGACGATGCTTTCGCCGTGACAGTGAATGATGGCGATACACTCACGGTGCAGTGGAAGGTCGAATTCAGCTGATGAGGTAGAAAATGGGATGGGACGTAACCTGGGATGGACCGGATCTCCCTTCTGTATCCGGCTTCTCGGAAAGTGGCGAGTCGAACGGCTCTATGGTTGGCAGCTGGTTTGTGCTTTCGGGAGACAAGTCCTGCTACTGGCGGGAAGGCACATCCGGGGTCAGCTTTAACCCGAGCTTGAGCAACACCGCAGAGGTAAAGGTCAAGCACGACATCAATAACGACCTTAACTGTTATATCTCCGTCTGTTCCAGGTCAGGCTACAAAAACATAGTGGCGCTGGTATATCAGGATAAGCTCAAGGTATCTGCAAGCTTCGATATCATGGGTGGAGTCACTGTCTGGCACGAGTACGCGCACGATTTTACATCTGAGACCCGGGTCCGCATTATGATGGACTTTGTGACAGGCAAGCAGGTAGTCTACATAAATGACGAGTGCAAGGAGAACAGTCACGATCTTCAGGATGGCCTTACAGGTGAATACTCGATTCACATCGCCATGCACGGCCAGGCAGAAGGCAATACCCTATCAGTCTCAGCCTGGCGCTTCCAGAACACGGAGGCGAAGTATAAGTTTATGAATGTGGCTGACACCGTAGATATGGCCAGCATTCTCGACGGCACAGCAGGAGGGACAGATTATGTTATACCTTACATCCCCGGCTTTATGGATGACGGAATAGAGCGCAGGATCGTCCACAGGAGCGATAGAGGGGTTCTCCTGGACGCTAAAAGCGGATCGAGTGTCAGAGCCTTTACGAAGGCAATTTCTCTTGAGCTTGAGAGATTCCTGAGCGCTCTCGAGAACATACATATCTGAGGAGAGTAGATGGACCTCGACAAGCTTCGCCTCATGGCAGTAGAGAAAGGGATGATCTTAAGTGGGAGGGAATCCGAATCCGATCTCAAAACCCTTATAGATCAACACCTGAGCATCCTTACGGAGAGAGGAACTCTCCAGGGAATAAAGGGTGAGCTTGAGCGGCTTACGGAGAAGCCGGTAGACATCCAGGTCCTTGACGGAGCGTGGTTTCTGGGTATCACATATCCCGGGGCATATCCGGATTATTCCGAGAAGATGGCAAACGGAGGCTTTGAAGACTACACCGGGGTGCAGGACGATGACTTTGACGATCAGTTCCCGGGTTGGACTCTCTCCGGCAGCGGCATCAAGGATGCTACCGCAACGGTTCACAGCGGATCCAATGCCTTAAAGCTCACACAGGATGCAAACAAAGATGCAGCCGTAAGACAGGATATCACCGTGAAACCCGGCAAGACCTATGAGCTTATCCTTTACGACCGGGGAGATGGGACAAATCCGCCGAGATACAGGATCGTTGATATGACCCACGGCGGAGTTGACATTATACCACTTACGGACACGGGACATGAGAGAACCGGCTACACGAAGCTCTTGAAGCGGTTTATAGCACCTCCGGGATGCACTTCGGTGAGGATTTGGCTTAAGGGTGCCTTTGTAGATGCATCAGTAGCATATTTCGACGACGTTTCGGTGAAGCGCGCAGCGTCCGTGAGACCCGATGCCGGAGATCCGGTCTATGGCAATCTCGACAAGATCGTGATAATCTTTGTCTCCGGATCGAGCGAGATCTCAGAGGAGAAGGCTCAAAAGATCGCTCGAAGGATCACACCGGTTGACAGAGCCGTCTCGGTTGAGCCTGAGTTGAGGCATTTCATTGAGGACGACGTTACGATAGCGGATACCATAACGTATGGCATAACATAGAGGAGGAGAAACTGTGGACAAGGTTCGCTTTGAGACAGGACTCAGGATCGATACGGATGTAATGGATGAGCTGCAGGACCTCCTCGACGGCAATCTCTCGAAGGTGCTCGACTTCATAGTCGAGATCTACGGCGTGATCTACGAGGACGGGGATGAGTTTGAGGTATACGACGCAGCTACAGGAGAGATCGGTGTAAAAGCGGGGAAGGCGCTCCTTTCATCCGAGAAGTACGTGGCCTCCTCAGAAACAAAGCTGGTCGCGGTCCCGGATGACAGCGTGACCTACAACGTGATCCTGAAGCACTCTCCACTCGCCTCAGGAGACGCCACCTATTTCCCGGGCTACACTTCATACAATCTGAAACTCCTGGACGATTTTGACATAGAGATAACAACCGACAGTCCCGAAAGCGATGAGACACTCCTGGCCACAGCCACGAGGACAGGAGCCACAATTACTGTGGTTGACATGAGGACCTGGCTGAAGCTTGCCGACGACATCATACCGGATCACCACGAGCAGAACACCGACACCGGCACGAGCTCCTCGACCTTCTCCATAGACGGCAAGAGCGCTCTTGTAGACGAAGGGACGCCGGAAGCGCCGACAGATGTTACGTTAAGCTCAGGGATAGACACGAGCCTCCTTCCAAGCTCAGGCGTATCCACAAAATACGACAAGGATTTCAGAACCGGATGGCTTAAGGTAAGCTGGACCCCGATGGGAAGTCCGGATGGCTACGAGGTCACGATAACCCCTATTGACCCGGGGACAAGCAACCCTCTTCCAGGCCAGGCCATAACAAGAAGGATAGGAGAAACTGAGACATCTGCCATATTCAGAGGCTTAACCTGTGGGAGCGAGTGGCAGGCTTCGGTAAAGGCTTTCAACATACCGGACTCCTTAAGCTCCACGGCAAGCTCATCCTCCAATGAGATCGTAGGGTTTTCAAGCGGAGCGGCGCCGGCCATGTCAGCTATCACACTTACGGCATACGAGTTCGGCTTTCTGATCTCCGTTGCGGCTCCCGCGGATCCCGGGAGCTTCGGGGGATTTGGAGGATTTGAATTTGTCTTCACGAACGATGGCCTCACGGATCCGGACTTTTCCGCAGCGGACCACTTCCACTTAAGCTCGGTGCATCGAAAGATCCGCGTGGAGACAGGACCATCGGAGCACATCAAGCTCAAAGGCAGGTGGTACAATAAATCCGGACAAGTCTCACAGGAGAGCGCAGTAGAAGAAGTAACTACAGGCGGAGCCTCGATGAAGCAGGATACGCGCCCTATGAGCATGATAGTGGATATTGCCACAGACCAGGCCGGCGCAAATGAGGGGAGAGTGATACACAAGTTCACAGCTCCAACTAACCTGATACTTAGAGGTGTCGAGTTCTACTGCCAGAGCATAGACTTAAACGGCGCCACAACGGCAAAGATCAGGGTCTACCAGGGCGGGTACCTCTCGGACAATATAGCAGTGGACTTTGACGATGTCGGACTCCACAAAACCTTTGTAGACTTCGAGAACGGCCGTGACGTGACAGCGGGAGGGGAGGTTATCATTGAGGGATGGGACGGCTCCGCGGACCCGGGTAATAAGCCTGGATTTACCGGCACGGTCACGGTGAGATACCAGCTCAAAGATACCGACTAAATATCACACGTGTGATAAAAGGGATAAGAGATGATACCTGAGGACACATTAGGTACGGTTGAAAGGGTAGGAGGGAACCATCTTCCCGAGAAGTGGATCGAGGAGTTTAGTCCGTGGGTAAGCGAAGATGCCTTGAGGAGTGTGAAGCTCCACTCAAATCCAAAGATCACCAGATGGCTTGATCGGTTTGGCCTGTTTGGGATCGTGTTTGGTGTGAATGCATATGTGATGGGATTTGAGTATGACGGCTACTGGAGTGTCGTTTCTCATAGAGTAGTGCACGAAGCGGTGCACATCGAGCAGATCCGGAAGTGGGGGAGATTTCTCTTCTATACTGCATACGTGATTATGTATCCCTTCTTTGCAGCGATGCAGTCGGTAAAACAGATGCCTTTCGAAAAGAGAGCCTACCAGGTCCAGCACGATTATTATGAGAAAGAGAAGCTCAAGCTGGTCAGGATCTACAGGTTGAGGAGCGGCTAATGGCGTGGGATGTGACCTGGGACGGTCCGAACGTCCCTTCAAGCTATGGGTTTTCAGCGACCGGCGAGTCAAACGGCTCGATGGACGGAGCCTGGTTTGTGATCGATCCGACCAAATCCTGCTCCTGGCGTGAAGGATCTTCGGGTGTCAATTTTACGGATGGTAACGACGGAACCGGAGAGATCACGGTAAGGTTCGGACCTGACACCGATCCGAACAGCTCCTATATCTCCTGGGTAATTGATGTGCCTAATGCCGGCAGAGCTGAGACGGTGATCTATAGGGATAAGATCAGGATGTGCAAAGCATGGGGTCTCTACGCCTGCAGCCTCTACAACGATTACAGCCACGATTTCACAAAAGAGACGAGAGTTAGGCTGATTGTCGATTATTCGGGAGATAAGGCGTATCTCTATCTCGATGGTGAGCTTGTCGGGAGTGTAACGGCAGGGGATCCCACATCCGGAGGGGATGCTTACAACTTCCACCTGGGTCTAATAAGCAGTGGCGCAAGCGATGACATCAGGGTCAAAAGCTGGAAGTTCCACAACACCGGGGCAGTCTTTCCGCCTGTCCTTACCACGTACGGTTTCACTTCGAGGACATACCAGGATATAGTCTCTGTAAGTGATCCTTTACCAAAGAGGTTCGTCTTTGTGGCAGACTACGAGCCTGCCGTGTGGGGAGAAGTGGATCCGGCAGGATACATCAAGGCTATGGTATCCTTCAACGATTGCACAGACTGGACGACGGTTATAGATACCAAAGAGGGAGTAGATAGCCGTAACCTTGAGATTGATATTCCACAGGCTAAAAGAGGCAGAGACTTCAAGGTGAAGCTCGAGATAGAGACAGATGCCGGCATACCCGATCTTACAGGCCACGTAGAATGGCTTGAAGGCTACACCAGAAATCCGAGAACAGGCAAAGTAATGCCGGGGGTAGAGGTGGATATCTACGAAGCAACGACGGATGTGAAGGTCGGGAGCCTTGTGTCGGACGAGAAGGGTCACTATGCGCTTGAGGTGCCACCGGGAAGCTACACAGTGAGAATGAAGGGGATGGGATTTGAGGGTGACGAGAATGTGATAACTGCGGGTATCAGCTCCCTACCCAAGTATAAGCTCCTCATGGCCAAGAAGCACAGCGATCTTTCAAGGATCCTGGCAGCGTTTATGAATGTCTCCTGGGCTTCATATATGATCTATGACAGCTTCATAGATGAGTCAAAGCGTGACGAGGAGTACTCGAGCCAGGCTGTGTGCAACTTCGGGAGACTCTTTAAAGGCAGGACCTATATAGATTATTTTGCGCTTATGACAGATCCGAGTCTTTGGCAGGGACAGAGACTCTCGATGAGGCTCGATCCTGTAACCATACAGGATACGATACTGAGAATCTTTACCTGGCCCAAACAGGATGCGGTTCAGATACAAGACTCAAAGACGGTTATCTACGGGATCACGGATACAGCGGAAATAACGAACTCACCGGCCGCGACATTATTGCACAGTGACAGTGTCGGCATCACCGATACCATAACCTACGATCTAACTTCCTAAGGCTGAATATGCCTGTTCTGACAAGGATAACGAAAGAAATCATAGCCGAAGAAGGTCTCGACAGTTCTCTTCAGGATACCTACCGAAAGGAGAAGGTGTCAGATAGCGAGCTACCTCCTGCTGAGCCTCCTCCTTACGTGAACCCTGAAGGGAATGGTCCCGGTTATATCCTTCAGGTTGACTTTGTGATAGACTCGAATGACGGGACACTGGGGAGCTCTCCGGGGGATCTTTTCTTCTGCGATGGGTATCTCTTTATCTGGGGAAATATCTTCATAGTCGAAGGCGATGAACAGTCCGGAAGCGACTGGATCCAGCACGACTACGGAGCTGAAGGAGGGAATGGAGGATATTTCACAGGCATGACGGCAGGGAGGGAGTATTTTATCTACTGGACACCTGCTGATGAGACACACCTGCAGATAACGTCCGATCCTCTGGAGATCGAGGTTGCTCCTAACGCTGTGGCGCTTGCGTCTTTCACTCCAGGAATTGCCAGAAGCAACTTTCACGTCTACACGACTAAAGGCAGCTATTTTGACGGTCAGGTTATCTACACCGGCAAGGTATCGAGCGGAGACGGCAAAACCTACTTCGACCTCGATGGGGGAGTGATAAACATCGAGGACGATAACAGGGTGAGGGTGAAGCTTGGCAAGTGCTCAGGAGATCCTGGGGATCACGGTATCGAGATATGGGACGATGTGGGACATAAGACCTTAGACGTTGATAGCACCCTCCACCTTCGGAATATGAGGTTCGATAAGTTTATAGGGTATAAGTCTATCGGCGGAGAGGGAGTGGTCGCTCAGGGGAGCGTCTCCGGAGAGAAAGGTTACGGCTTTCCGGCTATGATTTGGGATGGCTCAAAGCTTGTGGTGGTGTCAGGTTACAGGTATCAACACGGCGGAGTTCATGACTGCTGGTGGGTTCACATGGACGTAAACGCGAAAGGTATTGTGACTGATGGACCGACTGTAGTAGGTTTTCTTGAGGATTTGTGGGGAACAGACGAGACACCGGCTTATTATCTAATGTACCCGCCTCACATTGTGAAGGCTGGCTCAGAGTATATTGTGGGTTGGACCAAGACAACAAGTGGATCTCCGGATACCTGTCACGGCTACGCAAAGAGGTATGACAGCTCCTGGAGCTGGCAGGGAGATCTCGATCCGGGTACAGGTAAGATTGTAATAGGCGTTGACACGTACGATGATCCGGTGCAAGGGAGACTGATCTTTATCTTCTGGGTAGACTCCTCAACACGGAAGGTATGGACGACGTATTACGATACCTTCTGGGACTATGCAAGCATCGATGAAGGTATCACTGCACCAGATCCAGGGACACTTTACCCTTTTGCCGGATTTGGGTGGAAGGCAAGAGTAGATGAAAGCGGGGAAAGGTTTTATCTTAGAGCAGGTCTTGGGAGCGACAAGAACAAGCTCTATCTCTCACGAAGGGGAGAGATAGACTTTGACGACATTGTTATCCACACGCTGGCAAGCAGTCTTAAGTTTAGATTGGTAGATTTTATCATAGAAGGAGGCTCGATTCTGTGGATCGCGGATGTAGAGGATGCGAGCGATTGGACGGCGCATGGGGAGATCTACTTCGGGAAGGTGGAGAAAAATCCATGTTCGGTATGCGGCGAACTTCACACGGTCATAGCAGGTCATCCGAGGATCACGAATGATCTCGGAGATAAGACTGTCACGCTGCAGCCAGGGGTTGCAGTTGGAGGAGAGTATGTGTTTTTGGGATATATGAAGTATGATCCTGATAATGCAAACACGTTCTATGGCAATAGTCTCTACCTGGGGAAGCTGCACAAGGTAGATTTGGAGAATGCAGGGTTGGAGAGTGTGTTTGGGGTGATGGTGTGAGGAGAATACAAGCATTTAAAGGTTCAATACATATCGCAAGAGAAAGAATAGTTGGATTTAATCAAACAGTTAACATTCATGAATCCCTGAGTTTGTCAGATTAAATGTTGACTATTACAGTTTATTTTATCTGAATCTTTTTGTAGTTTGAAACCAATTTTAGAAAATCCTCTCGTTTCAATTTCAGTGTTTTTTTGTTATCTCCAACACCCATGTAGAATATATCATTTTTGCTTTTGAACAGTGTTTTGTCTATGACTACCTCTACGTTTTCTATGGATTCATAGCCAATGGGAGCTATTCCGCCTAAGGGGAATCCTAATTTGAGTATTTCCTTTTCAGTTGCAAAAACAAAATCAGATTTTCTTAGATTCAATTCCATAGATAGTAAATTGATATCTACCTCTTTTTCGGCTTCTATGACCACGGCAAAATACATATTTATTTTCCTATTTCGAAAAATAATCGTCTTCACCATACAACCTTCAACATCGCCTATCTGTTGTTTAACATCTGAAATAGACAACACTAAATCGTGCTCAATGATTTCGTATTCTATTTTTCGTTCTTTTAATATACTTAGAATTCTTTTGTGTGCATCTTCATATTTACTGGAAGGTTTCCGTGTGATTACAAGTACATAGTGTCCATAATTATAGGAGCTATCTGTTGCTATTGTTTTGTCAATTCTACTAAATAGCTCTCTTGCTAATCTATCTTCTAATAAGGTGTTTGGTAGAAGCGCCATTGTCGTTGGGAATGTAAAAATATCAATAATATCAAATTTCTTCCCAATTTCACTTTTTATTCTCGGACCAAATGCTTTACAAAATATTTTAAACCTAATATCTTTGGACAATTCAACTTCAAGTGTGTTTTGAGCCACATCTATTAAAGCTGACAAGGAAGTATCTCTCCAGTTAGGAACTAAATTTAAAAGGATTGAATTTTCGTTGTAGAATGATAGAAAAAGATATCCGTCTGGTTTCAGCCATTCATAGTATCTTCGTAGTATTTTGGGAATATCTTCTATGAATGATCCCATTCCAAAGCTAGCTAATACCAGATCGACATTGTTCAATAGCCGTGATTCAGAAACTATCTCTTCATATTCAACGTCAACTACCGAAAAAATTACATTAGCTACATCATTCATTCTTTTTTTTTGATTTGCTACGTCTATCATCGCGGGAGAGAAATCAAAACCGAAGACCTTATCGAAATTACTTGATAGTAACTTCAAGGCATGTCGGCCTGTACCGCAGCCGACATCTATTGCTATTGCGTTATCTCTTCCTCTTTTGTTGTTTTCATAAGTCAAGCGATTGATTAGGCTAGATATTATCTCTTCTTCAAAACTCATCATTTCCTGAGTGCCAACCTTGTTCTTTCCATAAGACTCGTCATAAATCGGCGCAGCTATTTCTGATAGAATCAAATGAAAAAGCTTTTTCATTCTTAAGATTATTAGGTCAGTCATTTTGTTTAATTCAACAGAGTAGCTATAATCGTTATTTATTGGACAAAAATTCCTTATAAGGTTTGTCTTTTCAATATCTTTTTTATCAATATAGATTACATGAGTTTTTGCTTTCCGTAGATTCTGAATTATCTCTGGTTTCAATTTGTATTTTGACCAGATAACTATTTTATCAATATTTTGGTCTGTAATCATTTGTAATTCATTCTGAAGTTTGTGACTAAAAGTTTGTTCATCGCATAAAGAGAAAATAAATAGCATTCTATAATCTTGTTCATTTGTTATTCCTCTAAAACGCATTAGGATTGAATTGTCTTCCCTTATCTTAATTATGTCTCCCGCAAACTCGAATTGATCAATCGAAAAAAATTGAAGCATTCTTTCTGCTTTTATTTTCTCTTTTATAATTTTTGTAATATCTTCGCATAAATTAGCATACTTGGTTTTCAATGATTTTTTCATTCTTATCGTCTCCCGTTTTTCTCATAACGCCCGAGTTTGACAGTTAGCGAGAATTTTCCGGATGACGATCCTTTATTCATACGAGTTTTCCGGATCGATTCCTGGTGATTTCTAAAATTTGTCAGATTTGTGTCTTTTGAACCCCGTAAATCGTGGTTTTTCTTGAATTACATGACCATCGAACTTGGGTAGAAGAGAGAGCTTTTTGGCAGAAAAGCCATAGAACTCTTCTTTATTCGGTTCTTTATTAATCTATTCTTCCAACGATTCCGAAACTAAGCGAGTGCTGATCAAACCAGCCGATGAGTTCCAATCCCTTATTCATTAGGTCTATTCTTCCAACCCCGTTTGCTTGTGCCGTAACGCCTGATTAGGGCGAATTCATATCTCAATCCCTTATTCATTAGGTCTATTCTTCCAACGGAATGTAACCTTGTTGTCCCGAAAGAGCATCCCCGCTTTCGTCTCAATCCCTTATTAATCAGGTCTATTATTCCAACTCTACTTTTATCTTAACGAACTAAAGGTTATCTGTCTGTCTCAATCCCTTATTAATCAGGTCTATTATTCCAACGATATATTAAGCCACAATGCACACCTTGAAAGGGAGATTAGTCTCAATCCCTTATTAATCAGGTCTATTATTCCAACAAAATCATATGAATATATTGATAGCCAATCTCTTGACAAGTCTCAATCCCTTATTAATCAGGTCTATTATTCCAACACCTGCAATGTACATGCGAGCGAGCTTTGTATGATTAGCGGGTCTCAATCCCTTATTAATCAGGTCTATTATTCCAACTAGTTAAAACCCTTGGCTTCCGGCCTACCTGTTCCTGTCCTGAGTCTCAATCCCTTATTAATCAGGTCTATTATTCCAACCCGGACAAGTGGGCAGAAGTGCATCGCTAACTGGTTTGTGGTCTCAATCCCTTATTAATCAGGTCTATTATTCCAACCAATGGGTTAACGCATTTATTGACGGCATAGCTATAGGGAGTCTCAATCCCTTATTAATCAGGTCTATTATTCCAACCATACCGCCGGTAGTAGCTGGATATGGACAGCCGTATAAGGTCTCAATCCCTTATTAATCAGGTCTATTATTCCAACCAAGATGAAGGAGTTCGGGGATAAAGACTTCATTCAGAGAGGTCTCAATCCCTTATTAATCAGGTCTATTATTCCAACAAGTGCGAGTACTTAAATGGCTGCATCCAGTTTCAGATAAGTCTCAATCCCTTATTAATCAGGTCTATTATTCCAACTTTGTGATGCTCCAGGCTGTAAGGCAGGACATCGGTTTATGTTGTCTCAATCCCTTATTAATCAGGTCTATTATTCCAACACACAACGCCTCAACTCATCATCAATGAGCACAGATTGTTAAGTCTCAATCCCTTATTAATCAGGTCTATTATTCCAACATGGCTAAGATTAAATGTCCTAAGTGTGATTGTCTGCTTGACAGTCTCAATCCCTTATTAATCAGGTCTATTATTCCAACCTTATTCTAGGAGTACTTACAGTACTGCATGCCCAGGACTATGTCTCAATCCCTTATTAATCAGGTCTATTATTCCAACGTTTTAAGAGAAGGGGGAGGAAAAAGATGGATGCAAAGAAAGTCTCAATCCCTTATTAATCAGGTCTATTATTCCAACGTAGGTGCTCAGAGGTAGCCGTGTTTATAGCACCCGAAGTCCAGTCTCAATCCCTTATTAATCAGGTCTATTATTCCAACAAGAGCTTAATGCTATCAAAAGTTTCATTCAAAATTTGATGAGTCTCAATCCCTTATTAATCAGGTCTATTATTCCAACATGGGGAC
>CAZTBA010000034.1:0-10674 GCA_964611725.1 uncultured bacterium
CTGTTTCTGAGGTCAGCCTCGTCCACATCGAACGACACCCATCTCAGGATGTTGCCTATTCCCGACTCTGCAAGGACATTGGAGATGCTGTAGCTCATCCCGAGATTGGCGCTCACCGTCCTGTTGAAGATCCCCTTGAAGACCGAAAAGACATCCGTGGTGGCACCTCCTATGTCCACCCCTATTACCTCTATCCGATCCTGTTCCGCAACGGTCTTCATGATCTGGCCGACAGCGCCCGGCGTCGGCATTATGGGGGCATCCGTCCATAACATAAGCTTGCGGTATCCGGGGGCCTGTGCCATCACATGCTCCATGAAGAGGTCGTGTATCGCCTCGCGCGCCGGGTCGAGATTTTCCCTTTCGAGCACAGGCCGTAGATTATCGACTGTCCTCAGGTCCATTTTCTCGGAGAGGGTATCGGACACGAAATCCCTGGCATCGACGTTTCCGGCATATATTACGGGTAGATTGTAGTCGGTCCCGAGCCTCGGCTTCGGATCGGCCGCGTTCACAAGTTCCGCAAGCTCGACAACGTGGGTAGTCGTTCCACCGTCCACGCCTCCGGACAGCAGTATCATATCCGGTCTGAGCTGTCTTATCCTCTGTATCTGTTGGTACGGCAGTCGCTTATCGTTGGAGGCGATAACATCCATAACTATTGCTCCGGCCCCGAGCGCCGCTCGTTCAGCACTCTCAGCGGTCATACTCCTTACCACCCCGGCCACCATCATCTGGAGCCCTCCTCCGGCGCTCGATGTGGAAACGAAAATATCGGTGCCGGATTCCCCACGAGCGGGCGTCATTATCCTGCCACTATCATCTATAAGCTTCCTCCCCGAAAGCTCCTCAACCTCGGCTACAGCATTAAGCACACCCATGGTCACATCCTCGAAAGGCGCCTCGACGGTGGTCGGCGCCTCCCCCCTCACCACGAGCCTGTAATGTCCATTCCTTTTCTCTATGAGTATGGCTTTGGTAGTTGTACTCCCACAGTCTGTGGCAAGGATGATATCTATGTCTTCAAGGTTCTTCATCCTTCCTCCTGTCAAATTCGCTCTGGAATTTTTCTATCTTCTGTATGAAAAGCTCGAAGTTATCCCTTTCACCTATCGCCTCCGCAAACCCGGCATAATCCCCGGAATTGAGAAAGATCCTTACGAAAGGGTCCAGAAAGAGCAGAAACTGGCTTCCTATAAAGCTCAGGGGTCTGCTCGACTCGAGGAAAAGGATGGCAGGGACGGTCATCCCAAGTCCCACTATCCTCTTCGCAACCCTGTCGAATATCTCATCCTGCCCCGGGGTAAGTCCGGGAGGCTCCTCAGAAGTATCAGATATGAGAAATCTGTCCAGCCAGCGCATCGTCAGTCTTCCACCTTTGAGCTTATAAGCTCGATGATACCCCTCCTCTCCTCTTCGGATGTCCCGCCTCCGAACCTTACATAGATCCCGCGAAAGGACTCAAGCCTTGAAGGGCGAGAGAAAGGGCTCAGAAAAACGCCTTTTCTGTCGGGATAATACCTGCGGAAATAGCTCCAACTCCTCAGCTTACGTGAGAACGGTCCTTTTACGGAGATCGAGTCGGGGCCAAGCTGATACTCTGTAGGAAAGAAAAAGGGGGAAAGGGAAAAGACAAGGATGAGCAGCGAAATTGCCGAGAAAACCAGGTTACCGGAGATCAAAAAGACCGACATGGCAGCCAGTACTATAGCGGATATAGCGCCAGCAGTAGCCTTCCAGCTATCTTTCATCGGATGCGTCTTCCATTTCAAGGGCTCTTTCTCCAATCCTTTCTTTTCCATCATAGGGATCTAAAATGTCATTGTAGGGCAAGGCACCCTGTCCTTACATCGGTTAATAAAATATGTTATAGAAGGGAGATGCATCCTTTCCGAAACGAAAATCGTTACAGGGACAACTCCAGGAAAATCTATCAAATTGGGGATGGAAAGTCAAGCAAGACTTTTTTCAGCAGTCTGAAAAGGGGAGAACGCAGTGAAATTTGCACTTTGAAGGATCAGCTTACAGGGATTTCAAGTATGAAACTCGCGCCTTTACCCGATTCGCTCTCAACATGTATTTCCCCACCATGGTCTTTGACTATCCCGTAGCATATGCTGAGTCCGAGACCGGTACCGGTACCGACTTCCTTCGTGGTAAAGAACGGATCGAAGACCTTGGTTAGCTCTTCTTTAGGAACACCCGGGCCATCGTCATGGAACTCGATTCTGGCCATGAAGGATTCCTGATCGAATCTCGCCTTCACGGAGATGTGACCGCTGTCCCTGAAGGAACTTATCGCCTGTTCAGCATTGAGAATAAGGTTCAAGAAAACCTGCTGCAACTGCTGAAAGTTACCTTTTACCAGAGGGAGGTTCGGATCAAGATCTATATCCAGAGCTATGTTTTTCATCTCCAGATCGTAGTTTCTCAGATCAGCCACACTTTTCAGGACTTCAGCTATGTTCAGCATTTCCTTCTCGGTACCGGACTTACGGGCAAATGCAAGAAGGTTCTTAACTATCTTAGCGGCCCTCTGTGCCCCTTCCCTTATCCTCTGGAGCTTTCTCCTTACTTCCTGGTCTTTGCATTCCATAAGAAGGAGCTCCGAATATCCTACCACCGCGGTAAGTGGGTTATTGATCTCGTGCGCCACGCCCGATGAGAGTTTCCCAAGAGCGGCTATTTTCTCCGAATGAAGGAGCTGCTCCTGCGTCATTTTAAGCTCCAGGAGTGTCTTCTCGAGGTTCTTGTTGGTTTCGGCTATCTCCTCGTTTGCCCTCTTGAGTGCATCCTCTGACTCCTTCTCTTCGGTTATGTCACGCATGACCTCTATTACAGATATGCTTCCATCAGGGTTCCTGAGCGGCCTCGCTACTACTTTGTACCAGTGTCCACGGTAGGGGCTTTCAGTATTGTCCTGGAACTTGTATTCAAACCCGGTTTTTCCCTTCGATATGATTTCCTCAACTGAGCAATCGCTGCCACAGGGAGCATCAAGCCCTTCAAATGCACTGTAACACTTATCCCCAACCTTAGCACCTGTTTCCTCTATGATCTTCTTGTTTAGAAACTGTATGGTATAGTCCTTATCTATGACTGAAACCCTCTCCTCCATATTCGATAGGATAGATACCAGATAGTTTCTGTTCTCCTCCGCATCCTTGTAGGTCTTGTCGAGCTCATACCACAGCCGGAATTTTTCCATAGCCTCTGATACATATTTCGACGCTGTCTCCAGGATAGCGGCATGGTCCCCACTTATACCTTTGGCACTCTCGCTTGCCACAATCAGGGCACCCGCCACCTTTCCCTGCAGCCTTAACGGCACACAGAGTTCGGACCTAGCAGCCGGGGATTCAGGGACGTGAAACCCGGTACCGGCGAGGTCATCTATCATCACCATCTCATCACCCTTCAACAGGAGTTCAGCAGGATGCCCTGCCAAAGGTATACTGCTCCCGACGGGGCAAGATCCATCTTCCACTGATGCCCTGACTTCAGCCGCTTCCAGATCGGGCTCGAAGGTGAAAATGTAGACCGAATCGTACCCGAGAAGCTCCCGGATTATCAGCACTACCTCCCTGAACATAATGTCGGAGCTGGAACTCGACGCTATCACACCAGCCACCCTGTTCATTACAGATAGCCTCAGCGAGTCCTTTTTTAAGTCATGCTCCCTTCTCTCCGTAAAGTACATCATCTCGAACGTCCCGCCCCTTATGAACCAGAGCACCACGATTGCAGTGATCACATTTATAACCCCGAAGATGGCGGATGTCACAGGCAGTGAGAGTATAGAGCCGATTTGCACGGGGATGCCAGCCGGATATCCTGCCGAATAGAGACCAAAATACACGCTCTCCAGAAGCGTCTTAAGCGCGTCTATTATGAGAACGACCAGAACAGCGGCGTAGATCGGAGCCGCCTTCCGGGAACGGCGGCGCTCCAACGCAAAGTATGCGAATATGGCCGCCCATACGAGGGTAACTATACCGTATATTATGACGCTGAACCAGCTCTCGAAAAGCCCGAACTTCACACTGCCAACCTCTCCGAAACTCTTAATAATGATGAAAAGAGCAAGGATGGAAAGAACGGTTATCAAAAACTTCCAGAAGAGTTGAGATCTCATTCAAGCTACTCCCATTTTTGAAGTTCGGGGGATCAAATACCTTTTATTAGATTTATACCGATGGCTTCAGCTTGCTGAGCCCCTTCGCAGAGAGTCGGACCCTGATGTCGTGCTCGACCATGAGATCCCTGAGGATCGAATAGAAAAGGTCTCTGTCCCGACTCCTCACAACCGCCTGTTCATGGGCTTCCGAAAGGGAAACCGGGTAGCCTCTGCCTTTGAGGACCTGATCCCAGACAGCCGAATGGACGAGGTCCAGAAGAACGGGATCAGAAGCAGCCCAGACTGGCAGCTCAACTCTGGCTATTTCCGATCCCACATTTATGTAAAAGAAAGCGATACGGTGCCGACCATAGCTTTCAAGCACCTTCGAGGAGCTTTCGAATATGGCCGAGCGCTCGCCAGGTTTCAGGATATCGGAGTAGAGCAGATGATCGGTTACACCGGTTATCCTTTCGCAGGGAAGCTCATTATCCGAAAGGAGGGAAAGCTGAGTTTGGTTCAAGCTGCAACGGCACTGGCTGCAATCCGGCGAATCTTCCGGGCAGAGCCCCAGCCTCAACAGATTCACCACATCGTAGCTCCCGGGATGACTTATGTATCCGGAAATCGGAACCTTAAGGTCAATGAAGCCCTCCAATATGGAGTTTATTTTCGCAAGGCAATTCTCTCTGAAGTCCGAAGGAGTGCCCTCGAGATACCAGAATATGAGGGTACCATCCGCAATCGGGACCAGGGGAACACCTGAGGTGGATAGCTCCCCGGAAGCGAGCTCGAAAAGCTTCTCGAACTCCAGAAGGTTTCTCCTTATCGAAACAAGCTCTGCGCTCACCGACGTCCTCCGACCACCCCAGCTCCAGAACATATCTTCCTCCCTGTAGAACAGGAGTGGTTCGCTCCCGAACGAGGGCTTATTCCCCGTCCCGTAACTCAGCACAGCCCATCCGAGATTTAAAAGATAGCAGGACGAAACCTGGTGCCGATCCGGGAATAGCTGCGAGCCATCTGCCGAGGCAACGGTGATTGCCGGAGATCTCTCCGGGAGGGGAAACGGCTCATAAGGTGAGGTGAGCGGTCTTGCTATGTTGAAGGATATATTGCTGCGGTCAAACCTTCGGGCCAGCTCTCCGTAGGAGTCACTCCATTGTGACATACTGGAGAGGGCGAGACTTACCCTTTCAGAAAGCTCACCGCGGAGCTTTCTTTGGTAAGCGACCATCGAATTTATCTGGGGTTTCAGGGAACCTAAGTTTAACATATCTCAATGGAAAATCACAAATGAAGCAGGCCATAATCATGAATAGTTTAGAAAATCAATATAATTAAACATCACCTTGATGTCACTAAAATTTAACCCACTTTTTCCTGATCTTCCCTAAAGCCGAATTCACAGCAGCCTGACTTTTCCCGTCACCAGGTTCACCTCTATGGACTTTGTTAGCCCATCACAACTCAGATATATTGTCCCACCCGAAGCATCACCGAGGCTGTAAAAATATATCGTGTTGACAGGTGAACCATCGGGCGCCCTCACCGAATCGATTGCAACTCCTCTCAGGTCCCTGTCACTCTGGAAATCAACGAATATTTCGCGGTGGGTCAAAGGGCTTTTAATATAGATCGTGTCGGACAGGCTTGAGAACAGCTTATAAGACGGGTAGCCGCCTGTGATAATCTCCACCCTTGTCGTGCTTCTCTGGCCCACGGCAACCTGGCGCGCAAGCCTCAGATGTGACGTAAGTCTCCTTGAAGCACCCCTCAGCTTAAAATATGGGATGCTGCTCGTAAATGATGGCATAACCAGAGCTATCATGGTACCTATAAGCGCCATCACTATGAATAGCTCGATGAAAGAAAACCCCAATCTATTTTTCAGATTAAAACAGTGCATTGTAACTCCAATGCCTCCAATTCTACAATCAGAATATTTCCCTCCAGCTTACAGAGGTAACCCGGTAATGAGGGGAATCCGATGTCCCCTTTTTAAAACCCTTAGGGGGGTTATAGAAGGCGGATAGGTTGTCGTGATGTATAGAGGCTTTGCCCTCGAGTTGTATGTCACCCATTGCCATCACAACCCCGGTTACAACAGTATTCCAGAAACCGGATCTTATATATATGCTCGAATCACTGTAAATTATCCCTTGGATATGGGAAACATAGTTGCTGCCACTGATAGTAAAATTTGGCTGGCTCCCGAAGTCAATAGATATCGGGACTTCTGATACCATTGCCGGTAGATTTCCAACAGGCTGTATCTTCAAGCCATTAGTTGCATTGAGAGCCCCGGCAGCTTGGCCCACTATCAACGTTCCATTTATAACAACGTTACTGAGCGTCTGGCCGGGAGAATCCATATAGAAAAGGCTGCAAAAGTTCAATGGATCTGTCGCATTATAAACGGTATCTGAGAATGCGGTCATATGCTCGTAATGGTCATAAGGAAACCCGGAGCGATAACTGCTGACATCGATCGAATCGAGATAGGTCTCGTCTATTAGCCTGTAAGTATCTCCTTTTATGCTATCCGGGTCTCCGGCAAAAGTACCGGCCATGTAGAAATTGCCGTTGACCGAAGCTTTAGCCCCCATGTCGAGAGATCCTCCGGCGAATACGTTCCCTGAGAGAACTTTCGGCTCACCCCCCACTTCCTTGCCGAGCCTGATATCCCCTGGGCTTGAGACAGTTAAAAGGAGCCTCGGATCGACCGGGACAGAGCCGTTCCTGGGAACCAAGACCATTGCCTCGATCTCCCTTGAAACTCCTTCGCACGAGCCTATAGAGCGGATCACCTTGTAATAGGTAGCCAAAGCATCCTTGATCTGCACCGAATAGCCCCCACCAACGTAGGAGGAAACTTGATTTATCGCTGTCGTATCGGCTGAATCCCCCCAGAGCTGTTCCATTGCCTTCTGGAGTCCTGAGTCCGCAAGGTAGAGAGCTTTAAGCTCTCGCTCATTGTTAATCGAGATGATGGTATCGACCGAGGTCGAATCGAGGATGGTGGCCGCTATTATGGTCAATATCACCACTATGAAGAGGACGCTTATGAGGGCAACGCCCCTTTCGTTCGAATGTGCTTCCAGCATACCTATTACATCCTCACGGGATTGCGGACGGATATTGTAGATTTTAGGTTCTTCAGACGCCCTTCCCTTTCAAAAGTGAGCGAAAAATATACCTGATTTATATAGATCAGATAGTTATCCGGAACGGGCGTACTGAGCTCGGTTCCATCTGACATGTAGTATCGCAGTCGGAAAGAAAGCACCCCGGTCGAAACAGGATGCTCCGGCAGCAAGTTTTTTCTCCTCTTAAGCGTATCGCTCCCTGAAGGGAGATAGTAGCGTATGGACAGCGTATCTGCCGAGAGGTCATGATCGTAGTCATATACAGCTTCGAACTCAACCGAGTTCGAGTCGGCGGAAACAAACTTCCTGGTGCATCTCAGCTCCTGTGAGATCCTGAAAAGAGGGATCCTGACCCTCTGCATAAGGTCCGAGTTAAATTCAACTGTCCCAAGGGTGTTTACTGCGATTACTATAACGTTGTATATGGCCAGGATTATTATGCTGGTTATGGCCACAGCAATCAGGACTTCCAGTAAGGTGAACCCACGGGTATCCCGGTCAGAGCCCTTGAAATCCCGGAGGTTTATAGCCCTCGTTGAAGATTGCTTCATCAACTCACATCCTGCAATGACATGGAAATACGATGGTAGACTCAGTTGTCCGTATCAAAATCTGGTATCAGATCCCTCAGTGGTTCGTCATAAATAGCACAAGTTCTAAGTTCGATCCCGCTAATTCATTCGATATGGTAACCGAAATTCTTTTGGTATCGGTCGGAGAGCTACGAACCACATCTATGCTGTCATTGGCCACATAGACCACATCAACAGTCCTTAAGCAGTTTCCCAGGTTATCGCTGTAGCCTTTGAAATCATCTATATCATCGAATTCATCGATGCTGCTTTCACCTGAATCAGGGCCGAGGGAGGAACTCCCGTCTCCCACAAGCTCATCCCATCTGTGGATCTTTATATCTTCAACAAGATCCTGGGCAGCATATGTAGCATCGGCCTTCCCCTCGAACATTGAAATCTGCTTAATCCCCGGGGGAAATGCATTCATCATCGAGACGACCGCAAACGAGAGGAGAAGCATAGCGATCACAACTTCTATAAGGGTAAAGCCACAATGATCAAGACTTTCAGGATGCTTTGGAGGATGCATATCGATACCTCAGAAAGTCAGAATTCACCACAAATTCAGAGCTATTTACAGGAATAATAAAGCACAGGTAAGCATTTTTGTCAATATGTTTTATCTGCAGGGAAAGCAAAGGGAAGGAGATAGAGAATTTGGGTTAGGCTATCCCTATAAAACAGATCAGGGGCAGTTGCTGAACTGCCCCTGATAGTATAGAGCCATCAATTTAACCCAACCTCGTCATAATTCTATGTCATCGCCGGGATCGTATTTGGGAAGGAACCCTGCTATTTGGGACTCCGCGAGCTGGTGGCGAACTACTAATCAACAGATTGCAGGATTAAAGGTCAAGCACAGATGTTTCCAACCACCCATCTATCCAATATCCCAATATAAAGCAAGGGTCCACCCCACCGGCCTTCAGCGGGAGATCCGATTACCAATCCTCGTAGGGGTCTATTGGTGATCCCGGTATCAGAGTCGTCAGGTCGTTCTCATTGACCCTTACATCCCCTGTGGTGGAGAAGTAAACCCATCCACCCGCGTAAGACGGATCTCCGGAAGGATCGACGACCACGTTATCGACGTTATTCAGCATCTCATTCGGCATCTTTCTCAGGAATCCTCTCGAAACGAGGGTATCGAGGTTAGTTGGGAATCCCCCTGTTTTCCCGGCGTACAGGGCTACCGATGACCTCAGTGTCTGCAGGTTGGCCTGAGTGGCAGCGATCTTGGCCTCCGGGGTCAGGTCCTGATACCTCGGAAGGAGTATCGCCACAAGTATACCCAGAAGGGCCATAACTATGAGGAGTTCTATAAGGGTGAAACCCCTCTCAGAATGTCTCATGGTCTATCCTCCTTTCCATTTCAAATATGAAGAAAGGGCTATCAGTTAAATTCCATCCATTGATATTCCACAAGAGAATTTGGTTACCAATCGCTGTAGGGATTTACGGTTGATCCTGCCATCAGGTTTGTCAGATCGTTTTCGTTTACCAGCACATCACCTTTACTGGAGAAGTAGACCCATCCACCCCCGTAATCTGGATCACCGGAAGGGTTAAGGACCACATTGTCAGTGTTATTTATCATCTCCTTGGGGATCTTTCTTATAAAGCCCTTTGAAACAAGGGAATCGAGGTTAGGAGGAAAACCCCTGGTTTTACCGGCGTACAGGGTCACCGCCGACCTCAGGGAATGCAAATTGGCCTGAGTGGCGGCGACCTTGGCCTCAGGGGTTAGGTCCTGATATCTCGGAAGGAGTACAGCCACGAGTACGCCCAGAAGAGACATAACCAGAAGGAGTTCTACAATGGTGAAACCTCTCTCAGAATGTCTCATGGCTAACTCTTTTGTTTTTACCAGTCCGTATAGGGGTTTATGCTACTGTAAGCTGCCCCGAGATAAGTGTTCATAGCATTATCATCCAGGTCAACTCTTACATCCCCGTTACTGGTATAATATATCCAGCCACCATTATAGGAAGGCGTGGAGGGATCAATCTCGACAACGTTACTATTGGTTATAGACTCCACCGGGATCTTCCTAAGAAACCCAAGGGAAACCAGGGTATCGAGGGCAGCAGGGAAAACCGGGGTGAAATTCTTCGCGGTATAGATAACTACCGCTGACCTTATCGTCTGCAGGTTCGCCTGCGTTGCAGCGACCTTGGCCTCCGGGGTCAGGTCCTGATACCTCGGAAGGAGTATTGCCACGAGTATACCCAGAAGAGCCATAACTATGAGGAGCTCTATAAGGGTAAAACCTTTCATACTGGAAATCCTTTTCATAATGAGTACCTCCTTTTGATGGAAAATTCTAACGGTAAAGCCTCATCATATCGAACATCGGAAGGATGCAGGAGAACACGAGCAGTGCTACGATTCCGCCAACTACTATTAACATCAGAGGCTCCAGGATCGTGACGAGCCTCAGTATGGTCCTGTCAACCTCCTTGTCGAAGAAATTCGAAAGCTCATTCGAAACCTGATCTATCTCCCCGCTTTCCTCCCCCACTCTGACGACCTGGACAACCATGGGGGGAATAACCCCACTTTCCTCCAGAGGTCCGGATATGTTTCTTCCCGCTTTCACACTGGTCTGCACATCCTCTATCACCTTCTTCATGACGGCATTCGATATGGTCTCATGTACCACATCAAGCGTCTCGAGGACCGGAACCCCCTTTCCCATAAGCGTCCCGAATATCCTGGTAAAGCGGGAGATCGACATCTTCCGTATAAGTTCCCCCACAACCGGGAACTTCAGCTTAAATCTATCAACATTATACCTGCCGTTCTCAGTCCCGACGTAATATTTATAGGTACC
>CAZTBA010000034.1:10684-23370 GCA_964611725.1 uncultured bacterium
CTATTATACCTCCTATAACCGCCAGGATTATATACCAGTAATGGTGTATTCCCGAGCTGATGGCCATAACGTTTCTGGTAAGGCTCGGCAGCTCGACCCCGGCTTCGGTGAATATCTTCAGAAACCTTGGCATCACGAAAGCGAGAAGGAAGGCAACAATAATCATGGATACAACCGATAATATGATGGGATACGTGAGGGCAGTCTTTATCCTTGCCCTTATGTCAGCCTGGGCTTCGAGGACCGAGCTCAGGTGCTGGAGCGTATTCGAGAGCCCGCCACCGATCTCACCCACCCTTACCATAGCTATGTAAAGAGGGGAAAAAACCTTGGGGAATTTGGCCATGGCATCTGATATCTGGGTTCCACCTTCCACATCGCCCCTTACGGTCTTCAGTATCTCCCTGAACTTCTGGTTTCCGGTCTGTTCTATTATGACATCGAAACTGTCTATGACCGCAACGCCTGCTCCCAGCATCGTCGCCATAAGGCTGGTAAAAGTCACCAAGTCGGTGCTGCCGACACCACCGGTCCATATATCGGATATGGAGCTAAAATCGAACTCAAGCCAGGATTTCTTCTTCTCGTTTATCGAGACAATATAGTAGCCCTGGCTTGTCAATCTGTCAAAGAGCACTTCACGGTTTGAGGCCTTCAGAACACCGTTTATAAGCTTTCCGGATCTATTTCTCGCTACATAGGAGAATTCCGTCATACTTCATTCCTCCATTAATAACCCCTGCAAAAAACATGCCAACTTTGCCAAAACAGAGTTTTTACCCAATAAGTGACTGTAATATATGGTCTTAAACCCAAAAACCTTAATTTCTTAAAATTCACTAAAGATGTTTCTCAGGCAAAATCGTACCTGAAGGTGTACAGTAAGCTGTACCTGAAGGTGTACGCTATTGTTCGGATGTCCTTATACCGTACTTCCGGATCTTCCTGTGGAGCATCCCCCTGGTGATACCAAGGGCTGAGGCAGCCTTAGTTATGTTCCAGCCGGATCTCTCGAGGGCTTCGGATATCAATTTCCTCTCGACTCTCCCGGTGACTGCTCTCAGGATCTCGGAAAGTGGCCTTCCGAGCTTCAGGTCCCTGAAAGTCCCGAAGTCATCAGAAACGGCCCCGAGGAAGCCAGCCGGAAGCGAGCCGGGCGAGATAAGCTCCCCTCCCTCGAGCACTACCGAACTCTGTATGACGTTCTCAAGCTCACGCACGTTCCCTGGCCAACTGTAGCTACGGAAAAGCTCCATAACTTCTGGAGAAACTCCCTTTATGTTCCTCCCGAACTTCCGATTGAATCTCCTTATAAAGAGGTTAACGAGAGGCTCGAGACCTTCAATTCTCTCCCTCAACGGAGGAAGTTCTATGGAGACGACATTTATCCTGTAGAAAAGGTCTTCCCTGAATTGCTTCTCCGCTATGGCGCTTTTTAAATCAACATTGGTAGCCGCTATTATTCTGACATCGGCCTTTATATCGTGTGTGCCACCAATCCTCTGGAACTCACCGTTATCGAGCACCCTGAGAAGCTTTGACTGCGTGGAAGCGCTCATATCCCCTATCTCATCGAGAAATATAGTCCCTTTCTCCGCAAGCTCGAACTTTCCTTTCTTAAGGGCGAAGGCCCCTGTAAAGGCACCTTTCTCATGTCCGAACATCTCACTTTCCAGGAGCGTCTCAGGTATGGCAGCGCAGTTTAAGGTGATAAAAGGACCGTCCTTCCTTTTGCTCTCTCCATGTATCATCCTGGCTACGAGTTCCTTACCCGTCCCACTCTCGCCTGTTATCAACACAGTGACGTCCTGAACGGCAACCGTGGAGACGACATTTCTGACCCTTCTCATCGGCTCGCTCACTGTCACGAACTCGCCTTCGGGCTCGCCGAGTTTCTCTCTGAGGGAGCTTATCTCCTTCTCCAAGTTCCACTTCTCGAATGCCCTCCTCACAACGGTCCTCATCTCGTTTATGTCGAAGGGTTTGGAGAAATAGTCATAGGCCCCCCGCTCGAGCGCATCGAAAGCCGTCTGCTTCGAACCGTGTGCGGTTATCATTACAACAGGAACGGACGAGTCTATATCCTTTATGCTCTTGAGACAGGTCATACCATCCATGCCAGGAAGCTTGAGGTCAAGTATGACAACACTGTAGTCTCCGGATTCCACCTCTTTCAGCGCATCACCTCCGGTTCCGACCGTAGTAACACTGTAGTTCTCCTTCTCGAGCGCCTTCCTGAGGAGAAGGCACATGCTCTCCTCGTCATCTACGACCAGTATCCTGCAATTTTCCAACTTGCTCACCTCGCAGAGTTATCTCCGATCGGAAGCCTGATCCTAACGGTCGTCCCGCGGTCGAGCTGACTCTCGATATCTATGCCCCCGCCATGGTCCAATACTATCTTACGACTCATGGAGAGCCCAAGCCCGACTCCCTTATCCTTGGTCGAATAGAAAGGTTCGAAAACTTTATCTACATCTTCCTCTTTCATCCCTATGCCGATATCCGAGAACTCTATGAGGAGAACCTTTCCGTCCTCGGAGCTGCCGGCCTTCACCACAAGTTTCCCGCCATCCGGCATCGACTGAAATGCATTTATAGCTATATTGAGGAAGGCCCTCTTAAGCTGGTTCGGATCAGCGTAAACTTTACGAAGATTCTTAGAGTAATCAGTTTCCACGGATACTTTCCCAGTCTCTGTATTATAGCTCAAAAGGGAAAGCGTTTCATCGAGAACATCCCTGATGTCAACCTGGCTTTTGTTGGGGACCACATCAGTGCTCAGCTCCAGTACGCCTTCGACTACATGGTTCAGCCTGTCGACTTCCCTGAGCACCGTCTCCACATAGTTTTTGAGATCACCTTTTTCGTCCAGTTCCTCATTTATAAGCTGTGTCAGCCCCCTTATTGAGCCGAGCGGGTTCCTTATCTCATGTGCGACCCCGGCGGCCATTCTCCCGAGCGCGGCCAGCCTATCCGCCCTCATCAAGCGTCCCTCAAGCTCTTTCCTTTCCGAAAGGTCAACAAATAGAACTATGGCAGTTTTAAGCTTCGACCTCCGTTCAGATATCACGGATATAGTTAGCCCTATAGGGATACGCCCTCCACTCCTGTTGGTTATCTCCACCTCCCTGATTTCCCTGAATCCCCGGCCGATTCTCAGTGAGTTCTCTATCAATTCGCTTACTTCCCTGTTGCCCGGGCTATCCCCGAGGATCTCGCGCACCCTTCTCCTACTTATCTCCTTGGAATTTACCCCGAGGATCGATACTGCTGCTTTGTTCAGGGCAGTGACCTCGAGTTCGCTATTGACGGTCATAAGTCCGCTACTTATGTTCTCCAGGATACTATCCGTATACTTCTTCATCTCGAGCAACGAATTCATAGTGCTGTTGAGGACGCTGGCGATCATACCTATCTCATCCTGGTACTTGACCTCGAGAAGTCTGTCCGTCCGTCCACTCAGGACATCCTTTGCTCCTCTGATAAGCTTCTTCAAAGGATGGGTTATCGCATATGCCAGGGCCAAACCCAGCAATCCTCCCAGGACCGCACCGAGGAGGGTGACCTTCCTTGCAAAGTCCACCGTTATAAAGATCGGTTTCAGGCTCCTGATAATAATGGCATCAAGGTCATATGACGAAACGGGCCAGTAGACCCTGTATATCCCCTTATCTATTACTTCCCTTATATCTATGTTCGTCTCATCGATCGTGAAGGCCAATATCCCCTCAAAAGGGACCTCTTCCATCTGATAGATAGCGAATTTTGAGCCTCTGTCGGCTATATAGGCGGTGGCCTCCTCCACTGAGGCTGTCAATAGGGTGAGTGTCCTTCTGAGGAAGTATACATCTATGGAACCATAGATCCCTATCTGGCTGTTCGCATAGCTTAAGGCTGAGACGAAATAGATCTCATTCCTGTCCTTTCGAAGCAACCTGAGGCCGCGAGATACCAGCTCTTCAGTTATCTCAGGAGGATTTTCTCCATATAGCTTCTGCCCACCAAGTTTCCAGAGAGACAGGACGTGCACCTCCGGGAGATCCTTCTCCAGAAGGTCAACTTTCGAGCTCAGATCCCCACTTTCCGAATAGAGGCCATACTCAACCACAGCGAAGCAGATATCAGAGCTGAGCTTGTCGAGGGAAAGCCTCACCTGCTCCGCCAGGGTATTCGCAAGCCTGATATCATCGTTCACCCTTGAACTCACAAGCGAGAATTCAAACCTTCTTGAAAGTAGTGTTCCGAGGGTAAGGATAAGGAGGGCTATAAAAGCGGAGAAACTGATAGCAAGTTTAAGGCGTATGCTCTTATGGGCGAGGAAAAAGTAAAATGTTTTTATATAGGCCAGCACCAGGCCGACGGATTTTTTCAAGAGTTCCACTTCAGAATTTTCCCTGATAGCTATAACCTTTCAAGGGTTCTCGGACCGCCCTGATCTACCTTGCTTCTTTTATATTCCAGGCGCTGGATCATTTTCTATGATCGCCCTCTCCAAGCTTGTTGGGTTAATGGCGTTTCCTATGGCATCATCCTCTGTTATAAACCCTTCTTCATAAAGCTTCCTAATTGACTGGTCCATAGTATGCATCCCATATCTGGAACCTGTCTCGATAACAGCGTTTATCTGCTGTATCTTCCCTTCCCTTATAAGGTTGCGCAGAGCGGTTGTAATCACCAATATCTCAGTTGCCACGATCCTGCCTTCCCCATCTTTCCTGGGTATAAGCCTCTGAGCTATGATCCCTTCGACGCACATGGCAAGGGTCATCCTTACTTGATGCTGATGATGTGGATCGAACATATCTATCATACGCTGGAGAGCCTGTGCCACCTCGGACGTATGGAGGGTGGCGAAGACGAGGTGTCCGGTCTCCGCAGCCGATATGGCGGCCTTCATAGTCTCGGTATCACGGACCTCACCTATGAGGATAACATCAGCGTTCTGCCTCAGGGCATATTTTATAGCAATGTAGAAGGACTGTGTATCGCAGTCCACCTCCCTCTGCTCTATGACGCTATTATTATGATGATGGAGGAACTCTATCGGGTCCTCTATTGTTACTATATGACAGGACCTCTCGTTATTTATCAGGTCTATGAGGGCAGCCTGGGTCGTAGACTTGCCGCTGCCGGTAGGGCCAGTCACGATCACAAGTCCCCGGGGGCGTCCTGCAAAGCTCTTTACGATCGGTGGCAGCCTCAGTTCCTCGATCTTTGGTATCCTCGAAGGTATGTTCCTCAGGGTCATAGCAATAGATCCACGCTGTCTGTGCACATTCGCCCTGAAACGTCCGATGCCCGGGAGCGGATAGGAAAAATCGAGATCGAGCTTATTCTTGAAAATTTCCCGCTGTTCGCTATTGAGTATCTGCAGTGTAAGCTTCCTGGTATCTTCGGGGTTAAGCTCGGGAAAATCCATATAGTTCAGACGCCCATGAATCCTGAGGGTAGGAGGAGCTCCTGCAGCTATTATCAGGTCCGATGCATTCTTCTCCACTGTCATCTTCAAGAGATCTGCTATCTCCAAAGTGAACCTCCCCTCGAAAGTTTTATAACAAAAGGGGCCAGAAACCTGTTATGTCTGATCGACATCCTGTGTAACCCTTACTACCTCCTCTATTGATGTTACCCCCTTCAGAACTTTATCGATCCCATCTTCCCTGAGGGAATGCATCCCACCTTTCTTGGCAGTTCTTCTTAGAACATCGATCTTCGGTTCGGCAACTACAAGCTCCCTTATCTTATCGTTTACCTCCATGAACTCGAAAAGCCCGGTTTGTCCTTTGTAGCCAGTGCCGAGACAGCTTGGACATCCCTTGCCTTTGTAGATCTCCAGTTCCTCCATACCTGTCATGTCCTTCATGTATTTGAGGATAGGTTCAGCAGGGCTGAAACTCTCCTTACACGAATTGCAGATCAGCCTCACGAGCCTCTGTGAGATAACTGCTATGATCGTTGAAGCTATTAGAAAAGGCTGAACCTTAAAGTCGAGCAGGCGGACTATGGCCCCTGGAGAATCGTTCGTGTGTAGAGTGCTGAAAACCAGATGTCCCGTAAGGGCTGCCTGAACAGCAATTTGGACGGTCTCAGCGTCACGTATCTCGCCGACCATTACGGTATCGGGGTCCTGTCGCAGCACGGATCTAAGTCCCGAGGCGAAGGTGAGGCCCGCTTTGGGATTAACCTGGACCTGGTTGACCATGGGAAGCTGGTACTCTATAGGGTCCTCGATCGTGATGATGTTCTTTACCGGGGAGTTTATCTTGTTCAGTGCAGCATACAGGGTAGTTGTCTTGCCGGATCCGGTCGGGCCCGTAACGAGGATTATCCCGTTGGGCCTCTGGATTATCGTCTCAAACTTCCTCAGTGCATCTTCCGGGAAACCGAGTACATTGAGACTTAGCTGTTCAGCAGACCTGTCAAGGAGCCTCAAAACGGCCTTCTCGCCATAGTATGTCGGCAGAGTGGAAGTACGTATATCTATCTCCTTACCCCTTATCTTTATGTGGAAACGGCCGTCCTGGGGGATACGCTTCTCAGCTATATCCATATTCGACAGGATCTTTACCCTGGTAACTATTGCAGGGAGGAGGTGTCTTGGAGGCGATAGTTCCTCCTTGACGAGGAGGCCATCCACTCTGTAGCGGATACTGAGCGAATCTCTGGTTGGTTCCATATGGATGTCACTTGCTCCGTCCCTAAGTGCTTTGCTCAACACCAAATTCACAAGCCTCACAACAGGGGCCTCCTCGGCAATCTCGGTTAACTTATCAAGGTTTATCTCCTGATCCTCTTCCACCTTAACATACTCGAAATCGACTTCCCCGAACTTCCCCATTATATCCTTCAAAAAACTATCCATGCCATAGTACTGATCTATGGCACGTTCGATCTCACTCGGCACACCGGCGGCAGGTATTACCTTCAGCTCGGTGAGCCTCTCCAGATCGTCCGTGAGGATCACGTCGAGCGGATCCGACATGGCCACGGTGACGGATCTATCACTCTTCTCTATGGCAATTATCCCAAAGCTCCTGGCAACCTTCTCGGGAATTGTTTTTACAACCTCAGGGATGAGGTTTTCTTCGGAAAGTCTGAAAAGGGGTATATCGAGCTGTCTTGCCAGAAATTCAGCTATATGGACCTCAGATATATACTTCATCTGGGCCGCGATCCGGCCGAACCTCTCGTTTGAGATCTTCTGTCTGGCAAGGACTTCTTCAACCTGTTTGGGTGAAAGCAGTCCTTCCTCAACCAGAAGCTCACCGAAGAACTTCTTCTTGAAACGTCCCATGCTTCATCGCCCCCAACCGGGTATCACTTTTTTACTATCCTACTCATGAAGAGGAATCCAAACCCTATAACCATTATAACTATAGTTATATCTCTGCTCCAGAACCTGACGAAAAGTGAGACAAATCCTATGAGGTATACCACAGCACCCAAGCCGAGAAAAAGGTTTTTCATCAGATTTCCTCCCATTCTTCCAAAGGTTCGGTTTCAAGCCTCTCAACATTAGCCGTAATGATAGCCTTGAAGCCATCATCACCGAGCATATCGAGGATAATTTCAGCAATTCCAGGATCGAATTGCCCACCGGAATGTTCGCGTATCTCACTCATTACCTTTTCGAGAGAGTAGGGTTCTTTATAGGGCCTCCGCGATATCATGGTGTCTAAAGCATCGGCTACATTAAGTATCCTAGCCATAATTGGTATATCCCCCCCTGAAATCCCGTCCGGATATCCCGAACCGTTGTAGTTCTCGTGATGGTGACGGATTGCCGGGACAGCTTGCTCCAGAAAGGAGACATTCTCTACTATCACGCTCCCTATAACCGGATGCCTGCGTACGATCTTCCGTTCATCCTCGTTCAGAGGTCCCCTCTTATGCAATATTGAAATTGGAAGGCTTATTTTCCCTATGTCGTGCAGGAGACCAGCATATTTTATCATGTTGATACTGTCCTCGGGGAGGTTAAGCCTACTCGCGACTTCAGAGGCTATCCTCATGACATTTTCGGAGTGGCCCCTGGTATAGGGATCCTTCGCATCGACCGCCGAAGCCAGAGCCGCAACAGTGTTAAGATAGCTTCTCTCAAGGTTGCGTCTGCTCTTCAGCAGGGATATAGCCATATCATTGAAAGAATGTGCGAAATCCCCTATCTCATCGTTGGATAAATAACCTATCCTCCTGGTGAGATCACCTGATGATATCACAATGGAGGCCTCGCTCGCCTCCTGGATAGGGCTGATGACAAACCTCGAGAGAAGGAAAACAAGAAGCACGCTCGCAAAGATAAGGGCCACCATCGGCATCTTTACCCTGGCCATAACTATATCAACTTTCTGCTTGAACGAGGCCCTGCCGAAATTCCTTGCAGGGCTGAGCTCATATATTGTCATCGTCGACATTATGATCCAGACGGTTATAAGCACTATTACTATAACCTTACCCTGCAGACCTAATCTGAGCTTGCCCCTTCTAACCCCTGAGATCTTCCTCTGTCCTGGCATCACTCTCCTCTTCCCGCTGTAGCGGTCCTATTTCTACACCCCGTTATTCCCCTTTAAGTATCGTCGGAGTAAGGAATATCATAAGCTCATTTTTCTCCTTTTTCTTCAGGCTGTGTCTGAAAAGATATTTCAAAACCGGTATGTTGCCAAGTATCGGCACTTTCTCGATGGTCGTCGTTTCCCCTTCCCTTAAGAGCCCTGCTATAACAAGGGTATCGCCATCCCTCACCATTACCGAGGTGCTGGCGGATTTGGACGATACCGTGGGTTCGCCCGACGGAGTGAAAGAGGAGATAGTGCTCACCTCGGGACGCAGTTGGAGCATAACTTCCGATTCCCCGGCGACGCTCGGGGTCACCTCGAGCATGACCCCAACATCCTTGAACTGGACAGAAATGGTGGTGAAACCCTGGCCAACCACGGCTTCAGTGTAAGGGACCTGATCTACAACGTTTATCCTGGCTGTCTCATTCTCCATCACCACTATCTTTGGGGTCGACAGGAAATTGACGTCGCTTGTGGAATGGAGGGTGCTCAAGATGGCATCTATATTTATCGAACTGTCGAGTATCCCCTTCAACCTATACCCGCTGAATGTAAGCTTGAAAGCATCTCCTTCGGCTGCAGATGGGAAAGAAGCGATCACCGTATCAACGCTCCCGCTACCCGTTCCAGCTCCCCATTTTATTCCCAACTCCTTCGACGACTTTCCGCTCATTTCCACTATCTTCGCCTCTATCTGTATCTGCTTAGGCTGTATATCCACCTTGCCGATGTAATCCTCTAACTTCTTTAAAACGGAAGGTACGTCCTCGATATAAAGGCTGTTCGTCTTCTCATCCCTTACGATCTTTCCCCTGGGCGAAAGGAAGGATTTGATCTGGCTCTCCAAATCTCCGATCTGCGCGTAACTGAGATAGAAAACCTTCGAATCAAGCTTGGGGACTATCCTTATGAAGTTACCTCTCTCGATATAGGTATAGTCCGTCAGATCGAGTATCTCCTTAAGGGCCTGTTCGAGAGGCACATATTTCAGGTAGACCGTTATTTTCTCCTCGCCCACGTTAGCGGGTATTACCACGTTCAGGTCAAATCCCCTGAAGAGAGAGTTGAGGATAGTATGGACATCGGTATCGGTGAAATCGACGGTAACTATCTCCTTCCCCCAGTCCGTAACCTGGGCTGAAACAGGATACGTCGACAGAAAGATGAGCAGAACCGCCAAAGCGGAAAATCTAATGGACCTCACAGCGGGCCTCCAGTAAGCAAATTCAAAAGCTCCTGCCTCCTATTCGAGAAAATACTTTTCAAGCTTCCCTGAAAGTATGACCCGGCCACTAAGGGGCTCGATCTTCTCAACAGTCAGACCGGTTTCAGGAACGCTATCCTTCTCCCTCAGAACCTTACCGTTTATTATCACCGTACTGGTAGAGCCGTTTGAAAGTATCCCGTTGAGCGTTATACCCTCAGGCGCTGGAAGCATCTTGACCTCATTTGTCTTAACCTCAACCGGCTTCTTCCTCTCAGATCTCGACCTCCTGACTTCGGTCTTTTTCGGATTCAGAAAATTAACAAGAGGAACCCCGCTGAAGGGATCCCGCGGCCACTTCATCGGGTCCATCTTCCCCTGGGACTCCCAGGCAACGGCGACTGTATCCTGCAAAGCTGTAATAGCTTTGGGTTCCCCTATCCCGGGAGAGGCGACCCCCTGTGTGAGGGAATCAGGAGCTCCCCCTCCGGACATCCTCCTCCATACAAGGGCACCGATAAGGACCACTATTATAGCGGCAAAGGCTATAAGCTGCTTCTGAGTTTTATCCATAGCCACGATTATATATCTAAATAAATCAACAGGTTCGAAAGTTTAATAAGGCCCTTCGAGCTTTCTGAGCCTCCAAATTTCCAGCTTCTCAACTTCAGCTATCCATACATCTGGAGCATCTTCAACATGATTGAATAATTCCCACGGTTTCTTCCCGAGAACTCAACTCCAAGTTTCCACATGTCGGGAAGAAGGATACCGATCTCGAAAAAAGGCTCTATCGGGATATTCGAATAGTAGAAGCCGCTCCCTTCACTTCCAAGGAATATCGTCTCTCCGTTCGATATGATCTCCTGCTTTCTCTTTACGATCCCATCGATCAGGAGTTTCTGCAGCCCTAAGGAAAGATAAGTCGAAGAATAGGCGACCTTGGCCCCGAGCGCTCCCCTGTATTCCCTCCAGTTGTACCTGTTGGAATACTCGTTGATCCAACCATCGTCAGGATCGCCGGAAGTTCCCTCGGAGTAGATAACGTTCAGGTCTCCCACGACAAAGAAATTCAGATAGGCCTTCTTGATTTTGAGAAAATCCGCCTCGAAACCGATTACAAATCCCGTCCCCCTCTTTCCCTCATAATCCCACCTTACCCCACCCGGTGCCGACACGGATAGCCTTGTTGTACCTAAGCCCGCAAAAAGCGCAATTCCCCCATAAGGTGAATAGTCTACCCTAAAGAGGGCGGACTCCGTCTTCCTTTCAAGATCCTCGAAGTCTCTGTCGCTTAGGCTCAGTGCAACTCCACCCGACCAGTCGCCGCTATCGAGCCTGTAGAGCTTACCCTCCGCGCGGGCAACCCCGGCAAGAGAGACCAGGATCAGAAAAGTGAGCACTCCACGTGAAAAAGAGCTAAGGATCATATATGCCCCTCACCTTCAACTACAGACTTAGTCCACAACTCCGTAAACTGCAGTTTCAGAGTTGCCGTTGCCATCGGATGGGGTTGTCACCTTTATAACAACCCAGCAGTCCTCCACGGGGTTCTCATCCCCAGGATCGCGATCGGCGACCCTTACCACAAAGCCCGTCCATTCCCTATCCATGGTATCCGGTATATCAAAGGATGATGTACCCTGTATAAGAAGGTTAGATGATGCTTCCACCAACACTCTCGTTCCACCGACAAGGGGATTTCCGTTCCCATCGGATATAGAGAATGGAATATCGACCTTGCCGCCGTCGGGTATGCTGAAGCTGGATGGGGTGTTTACCTGGGTCCTTCCACTGAAAATGATCGATGCCGACGCAGTCAAAGTTCCATCCTCCCCCTCCGTCCGGGCGGTTACGGTGACAATCCCATTTCCCGGATATGGTCCAGCGGTGATGAGCTTCGCCGGAGCCATCCCATACTCGTCGGTAAGCGCAGAACTGGCAATGCCGCCCCCGTCGCTGGTAAAGTAGACAATTGTGCCTTCAGTTACAGGATTCCCAGACTCATCGTAGACATAAGCTGTCACCAGATTTTCGAGTCCGGAATAGACCATCCCCGCTATGTTTAGCTTCTCGACCGAGAGGCTAAACCGGCTTGGAGGACCCGGGATAACCGGGAAGATATCCACAGAGTCCATCCTTTCGAGCCCACCCCCGCAACTCACTCTCACCGTAGCTGTTCCAGGAGTTCTCTCCGAGCTAAGCGTGGCCGTAGCTATCCCCCTGTTATCTGTCACAGCCGAGCCATCGATGGTTCCAAGATCGGTACCGAAAGCCACGGTTTTTCCCGAAACTGGCACTCCATTTGCCGTCTCACTCACCAGGACGGTTACGAGAGCAGAACTCTTCCCGTCAGCCGGTATCGACTCCGGGTAGATGTCCAGACTGAGGTTCACTCCCCTGAGCCTGACATTGAGCGGGGCACTCGTAATACCGCCTGCTCTGGCGGTCACGGTGATAACAGTGTCGGAAAAGCTTGGCGCAGAAGTCAGTGTGGCGACCGCCATACCTCCCTTGAACGGCTCGCCCAAGGTCGGGGATTCGGTGAAGGCGGACCTTGTGATGCTCCCGAAATCGGAGTTGAAGGTAACAAGAATGTTTGACATTCCAACCCCGTCCCTGTCCGTAACATATGCCTCTATAATGGTAGTGCTCTGCCCATCCGCTAAAATATCTTCCGGGCTATACGGGCTGATCGAAAGGGTCAGGTTGGAGATCTCATCTCTACCTCCTGGAAGGACAAAATCTCTGTTCCCTGATACGTTGCCGCTCCTCGCAGTCACAGTTACGGAGCTTCCGAGTTCGGCAGCCGGATAGAAGAAAACAGTTGTTGCCCTACCGTCCCTTGTAGTGACGGGGCTCTTCACGACACCTATAGCCGGGTTGACAGAGAAGTATACTGTCGTGCCATCCACAAC
>CAZTBA010000035.1:0-23241 GCA_964611725.1 uncultured bacterium
GCGATGAACCAACCGTAAACGTAAGGAACCATGGAAAGGTATCCCTTCTGTAACTTCTACATCCCCGCCTTATAGGACATTAGAGGGAGTATAGCAATAGCTCCGTCATTAAGTACAAAGGCTTTTGTGGCAATCTCCCATATATCATAAGATCGACTAACGATTTCTGCCCATATTCTAGTATGGCAAAAGGTAGCGTAAGAACAATCGGACGCTACTTTGTCCCATAATTCCGAAGGAACGGGGTCAATCTTTCTCATTTTGTAAATCTCCTAATTCTCTTACAGATGCCGAGACCTTTTTGATATAATTTGCATGATATATCCTTATTATCATGGTGATAAATGTTATAATCCACCTTATTCGCTCCGAAACTTTCCTTAAACTTTCTCACACCATCCAAATCTCCACTCGCACCAAAATTGAAATAGAGGTAGCCTTCCCTACAGCCATCTAGCACAGCGGTTTTAAACAACAAATCGTTAGGACAATATGCAGAATACTCTTTCAACATGGCGCCACTCCAATAAGATATGTTATCACCATAATAGAAATTCAAAGCTCCAGCAATGACTTTACTATGAACTTTTGCCATCCACAATTTTACATGCCTATTCCCCAGCTCATTTATAGTCTCGAACAATTTAAGAGGATAATCGGGCTTATCTTTGCCCCATCTTTTTGAAGAAGTCGCATAGATAGTGTAATACTCTTTAAATCCTTCTGCTGAATTATCTGTATATACTTCAACCCCATTCTTTTCCGCCTTTCGAGACCGATTCCTAACCTTGCTCCTGAATTTGGTCTGCCAGATAAAATCAAACCCCTTTTCCAATGAAAGAACATGAGTATATGTAGGTGTTACAGAGCCCTCCAAGGGATATTTGATGCTGGTGTTTGAGAGAGGATTTAAGTTGAAACTAATAGAAACCATCTTAGAAGTTTTGAAGTTCCTAATGATTTGGTTAATATGCAAAGCTGTAACTGTTCTGTTGTTACAAATAAACCCTCCGTAAGTACCAAAAGCCATCGATTCATACTTTTTTCGTAATCCATATACATCCAATTTGATTTCCATGCAGGGTACTAATAACTCAAGGCCGTCCTCAAAGATGAAAAGTCTCGTCGCTGTTTTGTAATTCTTATAGCTTTCTTCCAATATCCTTACCCATAAATAGGTTTGAAAGAAAGTGGAATGCTGAGATTTACTTAGGATCTCGTCCCATTTTTCAACTGATATATCCTTAACTACTTTCATTTTCATTTACCTATCACCTTACTAATTTTGTCCGAGCTATGGCACCTATAAACGTCGTTAACTTGTATTCCTAAGTATAGCAGCAATGTCATTTTTCGCTTACAATTCCCTTCAGTTTGGGCAAATTCAATAAAAGCATCTGCTCTTTAGGATCATTTGAATGATAGATCTCCGTTTTCAAGACATAATGACCATCATCAGTTTTTTGGAAAGAGAAATTCTGCTCTGAAATATGTTTTCTGTAGAAACGATCGGCTTTATCAAAACCCAGATAGAGACATAGATCCAAAAATGAATAGTTCTGTTTAAGCAGAACCGATAGCATTTCAATGGCTTCTAAAGGTTTTCGCACTTGAGGGATTTTATTGTGCAAATCCCGCAACTTCTTTTTGTTTTCCCCGAGATTTCTAATCAATTCTTTTCTATCAGACTCCTCACAACTTCTCAAACGGTCAGACATAGTTTTATTGATATTTTTGATTTCTTCGATTTGACTTTGGAGCTTAGTAATATCTCTCTTTATATCCGTTATCTTCTCCTTGAATCGCGTTAGGTAACCTTCACAATCGTTTGGTCTGATTTTCTCACCGAAGTAATCTTCCAATTGACTCAACGCTTTCTGATGTAAGAAACCCCTATAATGATCCCTGTTTTTCCACACGATAACTTCGGGATGCCAGAAACCGATAGCCTTAGAAATATTCTTTGCGATCTCTGGATAGTTACCAAATCTTTGGTCTACACTGCCGGACCCGAAGATAAAAAGATCCGTTTTAAGTCCTTGGAAAAAGATGAGATTTCTCGCGACGGCATTTGGGCTCACTCTTTTATAGAATTCCTCAAAATCTCGCTCAGGATAAGGCACTTCATAGGCCTTATCACATACCTGGCAATGGCCGACAAATCCAGCTCTTGCATCGGCTGCGTTTTTCTGATCTAAAGGCCCTTTTCCCCCACAATCACAGTGGTACCAGAAAGGCAACCTTCTGGTATTTTCTTCCTGATAATGAAGATAATATAGATCGATATGATTCAGTAAGAGCTCCGCTTCCCTGGAAAACAGTCCTACCTTTCTAGCATCTGAATAATTGAAGAAAAGCACGTCATGGTTCAGGTAGCTATTGATTATCTTTGATAAAATAAACGCCTGGAATTCCGCAAGGTTATCGGCCTTCTGATGACTTTCCCTTACAACATCCTCGAAAGTTATCAATCTTTCTTTAAGGATTCCCTCTTCTCTCTTCAAGACACTCCCCAAGTAGTTATCCTTAACCATTTGAATCATTGTATTAAGTTCCTCTTCGGAAAGATTTCTGATAACATTATGCCTTTTCCATCTGTCTTTTCCTTTGACAGGAAAGCCAAATTTCTGCGATCCGTCCTTGTTGAACCCAGGAATCGAATTGCGTGTTGCCCAAGGATCTGTACAGATATCTTCATCAAAGACGCCGAACAAGATACAGGTCTTTTCCGTCGTTAAGAAAAGATCCTTCAAAATTTGCTCTAAGAAAGGTCTTATAAAGATACCACTGTAAGGAAAGAAGTTAGGCTGGTGGGCAGTCTCAATAATCAATGAATCCTCATCGAGGTTTTCTATCAGCTTACCTATTCTTGAAGAATAAGTTCCTGCTTTCCCATGAAAGGACGCTATTATGTCCCTAAGAGGAGCTAATGACTCCTTATCTTTTTTAACCCTATTATCTTTGATACGAGCAATCAGCTCTTTCATGAACATTATGTGATCAATCGGGGTCATAATTTCTCACTTTTCTTATTCAGGATAAAAGGCAATCTAGCTGTATGAGTTTAACTCAATTTCGAACGAAACACTCTAATAATATGGGCCACCTCGGCATCTGTCAGTTGAGGATAAATCGGGAGATATTATGCTTGAGTATCTCTTCCGCTGAGGAACGTCCCTTCGTAATAGCTACTATACACGAGTATCAAATACTCCGTCATAGCATCCAAGTTTGTTTCGTTCTCGCGGAGATGCTTCTCTTTCTGCAAACTAATGTAAGAAGGCTCGGCCATCTCATTTTTCAGATGGCAATTCCTCCCAGTTATCTTTCTCCTCTACGTGAGAAGAGCAATCGCACACGAATATAGTACGCCACGTCTCGACGCTAACTGGATTCGGTAAATAGTGTGCACGAAACACAGAGTTGAGGTACAATTGGCCATTGAAGGCAAGATCGCCGGTTGCTTCCTGCCGCATTTTCTCTTCATCTACGGGCAATTTAAAGAAAGCTACTACGAAATCGGGTTTGAAGATACCTAATGAATAATCAAAATCGAATTTATTGTGTCCAGGTTTCAGTCCATTAGAAACAGTAGGTAGATGCGCAATATGATGATCTGATTTTCCCAAGAGATCAACTCCATACCTCTCGGAAAAGTAGAAAACTGAGCCTGCATAAAAATCTGCTACTTTGCTATTAGCTGGTGTATTCTGCTTCAGGAGCAAACCTATCCTTATATTGCCGATGTCCCATGGACCGCGTGAGGGAGAAAAGAAAGTGTAGATTGGAATGGACAACGGGATGGTCACAAGGCATAGTATGCTAATCGCCAAGCGTAGGGGTCGCCTCAAACCAAGACCCTGGATACCCACGAATGCTAATACCATCAATAGAGGAAGAACAGGTATAAAGAAACGAGACCCGCCCCATGCATCGCCGCCGACATACACTACATAAGCTGTATACGGAAGTAAAGCACCCAGTAGGAAACATCTTGACCACTCTCGTGAGAATATTGAACCAACAACAGCAAACACAATCAAAAACATGTAGTCCTTCGCGAAGCTCAGAACATATCGCAAGCCAGCAATGTACTTACCACTCCAGTTCATGGCCTTGAGATAGGCAGTATTAGGTAAAATATCGCCATAGTAGTAGATCCTGAATATCTCGTGCGCTACTGGCAACATTAGAGATAGTGCAGAGTAAATAACTACAGCTTTTCTGTTCTTGGTAAGCAGTAGAGAGACAGCACATAACAGAGCCGAAAGAACTGCTGCATCCGCTCTTACCAGAGAAATAATCCCTACAAATAGATAGGTCGATATTCTTGGTTGATTCAACTGCGACTCCTGAACTACTCGATACATTACCAGAAGAAATAAAAAGGTTAAGAGAGTAGTTTCAAACCCTCCCACTCCCCAATCCATTATGTTCTCATTGAGCACATAGGCTGCTAGTGTTGTTACGGTAGCCAGTGCGCCGCCACCAAGTATACGGACGAACCGAATAATTAAGGGAATGGTAGCAGCGGCCAGAGCGATATTTGTCAGTAACACTATTAGCGAAGTCTTTGAAGCTGGGATGGGCAATAAATGAACCAAAGCCATATAGATAGTCCACAGAAAGTTTGTGTATCCTTCAACTTTTTCGCCGGGATTCCACACCAAACCGATACCATCGGCTAAGTTACGAGCATATCTCATCGAGATCATGGAATCGTCGCTAAGCCACCAATACCTTTCTCCAGCGATTGTTGCACTGCAGCCAAAGAGCACGACAGGAAGCCAGAGAGCAACCAACACAAGCAAAGCTGCCGCTAATATGAAACGTTCTTTTTTAGGCCATCGCGGAAGAACCGACCAGCCAAAAATAACGGTGAAAACACCGCTTAGCATAGATTTCACGCCAAGAATGCGTAACTTGTTAAGCCAATGCGGCGCAGGTGGTACTCGCTTCCAGAAAGATATAGCAGATAGCATCAAATTGTCAAGCCAGCTGCTGGTCAAAACCGCAACTCCTAGTACGATAAGAGACAATCCTACAATTGCTAGAATAAGCCTTGCTGCTTTAATTTCAAACCTCCCGTTTATCATTATTAAAAGGGTTTCAACAGACTTAATCTTAGTACCACCATTTCGATACGAGCGATGAGTTTTCTCATAGGTGTTAACATAGTTCTGAACTAAACACCTTTATAATATATGCCACCTCGGCATCTGTCAGCTGAGGATAAATCGGGAGGAAGATATTATGCTTGAGTATCTCTTCCGCCTGAGGACACATCCCTTCCCAATATCCGTAGAGATCTCTATAAACCGGCTTCAGGTGACATGGCGGATAGTAGGACCACACAATCCGTATTCCGAATTTTCTCTTCATGTCTTCCGCGAAAACATACCTATCGATCGATCTATCAAGCATAGCGGAAAACCTGTAATAACTGTGCACGATCTTCTTATACCCTATGTCTTTTGTCTGCAACAGTTTAATTTCCCCTAGATCGCTCAGATTTTCGATGTATTTCTGGGCGATGTTATGCTTCATTCGAAGAATATCATCGAGTATTTCTAACTGGGAAAGCCCAACTACCGCTGTTATCTCATGCATCCTCCAGTTATTACCGATCCTTGTAAAATTGTCGTTATAGCCTTTTCGAAGCATCGCATCATCTATAGGCCCTGCACCATGATTTAACAATGAATGGGCAAACTCAGCCAGACTATCATCATCTGTAGTGATCATCCCTCCTTCACAGCTAGTGATCACTTTAGATTGATAGAAGGAAAAACTTCCTGCGTCCCCAATGGCACCGGCCTTCTTCCCTTCAAATTGCGCTCCATGAGCATGAGCCGCATCCTCGATCAAAATGAGTTTATTCTGGTTAGCAATCTTTACAATCTCACCCATATAAGGTGGAATGAAACCACCGAAATGGACCATCATCACCGCTTTTGTATTAGGGCCGATTTTTGTTCTCAAATCCTCGGGATCCATGCATAGGGTTTCCGGATCGATGTCGCAGAATACAGGCTTTCCCCCTGCCAATATAACGGAATTACTCGATGCGATAAAGGTATTGGTCGGTACAATGACCTCTTTTCCAAGCACGTTAAAATACCTTAAGATGATCTCCAACGAACTTGTGCCTGAAGTGGTCGCAATCGCATGCTTTACACCAATGGTCTGAGCAAACGAATTCTCGAACTGTCTCACAAAATCACCTTGAGTCAATCGGTATCCTCTCAGAATTTTCTCCGTATCCTGCAGGATTTTTCTGATACTTTCTTCGGGGAAATAGGGTTTTGAACTAAAGATATCATATTTCATTTCTATTTTGCCTCCTCAAGTTCATCCTCTATCCGGTAATCAACAGGTCTTCTACTGCTGGAATCGTAGAAGGCAACAACTTTCTTTAATCCAGATAATAAATCCATCTCTGGCTTGTAGGAAAGTAGCCTTTCCGCCTTCCTAAGGTCATATACAAGATGCTCATCTGTCAAAAATGGAAAAACCTTGTTTCTATACTCCCATTCCGGTTCGCCGTCGCTATCTATATGTTCAATCATCGCCTCTCTTCCAGACGCCTCGGCAATTCTTCTTATATAACTATTCAAGGTGACATGCTCTGCCCCACTAATATTGAAGGCTTCCCCTTCGCACCGTTTTCCCTGTTCCATCGCCAGAATGTAGGACGTAACAAGGTCATCTACATAACAGAGCTGCATCAAAGTCATCCCGGTCCCAGGAACAAAAATCTTCCGACTGTCATAGATTCTGTCCAGGAAAAAATCCTCCCTGTAATGATGATTGCCTGGCCCATAGAAATAAGTAGGTCGTATCATAACAGCAGGGAATTCTTCCTTCCTATAAAGAGTCTTCAAGACGTTCTCACATTCCCACTTCTTCTTGCCATAATCTCCAAAAGCCTCATTTCCCCCACAGGGAAAACTTTCATCGATGGGAAACTTCTTTGCGCTTCTGTAAACAGCGACGCTGCTGCAGTAAACATATCTTCTGATACCGTAATTAAACAATCTCGCACTTGCTTCCACATCTTCAGGCTCGTACCCACATAGATCGAACACGACATCATATTCCTTTTGTGTCAACTTATCTTCTAAGGCTTTATGGTCCTTGCGGTCCACAATAAAGTGCTCCTGTACAGATGAAAGAACCGAATTATCCATAGTAGTGCGAGCTCTATTTCTGTGGACTAAAGAGACCTCATGTCCTATTGAGAGAAGTCTTCTCACAAGGTACAAACCCGAAAAACGTGTACCGCCAAAGATGAGAATTTTCATCGATAACCCGTCTCTTGCCAAATCTGCCTGACCACCACAAAAGCCTCGGCAGCTTTCACCCCGATTTTCATCCCCCAATAACCCGCTGTAATACGCAGTCCCTCAAGGCTTCTCGGGTAGGGGAACTCATCTATTTCAGATGTGTAAACACTAAGCGCTTCTATCTTCCTATCCAAGGTATGAGTTATATCCACAAAATGATTGGGCATAAAGGTATATTCCGGAAACGGAGGTCCTTGTTCCGTAGACGAAGGCACTTGATAAGATAATATATCTTTAACTATGAACCTCTTTAATGTCCGCGCGGCTGCGATCGTGGCTTTGAACGCTATCTGATGATCTGTATTGGCATCTCCTTTATGATGTGTGTAGATCCGATCAGGTTCCTGTTTAGCTATATATCCTTCTATGACTTTGATAACCTCTCCAAAAGGAATCTCGTCAAATCTCTTATCAGGAGATCCGAGTCCAGCGAATGTAATTCTATCGATTCCTAAGATATCTTTGGCCTTTTCGGCACATCCCCTCAGAAGATTTATTTTGTCCTCACCATACCTCGAAGCAATACCATCCCCTAAAAATAGGACCTCCACGATATCCCCCACTTCTTTGTGCCTGACGATTGTTCCTCCGACACCTAAGACCTCATCATCGGGATCAGCCGCTATAACAAGAACCTTCACTTTGCTTCCTTTCTAAGCGAGAATTGCTTCCCAACTCAAACCAGAAATCATTTCTTCTTGAACATCTGATTATGCATAATCCAAGACGATATAAAACATGCCGAAAGAACTATGTTCATCTTACCTGTTCCCATCAAATCTATCGCTTGCCGAGAAGTCAATTTACTTAGACATAGCAAAAGATAGTATATTATGCCCCAGAACTTCCGCTATCGGTCAAGGAATAATACAGTTTTTCCATCCGCCCCATATGTTTCTTATGATCAGCCTTTTCCCTTACCAGGCTGAGATTGCGTTCATTGAATACCTTACGTGTTTCTGCATCCCCAAGCAATCGAATGATGGCTTGGCCAAGTAACTCATGGTCTCTTATCGGTACAATAAACCCATTTTCTCCGTCCTTAATCCACTCTCTCACCGAAGGCACATCGCTCACCACAGGAGCTGTTCCACAGGCCATGGCCTCCAGCAGCGAGACAGGTGTGCCGTCGAAAGGGGGTATAGAAACAAAGATATCTGAGACTGTATAGTATTTGGGCATCTCACTATATTCTACTGAACCTACGAATCGCACCGAGTCACTCACTCCTAACTTCTTCACCAATTGTCTCAGTTGAGTGTCGTCACATAGAAATCTATTCTTTAGGATAAATTTCGCATCAGGAGTTTCTCTCAGCACAGAAGGTATTGCGCGAATCAATATATCGGTATTATGGACAGGCTTGAACCCTCTACTGCTCAATATCACTGGAGAGCTCCCCAGATGCAATCTTTCTCGTACATCCGAAGGATCTATCTGAGGGTTGAATTGAGTCAGATCGACCCCCCATTGGATGACATGATTGTTGTGATATGGCGCCCCTAACTCAATGGTCGCCGCTCTCAGATCTGCAGAATCTGCGGTAATTAGATCGGCCTGCCTCAATGCATACATCGTCCGCTGTTTGGATTTCTCTGACCGTCTAGGCGCGTCATAGATATCTGATCCCCAGGCAGTCAGCACAAAAGGGTGAAATCCTGATATTGCGCCCCACCAGCCGTACTTCTCAACATAGTGGGCATGCAAAATGTCAGGTCTCATCTTTCGGAGAAGCTCCTTAAGTCTAAGCTTTCGCCGCATTAGACATATTCTGTTGGTATGATTTAATCTTCTTAGTGTTCCTTCAAACTTCGGAGTAAGACTATGGACAATTACACCCTTCAACGATTCCTTACCGTTATCTGAGGGTAAGTCCCTACAGTCATACGCGATTAGATGCACTTGATGGTCTTTTTTGACAAAATAGCTCAGCCATCTCTGGGTATGGATGCTTGTCCCGTCTGCTATATAACAGATCCTCAAAGAGATAACCCCCCCCTTAACTTTTCCTCCTATGCCTTTCATAATGCCAGAACTTTTCTGATATAATTTGCATGACTCAAACTTCATAGAAAAATCACCCATGAAAATTGTAAACCAATCTCAGAACATAGACCTCCTCCACGCTTAAGCCTCTTGTCACAGGAGCGAATAGAACCTCTAAACTTCCTCTCGATAACGGAATTTACCGTCTCAACTTTCCGTCTTTGACCATATTCTTGTCCAATCTGGCAATATCCAGAAGAGAAATTCCATCTTTCTTGGGGGATCAATGATACTAAATCCACGCTTTATTCGAGGGATAAGATCACTTTCTTGAGCCATCCCTCCATAAAACCACGATCTGCTATGAGCATCCAGGGCCTTCTGAGTTTCTTGCCCCATCGACTTACTTTATGTTTAATCTTGACCATTGTTTCTGGGGTTGGCATAGATATTGAATAATGGTTCTGTATTCTACTTGGAATAGATCTCTATCTTTCCTATTGTTTTTACGAGCCGAAGCTTCTCGTAAATGATAGATAGAAACTCCTCTCTCTCCCATTGATTCAAATACGGCAAGAACCATTCATCACCGTCACGCACAACGACTCTTGATTCTTGCAGAACATTCAATGCTTCTGAAAACGAATGCGTGTGTAGGAAAAGACATCTTCTCTTGGCATAAAAGCCGATCTGGGGAGATCTACAGGTCGCTACAATTTCATCTGGTTTTGTAACCTGAGAGACAAATAGTCCTGCCTCTTGAAGAGATCCCATCGCTCTGTTGTTTCGAATGCTCCATAGATATCTTGAGGAATAGAGCTTCTCTAAAACGGGTATCCTGTCGAGGCCCAGTGGATCTATTGGGAACGCAAATAGGATAAAAAGACCCAAAGCCGCAACAATAGCTATCCTGACCACGCGTCCACGAGAGAGATAGAGTGATTTCAAAACGGCTATCTTCTTGGCAGATATGATCATTATGAGTGGCAATATGGGAAGGAAATACTTGGGATCTCTCAGCAAGATTAGGAAGAGGGGGAAAGTCCATATGGTAATAAGAATCACAATCAATAGCGATATATTTTCACAAAGTCTTCGCTTTGCAATCAACGTAAGCTCATGGACAAAACTCAGCACAAACAGAAAAGTAACAGAAGGAGCAACAGCCTTTGCTACCTTCAGACTGTAAGATAAGCCACTTATATGAGCCCTGTTATCGTGAAGTGCGGTATTCTTACTATAATATAACCAAGATTGGAATTCATAGAGAAGTCCCTTGAGATCGGTCATATATCCGAAGAGAAACCATAATGAAAATACAGCAACGGCAGGAATTAGGAGATAATATACCTTCAATTGCTTTAAGAGATTTATCCTATGCCTATACAGAAGAAATATCACATATGATATAGTTATCAATACAGGAAAGAAGTACTTTGTTAGGAAAGCCAAACCAAGAGCAAATCCTGAAAGTAGATAATAGAAGTGTTTCTCATACTCTTCACCAAGAATAAACAACATGACAGAAGCTACAAGAAATAATGTCAAAGTAGGTTCCATATATATACTATGGGAATAGACAAGAAACAAAGGATTCCAGGCTAACAAGAAGGATGCAATCAGGCCTATATGCTCAAGTCCGGTCATTTTTTCAATCCTTTTCCCTATACCAAAGGTTAGCAATATGATACCAAGTGAAATAATGGTGGAAACGAATCGAGCTGCAAACAGAGATCTGAAAGACAAGATAAGAGGTATGGATATCAGATAATACGATAGTGGTGGTTGGATGAAATAGAGAATATCGCTCTCCAAGTCTATGAATGGCAAACCAGTCTTGCTGATATTGTCTGCGACTCTATAGAAAGTACACTCATCAAACTCTGGGATGGGTTTTTCCCGACCCAATGCAATCTGCAGTACCAAGGATAGAGCAAGAACAGCTAACAGAACATTCGATTCCCTACACCACTTATAGACTCTCATATTTCCTTCCCTCCACGCTAGGAAGCTCCCGTGGATGTAGATCTCGCGATCGTATTTCAATCACTGGGTTGCACAGCCCGTCGGCTCCTTTCCACAACTGCCCCGATCATCTCTGTAACCATCCCTGGGTAGAGTGGTAGCGTTACCACTCGTCTGCAGACCTCCTCCGTCATCGGCAACATCCCCTCTTCGTACCCGAGTCGCTCCCGGTAGTGGGTAAACAGGTGCAGAGGAGGGTAGTGAATACTCGTCTGGATTCTCTCCTCCCCAAGCCGGCCCATGAATATTCTCCTGGCAATCGTCTTATCCAGCAGAATTGGGAATAGATGAAACGATGGTTTTCCCCGGTAGTCCGCAAACGGTATACTAATGCCCTCTATGCTACCCAGCGCCTCCCTGTACATTCTGACAATATCTCCACGTCGTTCATCGTTCGTCGCCAACTTTTTTAACTGGACGAGTCCGATAGCTGATCGCATCTCGTCGATCCTGTAATTATAACCCAAATCAATAACATCATAACTGTAAGCATGACCTTTGTGCCTATCCCAGGTCAAAGTTGTCATCCCATGTGAACGTATAAGTCTTATCTTCTCAGCAAAGGCATCGTTATTGGTAACAATCATTCCTCCTTCACCCGTCGTCATATTCTTATTCGAGAAGAAGCTGAAGCATCCTAAATCCCCGATCGTGCCCATCTTCCTGCTATTGTACTCGGCTCCGGGTGCGTGCGCAGCATCTTCAATCACGTATAGATTATGCTTTCTGGCAATTTCCATAATCTTATCCATATCACAGGGATAGCCCCCGTAATGGACGACAGTTATAGCCTTGGTTCTTTCTGTAATTCTTTCTAATATACTCTCCCATGAAATATTAAGATCATCGGTGCTGGTAATATCAGCAAATACCGGGGTAGCTCCTGTATACAAGATCGAGTTAGCAGTAGCAACAAAGCTAAGGGAAGGGCAAATTACCTCGTCTCCCTCTTTAAGTCCCAGGCATAGATGTGCTATATGCAGAGCTGCTGTTCCACTGGATACTGCAAAAGAGTGTTTGACTCCCAGATATCCTGCAAATTCTCTCTCAAACTCCTGAGTTATACTTCCCATGGTCAGCCACTTCGACCTCAGAACCTCGACCACGGCGTTGATTTCCTCCTCTCCCAAGTCTATATCAGCTAAAGGGATCTCCCAATTCGGTTGTGCTTCTTCCATAAGTATTTTCCCCTATCTATGCCAAAAAGATATCCTTCATCTCTTCGAAATCCTTTATAGCTCTCTGATAGTCGTCATGTCTTCCAATGTCAAGCCAATAATCCTCACTGAGATAACCCTGTACCTTTTCCCCGTTCTTCAGCAATATCTTGACTAGATCGGGAAAATCGAGCCTTTCATTCGGTTTGATATAATTCAGGACCTCAGGTTCAAAAATATAAATTCCCATACTGACTAAGTAAGTGAGGGTTGGTTTTTCCTCATAGCCTGAAAGCCTATATGTCTCATCTGTAGTTATTGTCCCGAAGTCAATTTTAAGCTGTCTTTCATGCATAGCAATTGTTGCTATCCCATTATGCTCTTTATGAAAATCCATTAGCTTAGAGTAATTCAGTGTGGTTAGAATATCACCATTCATAACTATGAAGGCATCGTCTAAGCCAGATATCTGTGCCAGCGGTCCTGCCGTTCCCAACGGCTTTTCCTCCTTCGAATACCCTATTTTGATCCCATATTTCTTACCATTATTTAAATAGGCCATTATAAGCTCCGCCAAGTACCCCACCGCTATGATGATCTCATCGAACTTGTGTTTATGCAATTGCTTTATTACTACATCCAGGATAGGCACATCTCCGATAGGCATAAGCGGCTTTGGCAGAACTGTAGTATAAGGCGCCAGCCTCGTACCTTTACCACCAGCCAAAATTACAGCTTTCATGAACTTGCTCCTTTAGATATTATAAGTTCCAACTTTGTATCGGTTTATATTCTCTTCGACCCAATGAATGGTTCTTTTCAGCCCTTCGTCCAGTGATATAGTCGGCTCCCAGCCTATCAATTCCTTTGTTCTGGAGATATCTGCTATCAGCCTTCCCACTTCACTCTTGGTCGGTCTGACGCGCTTTGAGTCTGAAACTATCTTTACTTTTCTCCCTACAAGCGAGATTATTTTATCTGCCAGTTCGCCGATAGAAATGCCGAATCCAGAACCTATATTGATGACCTCACCGATGGCTTCATCAGATTCCGCTACCCTGATGAAGCCTTCAACGGTATTCTCCACATAGGTTAAATCCCTTACAGGATGCAATGAACCGAGTGAGACCGTATCCTGTACAAGTGCCTGTGTAATAATAGTAGGGATTATTGCTCTTGTTGATTGCCTTGGCCCGTAAGTGTTGAACGGTCTGATCGTTGCCACAGGAAGCTCGTAAGATCTGAAGAAACTTTCGGCTATTTTATCCGCGCTGATCTTACTTGCTGAATAAGGCGATTGTCCCTGTAAGGGGTGCTTCTCATCGATCGGGACGTATTGGGCAGTGCCATAGACTTCGCTCGTAGATGTATGGACTATTTTCCTTGGACCGCATATCCTGGCAGCGTTAAGAATATTTAGAGTGCCCATAACATTGGTCTCTATCACTTCTCTCGGACGGACATAAGAGTAAGGGATGCTTATTAAAGCACCAAGATGAAGTACTATATCTACATCTTTCATAATCTCCTGCACCGTTTCCGAATCTCTTAGATCTCCCATAAACACTTCGATCTTGTCTTTAACGTGAGATGGCAAGATCTCAAGCAATCCCCAATTGTTACGGGAGTTATGTCTTACAAGTGCTCTGACACTTGCTCCCAGACCTACCAGCTTCTCAGTTAGATGGCTTCCTATAAAACCGCCAGCACCGGTAACTAAGACCCTGTTTTCCTCCCATCTCATTGGACTCCATCCCTTCATTTGTCAATATCTATATTTACACCAAGGCAAAACAAATATGAACGATGGTATTAATGATACCGCTGCCTAGTACACTAAAGCTGGATGATCCAAATAGCCTGCTATTCGGTGGATCTATCTATCTTTCATCTTTAACATCGTTAAAATATCACCATATTTGAAGCCTAAGTCCCATACAATGTAATAAATGGCATCATAAAAGCTTAACGACTTTGATTTCAAAATCTTTGATCCATAGTTCTTGAAACTATATGGTATGAGGATAATAAGTCCGACCAAGATGTACTTCGCCATAGCGGCAAGTGGCCATAGTGAAAGAGAGCAAATAAGCAACAATATGGAAGCCCCAAAAGCTCGGCTTTGTCTGACATGGGCCGGCATCTTGAGATTGTGCTTTTTAGCGACATAGTATTGTGAAATAGCATGCTTTTTGCAGATCCAAAAATACGGGATAAGATTCAAGGGGTCATGATGATGAATGATGGCATCCGATACGAAACCGATCTTATAGCCATTTTTCAATATCCTAATCCCCAGTTCCCTATCTTCAGTCGGTGCACTCTGCTCATCAAATAATCCGACCTCTTCAAGGACATGCTTTTTCATAGCACAGTTTCGGGTATCAAGTATCTGCATAGTACCATCCACGTCACTATTGGAGATATAAGTCCGATAACCGTGTGCAGTCCTTTGCGCCCATTTTGAGCCACCAAACGATTCGGATCTCCCCATAACCACATCATAGTGATTCATACCTTTGAGCAGGTTCTCCAGCCATTCCTTCTGGGCTACACAGTCAGAATCTATCCAGGCAATGACATCTGTCTGGGCAATCTGGATTCCTCGATTTCTGGAATAACCCTGTCTCCTGTTTCGATCATTCTTGGAGTATACTATGCGCGGATCCTCAAAACTCTTTATGATGTTGGGGGTCTTATCTGTGGAACAGTCATCGATGATTACGTATTCAAAGTTTCCATAGGTTTGAGAAAGGATAGAGCGTATACATTCTGCTATGTTCTTCTCATCGTTATATACTATGGTTATCACCGATAACTTCGGCCCTTCTTCTATATTCGCACTCACCTGATCCTCCATTTAGGACCTATAGAACTGGTGAATAACATCTTAAACGTCATTCCCCGACATAGAGGAAATACCACCTGCTAAACGTTCAGAAACCTTATCAATGGTAAATTTCTCCTCTACAAGCCTCCTGGCATTTTTACCCATTCGTTCGCATTCCTCAGGATGGTTCCATAGAAAATCAATGGCTTCAGATAGCTCTACCGGGTCTCCTGGCTTGACAGTAATTGCCGTCTCACCTTCCACAAAATAGTCGTGAAAACCCTGGGTGCGTGATATGATAGTTGCTTTACCCATTGCCATGGCCTCGAGCAAAGTAGTTGTTCCTGAACCATGAGTATTCGGACCACAGGTAATGACAACAAACTTGGATTTGGCATATATATCGCGTAGCTTATATATGGGTACTTCCCAAAGGACTGACACATTCTCAGGGATTTCTGAGGGTACTTCGCACCATTTTCTCACAGCGAGATTGAGATGTAAGGGCTTATCCTTGACACTGCGCAGCAGGGTTGAGTAATCCCTATCTCTATCTCCACCTATACTTAATATGTAATCTCCGGAGAGAAAAGAGTCTCTTGATTGGAAAAATTCCACGTCGACACATCTTGGAAGAAACAGGATTTTATCACTGGAGATCGAAAGTGTCTCAGCAACAGCTTCTATCTGAGACGATTGCAGCACAATAAAGAGGTCAACTCCAGAAGCTATCCATCGGAGTATAGCCTTTTTTATTCCGCTTACTCCAGTTACATTATCTGTGAACCAAATCAGGAAACAGAAATGCTTCTTCCTGCTGTCTTTACCCCAAAATTTTAACTTCCTTAGCAAGGCTACCGCCATACCATCAGCATCAAGACGCGTTAAGACAAGGTCGCTGTTTCTTATCTCATTTATCTGAGACAAAACATTCACAAGATCCAAAGGGACGAAAAACCGATTCGGCACCGCCAGCATCAGCCGCCTCAAAGCTGATAACAGAGGAGATGAGGGGCTGTCCTTCCAAGACAAGATATACCCGAAGCGTTCGAGTCCGTGAAATCCGTAAGGCATTTTCTCCGGGGTTAGACCCTTGTTGTATCTATCTATCCAACTTGCGACACCTTTGTGCCAATTATAGACAACATGAAGTTTTAAGTTGCTCTTAAATCTCTCTTTTTGCACATTCATTACCTTTTCCTTATTGAGGATAATTCCTCCGCACACCCCAACTCCAATAATCGGAATTTATTCTATCAGTAAAGATAAATAGGACATTGCTTCCCCAGACCAACTTGTTGAACCCGTATACAGAACCTTGCCCCCTCAAGGGGAAATCCAGATTTCTCCATCGCTGTAGGATCATAAGTTTCAATCTTGATTCTCATTCCCATGATTTATCAATGACGGCAACAGAAAGATTTCCCTCTTTATCATCCGTGTCAGAACGTCAATCGGCCATTTGTCCGCTCGATTATCCGAAGACATGATTAGAACAATCATATTGGCTTTCCCTGAGAAATATGGAAAGAGCGACTGACTCTAAAGATAGCTTCATTAGTACCTATTAAGACCCCTATACCGGCAGCCTGAGAGATACTGAAGAAATTAGGCTGTGCCCAGGAAGCGATCATTAACATCAATAGGAATCCACTGAACCCAAAGACAACAGCTTGGTTGGACCGCGGCCATACTCGGAGATACCCTCTCAGCCCTCTGACAACCGCCTGTACATAGAATCCCAAGAAAGCCAATAGACCCAGGATGCCTGTATTCATAAGGATCCAAATATATGAATTATGCATATAATAATGACTGATCCTTTGTCTATCATGTCCATAATCCCACCAATGGGAATATCCTAAACCTGTGCCTATTATGGGATATTTTCTCACCACTCGCATCGCAAACGTGCGTTCCATCTGCCGGGCGCCAGAAGCCGTCCTTACCCCCGTCTCCAGCGGATTCTGGTAAGTCTCGCTCTTGAATATTGAGGTTACTCTTGACGTCAATCCCTGCAACCTGTCAGCAACATCGGGAATCACGGCTGCAACTACAAGCGCACACAATAGCAGGAAAACGCATGCAAAGCCAAATTTGCCCAGAAAAGAAAACTTCATACGGAGAGGCAACAGTAAGAATAACAACGATATTGCGCCTATTAGGCCCGCCCACCGTGCTCTGGCACCCGTATTGATGGTGGATAGAAGCAGGGCTGCAAGGAGCATGATCCAGGGCAAAACCATGGACTTTCTCAAGGGTATCTTGCGAATCACACAGAAGAGAGACACGAATAGAAGAGCAAAAGATACAGACCGGCCACCCGCATGCACTGACTTCGACCAAAGTGCGGAACCAGGAACAAGCTCTATTCTTTGGCCCAAACCGTAAGTTTGCAGGACGATTAACAACATACTTATCATACTATAAGAAAGTAGAACTTGTACGAAACAATTCAATCTTCTCCTTGTTCGTATTAAACTGGGTACAAGTATGGCAAGGGACATAAATATCAAAGGTCTTGACACAGTGAACGCATTGTGCAGCCTGATATGCTGAAAAAAGAAGCGTCCGAGTATTGTGGCGATGCAAGTTATTATATAGAATATTATTAAGGGCAAAGTAGATGACGTTATTATAGGCTTTCTCCCTTTGGTAAAATCGAAAACTAGCAGCCCCCAAAGGCTTAGAAAAGTAAGATCACGAAGATCAAGCCCGCGAAACGATGTAAGTAAAATCCCTTCAAACGAAGGCATAAAAGTTGCAAACAATATGAAGAGAAACAATAGGTATAATCTAAGATCGCTTTTCAGTCGGAATCTTTGTTGCTCGCGTTTTTGAAGCCAAAACATGAAAATAGTCAATATGAAGAATGTAACTTCAAAAGCTTTCATTCAAAACCTCACCCCACTATTAATCTTCAACCAGTCTCCTATCTATAATTCCCGTTCCGAACTTTTTACAATGAATCTTTCCTGAGATAAAACTTGGCTCTGTCAGTTACCATAGATCCTAAAGGTCAAACGCAGATAGAGCAATTGCAGACGCAGAATCTCTAATGCAAGTTGCATGCCATAATTTATTGACATTTCGGATTACATACAAGATCAAAAAATGTAGTCTATGTTTTGTCTTATGATTCCAGGGTCTCACCTGTGTCATAATATAACTTCCATACAGAAGAATGTCTGACATAACTTTGGACAGGAGTGTTCAATTTTCAACACCCCCTGATGAAGCACCATTTGAGGGTTCAGAGACCCTCTGATGATTTGTGTGATCCCAGCTGAAGATTAAGACAGTGTCGTCATCAAAATCAAGATGCCGATCAAGCTGTGAAAAGATATAATCTCTGACTTCCTCAGTGACATAGGGTGGCGACAATCGAGTGACGTCGATAATCACCCATCCCTTTGGATGACTTGCCACAATCTGTTCCAACGTGGACAGATCAGCAATGATCTCTGCCCCGGTATACGGTTCCATATGCCGACCTTGATCGTTTCGCCGACGGAAATCCAGATGCCCGAGGTTCAAGGAGTAATTGATATATGGCAATCCATAATATAGTACCGCCAGAGGGTTGCTGGAGATAATAATATCTCCTGAACGTGCTCGAACGGCAGCGTACTGGCAGGCACCTCTCCAGTTGCTATGAGTTATAGCTCCCTTGTAGCGCCCATGTTGCAGCCACGGAATGCGAATGCTATACTGAAACCATCTGCAGTTCATAAGAAGGGCCAGAAATATTATGGCAACGATTCCATTGACAACAGAGGTCCGGAGAACCGAAGACCAAGTGGTTCGTCGAGCGATTGCACGCCCTATCCACTTCACCAGAAGTCTGATGGTAATCGAGATCCCATAGGCCGAAACGAGTAGAAAGCCTGGCAACAGGTGGAACATATACCGGCCGGATTTCCATGAAAATAAAATACTTAGCATTAGAAACGGCACAAGGAACATTATCAACAGATAGATGCCTGGTCTCCACCGTTCGCGTAGGATTCCAATTCCTCCGACGACGAAGAAAGGCCACAAGCTCTTTCCGAGGGCATGAAAGTATACCAGAGAATCTTCGGACCGCCATTTAGCCCAAAGTGGTACACGATCCATCATCCTGAAAAAACGGATATGAACACTAAATAAGATCATGGCGAGCCCGGCGAGAGATACCATCACAAGAAGGAAGAAACCATATTTTGACAGGCGGCCAGTGTTCCAAGGACGCTGGAAAAATGTTCCAACAAAAAGAGTGAAATTATATGCCAGGACTGCGAAGAAAATGAGACTGGTAACTTGCTGGAGATGATAGGCAATAATCAGGAGGATACAGGCTAGCAGTAGATATAACCAATGTATACTCCATGTACTGGGAAATCGGTACCAGGAAGCGTTTTTTGAATATTGAAAAGATTCTCCTTTTTGTCGATTCTCATACTCCAAACCCCGATAGAAAACGTAGAGAAAAACCAGGGAGATAGCTTGGAGCATGGTGTACATGCGGCATTCCCGTGACCATGCTACCGCAGGAGGGAAAAAAGCGAGCAAAAAGGCGCCGAGAAGCCCCACCCAGGGCGAGAACCATCGAAGACCCAAGAAAAAGATCAAGGGGATGCTTACTGTGCCAAAGATAATACTGGGCAAACGTGCCTGTGCCTCCCCGTCGCCGAAGAGTTGAAATGACGCGGCAACCAAGGTCGTATAGAGAAGGGCCCGCCGGTAGTACAGTCCGGAAGGAAGTTGTGTGGAGGATTTTTCCAGAAGACCCTTGGCCGCATACACATGGTTCAATTCGTCGACCCAGAAGCTCATTTGGCCTACATTGATGACCCGGAGGGCTAGGCCTGACATCAGAATGAAGATGAGGATAACTGTCACGATGTTTCTTTGCCGATTATCCATGAAGATATCGCTTAGTTAGTTTCTACTTTGAATAGAGATGATAATTTCGCCCCAACTAACGCCAGAGAAATAAATCCAATTGAGCTAAAGAAAGCAGCGCTGAAAATGTGCGACGAAACTGCAACAGCGCTCACCAAATTCTTGTCATAACCGTAGACGTAGGAGAAGATGAACACAAACATAAGCTCCAAACTCCCCACAAATCCTGGAGGAGCTGGCAGTATAAACGATACGTTAAGCAGGATATATCCAATCAGAATCGTGGAGAAAGGAACTTTGGTTCCGAAGGCATAGAAAAACATCAACATACAAGCGCAATTAAATAATAGAGCTAATATGGTTAACCCAAATATCTCCAGGAGTCTACCAGGCAAATGCCTTATGAAAGATACACTATCTATAAAAGAATTGAGGAAATTGAACAATAGAACTTTGAATCTTTTTGGAGTCCAGAAGAGAGTTTTCTCCAAAAGCCTTTTAGCTGAATCCTTCTTTAATAGTAGAAAGAGCAGAAAGAGAATTACAGAAAGTAGAAGGAATAGTCCAACAATTGAGGCCATAGAGACAATTCTAGACAGGCGAGGAGAGAGAAAAGGAGCAAAAGGTAAAAGTACGAGTATGGGAAGCAAGTCCATGACCTTGTCCAAGTATACAGTCAGTAAAGATCCAGAAACAGGTGTACCTTTGATCTTCTTAAGAAGTATACTTTTTGCAACTTCTCCTCCATGTACAGGTATGAAGTAGTTAATAAGGTAGCTGATCATGCAAAGGTGAAAAGACTCAGCAGCGGAGATACTCTCAACAGGTGCCAGCATAGCCTTCCATCTTAGACTTCTCATAAAATAAGCAGAGAGAAATAAAACCCCTGCAGGAAGTATTATAGATAGCTTCATTTCTCCAAAGAGCTGAAGTATCTCCTCGATATCCACTATATGCAGCCATACAATGATCAGGAGGATGCCAACCGTTATACTCAAAATAACCCGTAATCTTTGTTTCATCTTAACCCAGTTCGAATTTTAATCTTTTCCCGGTTTTTGAAAGGCAACCGTGCAGAGCGATGACCTAAAAGCACTTTCCATATACTTGAAGATATCCAAAAAACTCTCTAAAGGTCACGTTTCCACAGCGCGTTTTGTGTTGGGCGTAACGTTGGTTTATCAGGGAACTCTAAGTCTTGGTTGAATGGATTTATCCCATATCTGATAGTGCCTTCAGGGATCCTTAGCCTCCTGGCGATCCCCTAGGAATAATAAGATACCTCTGTATCTGTTACTTTCGAATATGTTATTAATAGCTACTACGCTAAGCATCAAAATCAGCGGAATAGTTGCAGAACATTATCATATGGAGTAAGAATCTCAATTTAATAGCCAAGCTCAATATAAATGAAGCAATTAAAGTTATAGACAAATGATTCTCAAAATAATTGAAAGTTCTATCGAGCTTTAACTCAAGCCAATCTAGAATTTCCTCATGGCTCATTGTAGTGCCTTTCGGTTATTCCGAGTCTTTACTTGAAAACTAAGCAATTTCCCAAGTCTCACTTAACAGAATAAGAGGTGGTCGGAGGCATCAGCCTTCAATGGCTCAATCAGCATTGATGCAGCAACTGATGGCAGTGAATTAAGGTGTTCCTAGAATCAGTCTGGTACTAAGACCTTGAATCGGAAAGCAGATGATTTCTGAGAGCATCTCTCACCAATTCTGCGACCGTTTCTGCTCCCTTTTCATTAAAATGTACGTCATCGTAGAAAATATCAAGTGTATGTGGAATCAATTCTGACAAATCTAGGTACGGATATCCCTTCTCTCTACAAACCTTTAATAATCGTTCATTCAACGTACCCAATAATCTCGCAGCGGTACCCGGTTCAAGGCGGTATATGATGCCTTTGTGATTATACTGGGCCAACCAAAGGACTTTTTCCTCCTCCGGTGACATCTCAGCTTTCCATAGCATAGGCTGGGTCGTGAAAAGAACTTTAATCCCATGAGCTTCAGCCAAACCAGCCAAAGAAATGATGTATCGTTCATATTCCTCCAGCGTGCTTTCCTTGAACGCAGGTTCGAACGGCAACAGGGGTCGCTTCATCCTCTGATCCTTTGCCACCTCAAAATATGGTTTAGCCGACCCACGAAATCGGGAATTGCAAAACGCGGCAAGTAAACGTCGACCAAGCTGTGTTCGAGTAACAATCCGACTGAGAGTATTTGGTTCATTTGATTTAAGCCAATAGAACCCGCGCCCACTGAGCATGAATTCACGCTCAGTGAAAGCTGCCCTTATCATATCATTAGCACCCAGCATGAAAACCAGGATATCCAGATCCAAGTTTACAGCATGGTGGGCCACTGTGGATAAGTATGCTGGGGTTTCCGTTCCGGAAAGCCCTAAGTTGAGCACCGTTATCTCCCGTCCAGGCTGATCTTCGCGGAAAAACCTTTCCAGAACAGCCGGCCACCGCCGCTCAGATTGAAGCGCTATGCATTCGACGGTAGAGCCTCCAATTACTGCGATCCGAAGTTCGTTTTCGTGTATCCTGCTTCCCTTTTCCTCTGGATACAGAAAGCCAAACCGATTTACCTTGTAATGGACGAGCTTCCGCTCCATATTATTCAAATATCCCGGATTGAAAACACCCTCGAATGGTGGCTCTTTTCGCGTCCACCAGGGACTCCAGGCCCAGTGGTTCCAGGACTCCAAAAACCGGTGAAACTTTCCCGTGGGAAGAGATGGATAAGGATCTGGAAGAGGTACAAGCCAAAGCATCGCCTCAAGGGCCCCAATTGACAAGCATAACACGGCGAGCACCATGAACACGGTCTTGATTCGGAACACAGTTTCTCCTTGCTTTTCTGAGCGAAAGTGGTTCCTGGGATCCCGGGCGATTTAGGATACCGAATATAAGCTAAGTTTTAAGTACACCACGTTTACTAACCTGAATAATTCATAAAAAAGGCAGTTTCCTTTCTCAAGTAGTTGTTTTAT
>CAZTBA010000036.1:0-15094 GCA_964611725.1 uncultured bacterium
AACTGTTCTAGGTGCCTTTGAAGCCCCCGCTCGTGAGCGGGGGTAGTTCACTTTTCTATGTTTTGGCGGTTGTGTTGCGTACGAGTCTGGGATAAGGTACTATGGTGAAGGGGTAGCTGACGAAGAGAGCGAGCTTCCCGATGAAGATCAGGAGCATCTCTGGCTCGGATATGACCTCATTTTCGAAGAAGAAAATGAGGATGATATCGGCTTTGACCTGGAAATAACGATATCGGAATATGATGATATAGTCAGAACCTATGCAGAGAGATATGGATTCGACTGGAAGCTTATCCTTGCTCAGATAAGGCAGGAATCGGAGTTCAAAATCCATGCTGTGAGTCCTGCTGGTGCCCGCGGACTGATGCAGTTGATGCCTGTCACAGCGAAGGGATTTGCCAGAATAGGAAGCTTCTCTCTGAAAGATGTCTATTATGATCCCAAAGCCAATATAGCTGCAGGGGTCAGATACCTCAGATTCCAGTACGATATGTTTGAGAATGAAAGGGATCCTGACCGTATCTGGTTCGCACTCGCCAGCTACAACGCCGGCCTTGGACGCATCCTCGATGCCCAAAGGGTTGCCAGATATCTTGGGCTTCCGCCAGATAGCTGGGACTCAATAAAGGTGGCTTTGAGGAAACTCACCCCCCGTCACACAGATATGCATATGAAGATATGGGGTAAGCCGAAACCTAAACACGGTTTCTTTTACGGTTATAGAGAGACTATAGACTACGTCGAGAATATAAAGAGGTATTATCAGAAATACACTGAACTTGCCGCCCTCTAACCTTCGGGGATCTCGCGATGCTATTTTAGGGATAGGCCCATATGGTATTTAGCCGCAGTTCTTTAAGAAAGGGAGGGGTAATATTTATATTCCTCTCTGTTGTGAGCTTGTCCATACTGTTTTTGCTTCGCTTCAGAGGGGAAAGCCTCGAGGCCCTCAGCCGGCTTAAGCTCGGGTATTTACTGCTTGCCCTCTGCCTCGTAGTTTTGGACTGGCTTCTGGGAGGTGGGAGACTCTGGTGCTTTGTCCGTCCCCTTTCACGGAACACTGCTTACTGGTCGGGGGTCAAGGCCCACCTCGCCATGATATTCGCAGGGGCTATGACTCCCTTTCAGAGCGGTGGAGGGCCAGCACAGATATTTATTCTCAGTCGCCACGGGGTTCCCATCCCTAAGGCAATAGCATCAAGCCTTATGTGTTTTATCTCAGCATCTTTCACCATACTGACATCAGCTCTCCTACTTTTCATTTCCGGCATCGCAAGCACCATCGATATAAGGCTTCAAGGGTTCTATAGATACGGGGCAGGCCTCTTCCTCCTGGTCTCCGCGCTCTTTGTTATTCCTGTCGTGAAACCAAATTTGGTACACTCCCTGATACATGCTATCTCAAAGCTTGCCTCGTTCATCAAGAATGAGGATTACACAAACTCGAGGTTCGTCCACGGGATATTAAGCCATGCTGAGGAATACAGGCTGAGCCTGTCTCTCTACCTCAGACGAGGTAAGGCTGCCATAGCTTTCGGCATGATTTTCTCCATCCTTATATTCCTCAATAAGTTCTCGATAGCATGGATTATACTCAAAGGTCTCGGAATCAATGCGCCGTACTTCCGGGTGATCCTTATACAGATCTTTATCATACTTGTCATATACTTCAGCCCAAGCCCCGGGGCAACCGGTTTTGCCGAGTTCGTATCGGCGGTGTTTATGGCAAGTATAGTTCCGAAACACCTCCTCCCTGTATACGTTGCACTCTGGAGGTTCTTCACTCTTTACCTGAGCGTAGGAATGGGAGGGATTATACTTTTCAGGAGTTTGAAGGGGGGTGGGATCACAGTCAGCTCTGGTGAATCCCTGGAAGTTGGCTGACCCGCCCGATCTCGTATGGATCGTTCGGGATACCCCGGCTATGTGTATAAAAGGAGGTGCCACATGCGGAGCTACATGGTGTTTCCTGCGGTGGTCTTTCTGTCGCTCCTGATAGCCTTTTGCGGCTGTGGCAAAAGAAAGTCGATATCCATCTCTCTGGTTGATTCCCACCTGGGAAGGAATATAGAAAGACTTTCGGAAGATTTTTCATCTGAGACAGGTGTAGATGTCGATTTCAGATGGGTTTCTGAAGGAAACTTCGATGACGAGGTTCTCTCCGGTCCGACGCTCAAGCGGGGAGTCGGGTCTGACCTGATAGTTGGTGATATCAAATGGCTTGGTGTGGGGATTTCTAAAGGAATCTATGCCGATCTTACCGATTGGCTGGAGATGGATCAGAACTTCGGCGATATAGCCCCTGTCGCCCTGAGACACCTTTCGGAATACCCGCCGGGGAGCGGAAGATACTATTCGGTACCATGTGTGATCGACCTTATCGGCTTCGCTTACAGAACTGATCTTTTCGGTGAACCTAAGCTGAAGGGCAGGTTCGAAAGGAAGTACCGCCATGAACTCAAGGCCCCGGAGACATATGAGGAGCTAAGGGCTACAGCGAGTTTTTTCACAGATTCAGGGAAGGGCGTCCATGGTATAGTGGTCCCTACAGGCAGCCAGGATCATGCTATCGTTACCTTCTTCCAGCAGATAATGTGGAGTTGGGATGGCGTCTATGGTGATTTCAACGCTCGGATTGCACATGGCCATATAAATTCCAAAGGCTCCATAGCAGCTTTGAAATTCTTCCTCGACCTCGTCCAGTTCTCTCCCGGAGATAGCCTCGGTCTTTCCTATGCTGAGTGTTTGGCTGAGTTCAAAGAGGGGAAGGCAGCCATGGTTGCCGCTCCGATATCTTACCTCTCGGAGCTTGCCGATAGCCTTAAGAACCCATATGCCACGGCCACGGGATATTTCATCTCGCCGGGTGTTATGGATGATGAGGGAAACCTGAGAAGGAGCGTAAGCTTACTTGGGAAATGTATCTCCATATCTTCATATACCGAAAAAAGGAAGACAGCTGAAAGTTTCCTCTCATGGTTCCTCAAGCCTGAAGTTCAGGAGAAAATTGCCGGCACAGGGACATATGCTGCAAGCCTCAGGATCTTGAACTCCGAAGATTTCCTTGAAGCAGGACCGTTGAACAGGATATTCGCCAGCTCCCTGCCATATGCCAGGGCCTTCCCGGCATACTCCAGAACGCCCGAAGTTATGGGAGTAACTGCTGAGAAGCTCCGTGCGGTAGTTTCAGGTGAGATGGGTGCGAGGATGGCATTGGATCAGATGGCAGGGGAGTACATGAGGATATTTCAGGGGATATAGGATCTGAACTTTATTCATATCTGAGCGCCTCCACGGGATCGAGCTTGGCAGCCCTCATCGCCGGGTATACCCCGAAGAACATCCCTATGGCTGCTGATATGGTGGCGGCGAGAGCTATGGCCCTGAGGGATATCGCGCTCGGGAAAGGTTCACCTGAGAGGTTCGTTATGGCATAGGCCGCGCCAAAACCGAGTAAGATCCCAAAGATTATGCCAAGTACACCGCCGAAGAGGCTGAGTATCACCGACTCGATTACAAATTGATAGAGTATATCCTTCTTCTTCGCACCGACAGCTTTCCTTATACCGACTTCCCTCGTCCTTTCGGCAACTGAGGCGAGCATTATATTCATTATCCCTATGCCGCCAACGAGGAGCGAGATCCCGGCTATGCCTCCGACGACAAGCTTCATTATCATTATTACCTTCTCGATACGTTTTATCTCACTCTCCGCCGTCCTCACTCTGAAATCATCGCCGTGTTCGTGATGCCTCCTGAGGATGCGCTTCACGTTCTCAGAGACCTCCTCGGCGCTGAAACCGGATCTGGTATGAACAAAGGCTATGTTGAGATACTCGTTCCCCGTCATCCTCTTCTGAGCTGTGGTAAAAGGTATAAGTACCGTACGTCCCCAGTCGTCCTCAAATAGACTTTTCTCCTCCATGGTACCGATCACCGTGAAGCGCTGACCATTTATCTTTAATTCCTTCTCCACGGGGTCCTGGTTTCCGAAGAGGTCTTCCTTTATCTCAGTTCCCAGAACGCAGACTTTCCTGTGACCTCTCATGTCCTCCGCTGAGAGGAACCTCCCCTGCTTGACCTGCCAGCTCATGGATCTGGCGTAGGACTCATTTGTCCCGATAAGCTCACCGTCGGTAGATATCCTCTTATAGTTAAAGGCCGCCCCGCTCCCTATTAACGGTGTCACTCTCTCGATCCCTTCCACACTTCTCGATATCCGCTCGATGTCCTGAACTGTAAGATGTTCCTCCCATTTCCGCTTGATCCAGCGCCCATCCTGCCTGACCCAGTGTGATGGTGGCTCGACAAGGATCAGCCTCGAACCGCCTATCTTGTTCATCTCATCTATGACCTGGCGCCGCAGCCCTTCGCCAAGAGATATTACGCCGACGACCGATCCGATCCCTATGAGCATCCCAAGTATGGTCAGGAAAGACCTGGTCTTGTTGGCCATAAGCTGACCGATGCCGATCTTCAAAGGCTCAGATATATACATCGATTTTACCGGGTTTTACGGCCTCCCTTTAGCTTCTTCTTTTTCATCTTCTCAGCATCGGCGCAGACAGTATCCCCTGGCTTGAGGCCCTGGACTATTTCAGCTCTGCTGTCCGTCCTAAGACCAATGCCGATTTCCCTTTCGATGAATTCTCCCTTTTCGTTGCGCAGATAGGCTATATAACTGGTACCGTTATCTGAGCTGTCAGCTTCGGCAATTGCCTCTATAGCGAGATAGGGTACGTCTTTTCTCTCCTCAACGACTATGTCTACATCGCATGACATACCATGCCTGAGAAGAGAACTCGGCTCTGTAACCTCGACTTCGGTATCGAACACAGTTATGTCTCTCTCCCGCCTTCCGGCAGGGGCAGTTCGGGTCACCAGCCCGGAGAAGGAAGTATCCGGATAAGATTCCACCAGCACCCTGGCTTCCTGACCGGACATGACCTTTCCCAGATCGACCTCATTTATGGCAGCTTTGACAACCATCCTGCTTGGATCACCTATGCGAAACATGTTCGTTCCGCCCGAAAAAGCTGAGATGCCCGAAAGTACCATTTCACCTGTTTCGACATTTCTCTCTATTGTGATGCCAGATATGGGAGCCGTTACCCTTACATCCGCGATCTCCGCACCATCATCGGTATACGCAGCGTTTATCTGGGATTCAAGTATCTGAAGCTCAAGGAGTGATAACTTGTAATTGTTATCGGCCAACCGGTATAGATCTTCTGCATGCTCAAGCTCCTCTGCCGAGATCAGATTCTTTTGGAAAAGCTCCCTCTTTCTCTGGAGTTCCCTCTTTCTCTGAGACAGATCGATCTTGGCTTTATCGGCGGCGGATTTCTTGTTATAGAGTAAAAGCGATTGATTCGGGTCAGGCTCTATAATGGCTAGGAGATCTCCCTCCGAAACCCTGTCGCCGGCATCTGCCCTGAGATCCTTCACTTTTCCAGATACGGGAGATTTGACGTTTACTATCTTCACAAGTTCTATCCTGCCTGTCTCCTTCAGGCGATCCACCACATCTCCCAGTTTGACCTCCACAGTGTCTATATCCTCCCCTTCTTTTCCCCTGAGGTTGAACACGACTATAAGAGTTATGGCGGCGAAGACAGAGGCTATAATAGCAGCTTTACCCTTTGTCAATTACGAACCTCCTGATGCTTGAGACAGAGATCGACGGGGTCAGGCAGAACTACGTCTGAACCTGCCCATGAGTTCGTCATGGAAGGCCTTATAGGTATGCTCATCGAATAGAACAAAGAGGACTTTCTCTATATATTTTGTCCCCAGGAGATGATCGATCACAGCATCTATCATCGCCTTAGCGCTCTCATGTGGTGATAATCCCCCCACACCTGTCCCTATGGCGGGGAAAGCCAGGGATGAAATCTTCTTCTCCTCGGCCCTGAGAAGGCTGTTAGTGGTGACCTTTCCAATCTTTTCAGCATCCGTCTTGAGATCCTGCCCCATACCTGCGGCATGTATCACATGTCTGGCCTTAAGTTTCCCACCACCTGTGACTACGGCCTCTCCGACCTCTATAGGACCCTTTGATATAGCCTCGGATTCTATCTCCTGTCCGCCTTTCTTCTTTATGGCCCCAGCCACACCTCCTCCCATCCAGAGGTAGCTATTGGCGGCGTTGACTATGGCTTCGGTCTCCTGTTCCGTTATGTCGCCCTGAACAACTTCTATTGTAGCTCTGCCGACCTTGACCATGTTTACCTCCCTCCATAATTTTGGTTCTGTTGGGATCTAAAAATTAAGATAAAGTATGGCAGCTCCGAAATCAACAGTTTTCAGGCGAGTCTCTCCAGGAGCGAAATTTTCTTGATCTCTCTCTGGCGTTTTATTATACTTCCCGAAAACCAACATGAAAGGGGTATAGCTTTGAGATTTAGAGCTACGGTCCTTGCTTTTCTTACAGCTTTCTGTCTCATACCGTCTTCCGCGGCCGCGGGGAACATAGATGAGAAGATATACGATGTGGTTCACGATTCCTACAGGTCGAAGGGTATGGATCTCCTCATGGAAATCGCGTCACAGTTGGGAACTGCCGAGAGTGGCTTAGCCATATGCCTTATCCTTTCAACCTATGGAGGCAAGAAAGAGAAGGACGCCTCCAAGCTCGCTTTTACATCGCTGGCTGTGTCGGCCCTTGCGGTGGCAGTCCTGAAATATACGATTGACAGAGGGAGGCCCGAGGGTAGGGCAAACAGGTGGAATTCCTCCTTCCCGTCAGGCCATGCCTGTGGCTCGATGGCTTTCTCAACAGTCTTCTCATCCTACTACACCGAATACAGAGCTGTTTTCTATTCGATTGCCATTCTTGTAGCTACTTCAAGGGTCTATCTCGGGCGGCACTATCCGAGCGATGTCGTCTTCGGTGCTGCGATCGGCTACCTTACGTCGAAGCTTATACTCCGCTACAAGGAAAAGCTGCTGAAGGTTGAGTTCTGAAGCTTCGCCGATATATTCTCTGTCATTGTGAGGCGCAATTTCGGTAATGTTAATGGGTGGGTGGCGGTCAGAAGTTAGTGACAGAGTCAAAAGTGTCTATCGCCCGACTAAGCTGTTCTTCTTACCCTGAGATCTATTTATTTCCCTTGCCCTTTACAACATACTGGTCGTACATTCGCTTCGGAAAATCAGACCCTTTCAGAAGCTGCTTGAAAAGCTTTTTTTGTTTGACATAAGGGCCTTTTTTTGTTAGCTTTGAGGGCAAATTTCACCGAGAATCAGACACACTTTCCAGCGGGGGTTTCGTGTTGTCACGCGGGTTTCGTTTTTTGTCTGGGCAGCAGTTCAGGAGAAAAGTCGCACTTGAGGCTGCCCGAAGGATTGAGGACATCTGCGGCGGGATACGAGAGGAGATAGAGGAGTTCGAAAGTAAGTTTTCTAAATCCCTCAGGGCCGATGTACCGCTTATAGATCAGGTTTCCAGGCATTTAGAGCTTGCCAGGGGTAAGAGGCTGAGGCCAGCAATACTTATGCTGGTGGCGAAATCCCTGGGAAACATGAAGCCGGAGGTCATAGATACGGCTGTTGTCATTGAGCTCATACACACTGCCTCCCTCATCCACGATGATGTAATAGACTCGGCGCAGGTAAGGAGGGGAAGGGCCTCGATAAATTTCATATGGGACAATCACGCCTCCATACTTGTCGGTGATTTTATGCTTGCCAGGGCGTTTTCGCTTGTTGAGCGGATAGGTTCTCTCAAGGTATTGAGTTCCATAACCAAGGCGACGGAGAACCTTTCCATCGGAGAGATTGTGGAATCCGAGCACAGGTTTGACCTGGGACTCAGCGAGAAGCTCTATATAAAGATAGTTTCCGATAAGACCGGGGCCCTGTTTTCAGCAGCTTGCGAAATCGGCGCAATCCTCGGGGATGGTACGGCCGAAGATGTGAGTGCGCTCTCCAGATTTGGGGAAAGTCTCGGGATCGCTTTCCAGATAAACGATGATCTCCTTGATTTTACAGGTGATCCTAAGGTGCTTGGGAAGCAATTGATGAGCGATATAAGGGATGGGAAAGTTACCCTTCCCCTCATATACGCGCTCTCGAACTCGCCTCTCGCCGAGCGCGATAAGCTGCGCGCAATTTTCAAAGAGGGTTTCAGGAGTGCGAAGGATGTGAACTACGTCGTAAGGTTTGTCTTCGATCACGGCGGGGTCGAGTATGCAGAGGAAAAGGCCAACTGGTATGTTGAAAAAGCTATGGAATTCATAGATCGACTGAGCTCTCCGGAGCTCAGGGAAACCCTTGGAAGTTTTGCAGGCTACGCTGTGATAAAATCAGGTTGAACCGAAGGAGGGATTTTCATAAGTTTCCTTTCCGGCCGGATCCTACGCCCTATAGCCTATGTAGCTTTAATTTTAGTCGTGGCCGTTCTTATAGGCAGGCTTGGAATGGATGGCCGGGGAACGGAGGGTGGATGGGCCGAGTCGACTCGGATAGCGCTGGGGACATTTGTAACTGTAAAAGTTCACGCAGAGAGCGACTTAGCTGCCGCTTCGATGGCCGATAGGGCGTTTGAGGAGATCGTGCGGATCGAGGAACTTATGTCACCGTACCTTACCGGGAGCGAACTTTATCTTTTAAATTCCAGGTTGGGCCATGGCCGGGTTCAGACCTCCGATGAGATTAAGGCCTTGCTTGTCAGATGTCTCAGATATTCTAGAATTTCAGAGGGCGCTTTCGATGTGACTATCGGACCTGTTTCGGAGCTTTGGGGATTTTCATCGGACAGCGCTGGTTTTCCTGAGGTTTCGCGGATCGAGGAACTCCTCCCGCTTGTCGGCTACAGCAAACTCGACGTGTCCGAAAAAGGTGTGAAGTCTCAGACTCCCGGGATGAAGCTTGATCTCGGAGGGGCCGCTAAGGGGTATGCTGTGGACAGAGCCCTGGAGCTCCTGAGGGTTTCTGGCGCAAAGGGTGCTTTAGTTAACTCCGGGGGCGACCTTGGATTTTTCGGCATTAAACCGGATGGAAAACATTGGCGGGTAGCCATCGCCCATCCAAGGGATGAGGAGGTGCTTATAGAGGTTAAGGATCTGGGATTTGAGGCGGTTGCGACCTCGGGGGATTACCAGAGGTTTTTTATAAGGGATGGAGTGAGGTACCACCACATCCTCGATCCAGCGACGGGCTTTCCCGCCCGCGCTTGTGTGAGCTCAACGGTGTGGGCACAGAACGTGACAGATGCGGATATCCTTTCCACAGCCGTTTTTGTCATGGGTCCGGAGAGAGGACTTGATCTCATCGAAAGCCTCGATGGTTGTGAAGCGCTTGTGTTTTTTGAAGAAGATGGGAAGCTCAAACACAGCTTTTCCAGGGGATTAAGTGGCGATATAGAATTTGGAAAACGGTCAGGTGAAGGCCCATGAGGCTGCTTAAACGGTTGGAGAAAGTCTGGAAGAGGATATCTATATGGTTTCTCGGGTTGATATGGAGCCCGGAGGATGTCCGGTTGCACTTCCGTCGGGAATATGTAGGGAAAGTGCTCGTGGTAAGACCGGACAGGAGGATAGGAAACCTTCTCTTTATAACTCCTCTACTTTCGGCTGTGAGGCTTGCCTTCCCGGAGGCTCATATATCACTGATGGCAGATCCCCATTTCTCAGAGATCATTGAGGCGAGCCCTGATATCGATCATTTTATAGAGTTCGACAGAAGATCGTTTTGCAGAAACCCTGTCAGGGTTTTTAAGTTCATTCACCGCCTTAAAGGTGAAGGGTTTGACCTCGCGATCGATGCATCCCATATGCACTCTTTCTCGCTTACGTCCGGGATGCTCACCAGGTTTAGTAGCGCCCCATTCAGACTTGGTTACGACAGGGGATCGAGCAACTTATTCCTTAACATATCGGTCCCACTACCCGGGAGTTTGAGACACGAGACAGATGTCTACGTTGATCTTGTGAGGTCGCTTCTCGACGAGGATCTTCCGGGAGCTCCTATGAAGGTTGTGCTGCGTGATGATGAAAGGAGATACTCCTCGAATTTGCTAAGTGCCCATGATCTGGAAGGGGCTTACCCGGTTGTTGGGGTCCACATAGGAGGGAGAAGGGACAAAAGGTGGCTTATAGAGAATTTCGCCAGGCTTATCGATCTCCTTTATGATGACTTCGGAGCAAGGGTCCTCGTTTTCTGGGGACCTGATGAGGGGAACTTGGCCCTCCTTCTGAGAGGTCTTGTCTCAACATCGCCGGTATTTGTGGACCCTCTTCCCTTGAGGCTCTTCGCTGCGCTCGTGGAGCGATGCGATCTTTTTATCTCATGCGATACCGGGCCAATGCATCTGGCGGTGGCTCTGGACGTTTCTACAGTGGCAATATTCTTAGTTGATAATTACAGGCGGTATGGGCCGCTTGGGAGGATGCACCGGATAGTCTTTGACGGGGATGGGGATATTGGAGTGGAGGATGTCCTCTTGGCATGCAGAGATCTCATAGTCGACCCACAGACGCCTTCTGAAACGGGTTATTGAACCCAAAGGTTCTAACCCATCTTGAACTTTAACCAAAGTGAGGGATCTTATGGCAAGGCTTAGCGTTAACGTGGATCATGTGGCTACCCTGAGGGAGGCCCGCAGGACCTTTGAGCCGGACCCTGTAGCCGCCGCTATGATCGCAGAACTTGCCGGAGTTCATGGTATAACGGTTCACCTGAGAGGTGACAGAAGGCACATACAACCCCGGGACCTGAGGCTTCTGCGTCTGGTAGTCAAGACAAGGCTCAACCTCGAGATGGCCTGCACGGAGAAGATGGTCGGGGTCGCCCTCGAAGTGAGGCCGGATCAGGTTACCTTAGTCCCTGAGAGGGAAGAAGAGATAAGCACCGAGGGTGGACTGGACATTGTAGCGATGGCCGATGAGGTTTCGAAGACCGTTTCGAAGCTTCAGAGCAAAAGGATATCGGTGAGCCTTTTCGTTGACCCTGACATTGATCAGATCAATGCAGCGGCGAAATCTGGTGCAGATATAATAGAGATACACACTGGTGTGTATGCTGAAGCTAAAACCGAAGATAAGAAGGAGAAAGAATTTGAGAAGATCAGAGATGGAGCTCTTGCTGGCGAAAAACTTGGGCTTGAAGTTCATGCTGGCCACGGCCTCACATACCAGAACGTCCGCCGGATAGCTGAGATATCGCAGATAAAAGAGTTCAGTATAGGACACTCGATATTGGCGAAGGCCATCTTAGTTGGGATGGACAGGGCGGTGCGTGACATGATTGAGCTGATTCGGGATTAGAGGCAAAGGAAAGGCTGTAAAAAACTTGAAAGGAGAGCTGAGTATGCTCAGGAAATGGAAAGGTCTTATCATCTTGGCCGCTGTAGTTCTTTCTATATGGGCGCTTTATCCTACGCTCAAACTAAACCGACTTAACGATGAAGATAGGCAGTATATGGAGCCTTCCAAGCTTGAGGGCCTTGAGGCTAAAGCGATACATCTCGGGCTTGATCTTCAGGGCGGGATGCATTTGGTGCTCGAAGTGGATGTTTCCCAGCTCCCTGATGAAGAGAAAATGGGTGCTATCGAAGGGGTTAAGGATGTCATCGAAAGCAGGGTCAACCAGTTTGGCGTATCCGAAGCTGTCGTCCAGCGTGAGGGCAGAAACAGGATAATAGTTGAGCTCCCGGGGCTGCGAGATATAGAAAGGGCCTCGAAGCTCATAGGTCAGACTGCCCAGCTTGAGTTCAAACTCCTTAAGGATACCGATGAACTGGCAGAGGTCATAAGAAAGATAGACAGGGTCTTAGCCAGCGGCGTCGCCTCTGTTAAAAAAGGAGAGGAGAAACCCAGCGAGCTTTTCGAGAGCGAGGGATTTCTCGAGGATACACTCGATGATAGCTTACTCGCGACCAGGCCCTTCAGCTCGCTCCTTGTCGACCATTCCGGCGATATAGCTTTCCGTGAGGGTGATAGTCCCAAGGTTGAGGCCATACTGGCTGATTCCCTTGTCAGGAAGGCTATACCCCCCGACGGCGAATTCGTCCGGGCACGAAAAGCGGAGATAGGGAAGGATGGGAGCAAGGTCTACCCTCTCTACTATGTGAAGTCGAAGCCGGAGATGACCGGTGCATCGGTTGCCGATGCAAGGGCGACAATCGGTAGCGGAACCGAGCCGAACATAGCCGGGAGGCCGATAATAAACTTTACAACTACAAAGGAGGCCGTGAGGCTCTTCTCAAGGATAACAGGATCGAACGTCGGTGAGAGGCTGGCGATAGTACTGGATGGTAGGGCCTATTCGGCTCCGGTTATCCAGGTTAAGATACGCAACGGACGCTCCATAATAACCGGCATGAAGGATCTTGATGAAGCAAGGGACCTTGCCATAGCGATACGCACAGGTGCCCTCCCGGCACCTGTCAGGGTAATAGGTGAATGGACAGTAGGACCCTCCCTCGGAAGCGATTCGATCCGCGGCGGCTTTCGAGCGGCGCTTATAGGATTTGTTGTTGTGGTGATTTTCATGATTATCTATTACAGCTTTTCCGGGTTGATAGCTGATCTTGCCCTTGTGTTGAACCTGATCTTTATAATGGCTGTCCTGGCTGGCTTCAGGTTTACCCTCACACTTCCCGGAGTCGCCGGCATAATCCTGACGATAGGTATGGCGGTCGACGCCAACGTGCTTATATTCGAGAGGATAAGGGAGGAACTCAGGGCCGGGAGAACCCTGAGGCTCGCCTTGGATAACGGTTATTCCAAGGCCTTCAAAACGATACTTGACGCCAACGTCACCACAATAATAGCTGCCGTCTTCCTCTACCAGTTCGGGACGGGGCCGATAAAGGGGTTCGCCCTTACACTATTTATAGGGATACTATCCAGCATGTTCACAGCGATAGTTGTGACGAGGGCAGTGCTCGAATGGATCCTGTCACGCCGGGAATACAGTGGATTGAGGATAGGAAAGTCTCTACTCTTCACCGAATCTCATTTCGGCTTTATAAGTCTGAGGAGGAAAGCTTTCATTTTATCCGCAGCCTTTATACTTGCCGGGATTATTTTCTTCGGGGTAAACAGGGGACTTAACCTCGGTATAGACTTCACAGGGGGAACCCTGCTTGAGGCCCACTTCGATCCGCCTGTACCAGTGTCCGAGGTGAGGGAAAGCCTCTCCGATGTCGGTGTAGGAGACCAGGAACTCGATTTCAGCAAGAGTGAGATAAAGCAGTTCGGAAATCCGAACAACATACTTATAAGGGTCCCTACCGTGCCTGGAAAGGAAGGTGTCCTTGATGCTATAAAGGAAAAACTTAAGACCTCCTTTCCACAGAGTATTTCGGCCAGCTCAAGTGAGTGGATAAGGAGGCAAGAGCAGGTCGGACCCAAGATTGGGGGCGAGCTTAGCGGGAAAGCCGTAAGGGCGATTATATACGCCCTCCTGGGCATACTCGTCTACGTCGGCTGGAGGTTCGAGTTCAAATTCGCACTTGCCGCGGTGGTAGCTCTCTTCCACGATGTTCTGTTCACCGTCGGTGTCTTTGCGGCTGTCAGGTGGGAAGTCTCGCTCGCCGTAGTGGCAGCGCTTCTGACCATAGTGGGTTATTCCCTGAACGACACGATAGTGGTCTTCGACAGGATCAGGGAGAACCTCAGGATCTACAAGAGGGAGGATTATGCAAGCGTCATAAACAGGGGTATAAACGAGACTCTGAGCAGGACCATAATAACATCTGTAACCACCCTTTTTGTAATCCTGTCGCTCCTTTTGCTCGGCGGTGAGGTGATACGCGGCTTCGCTATAGCCCTGACGATCGGCGTCATAGTGGGAACTTACTCCTCCATATTTGTTGCGAGTCCAATACTTGTTGAGTGGAGGCTCAGAAAGGAAAGAAAGAGCGCCCAGGCTGAAGAACAGAAGAGGGGAAGGAGGAGAGGGTAGGCTGAGAACCTTCTACTGTTTATAGGGTAGCATTCGCTATTTCAGAACCTAAGCTTTCCTCTCGAGGGAGAGGGCTTTCTTGTGAATATTCCGTCACCCTCTCCCTTTTCCGAGGTAACTTTACCGGGCTGGTGGATGTCACATTCTTCTCTGGGCTCCGTACCCTTTTTGAAAGTTTCGGTATAGGTAGAAGGGCAGTAATCGGTCGCGATCTTGTGGCTTTCACTGCAAATTTCAAGCTTCACGAGGCCTGACGGGAGCTTGAAATCCTTCACTGGAAGCCCAAGTGAGTCGTGGACTGTCCTCATAAAGTTTGCCCATATTGGCAGGGCCACAACTGACCCTGCCATTTTTTCGCCCATCGAGATCTTTTCATCGAATCCTACCCAGACTCCGGTAACTATCTGTGGTGTAAAGCCTATAAACCACGCATCCGCAAAGTTCCCGGTGGTCCCTGTCTTGCCGGCAGCCGGCCTTTCAAACTTATACCACTTCCTGGCCCCATAGCCCGTCCCGCCTTCCTCCATAACCGATCTTAGCATCTCCGTCATCACCGCGGAAGTCTCCGCACTCAGGGCCTCAGTCTCCGCACCTTTCGACCTTTCCACTACCGTGCTCCCGTCCTTGTCCACAATTCTGAGTATAGATATCGGTTCTATCCTTATGCCGCCGTTTGGGAAAACTCCGTATGCGGAGGTTATTTCGAGGAGCGAGACCTCACCTGATCCGAGGGCCAGCGAGAAGACCGGTGAGAGGGATGACCTTATACCCATAGCCCTCGCATATCTTATGGCCTCTTCAGGATGTATCTTCATTATCAACCTCACAGACATGAGGTTCCTGGATAACTTGATCCCCTCCCTGATCGTCAGTGGTCCCAGGAAGGTCCCATCGTAGTTACCAGGTCTATATATCGTCCCATCCGGCATCTCGAGGGTTATGGGAGCGTCATGTATTATGTAGGTAGGGGGATACCCATTGTCCACAGCGGCCGTATATACGAAAGGCTTGAACGCAGATCCTGGCTGCCTGTAGGCCTGAATTGCCCTGTTAAACTGACTTTCTTTGAAATCCCTCCCGCCAACCATGGCAATTATACGACCATTCTCCAGATTAATCGCCATTAAAGCCCCCTGGATTGTCCGTGCGCTGACGCTTATCGAGTCCACATCAGATGAATCAA
>CAZTBA010000036.1:15104-23207 GCA_964611725.1 uncultured bacterium
CTATCCAGGAGTCCGGACCTCTCTCAGCTGCCATCCTGTCAAAATTTTCCTGGAGTGAATTGAGCTTCTCAAGGAGGTATTCTTCGGCGAGCTTCTGCGCCTTGAGGTTCAGTGTCGTGTAGATGGAAAGCCCATCCCTGTAGAGGTCATACCTGTCACCGTATTCCGATTCTATCTGTCTACGGACATATTCCACGAAGTAGGGGGCCTCGCCTTCTTCGCCTGTCAGTTTCAATCCGAGTTCCTTCAATTTGGCGGCTTCAGCTTCTTCCCTCGATATTCTCCCGCTTGAGGCCATTATTTCAAGGACCAGGTTTCTCCTGCGGATCGCCCTCTCAGGGTTATTTATCGGGGAATAGTAGCTTGGAGCGGGAAGAAGGGCTACAAGAAGTGCACATTCCTCGAGGTTCAGCTCCTCAGCGTGTTTTCCGAAAAAGGTCTGTGACGCCGATTCTATGCCGTGGGCTCCGTGACCGAAGTATACCTGGTTCAGATACATCTCGAGGATTTCCCTCTTCGTGTAAGTTCTCTCTATTTGGATTGAAGTAAGCGCTTCCCTTATTTTCCTTTTGAGAGTTACCTCCTGGGTCAGGAAAAGGTTTCTGGATAATTGCTGGGTTATAGTGCTTGCGCCCTGTACTATCTTGCCAGCCTTAAGGTTTACGGAAGCGGCTTTGAGAGTCCTCTTTATGTCCATGCCCCAATGACCCCAGAACCTCCGATCCTCAACCGATATGACCGCATCTGTGAGGTAACGGGGGATCATCTCATAAGGCACAAACACCCTCCTCTGGATGTAGAAGCGCTTGAGGACTTGCCCATCAGCCGAGTAGACTACGCCTGCAAGGCCTACGGGAGGTTTTTCAAGTTGTTCAAGTGAAGGGAGACCCCTTCCGAAGATGATAAGCATCATGCCAGTGCCGATAGTACTCGCTATAACAAATATCAGGAGATATATGACGATCTTTCTCAAAAAAGTTTTCAAGATAACGCTCCCTCAAGCCTGGAAGTGTGCCACAAAGGATGTCGTTTGATAGCTTCAACGCCTCTCTATTCCGATTTGTTTCATACTAAACGCCTAAATATAATGTCCTTCGCCCATGTTGTCCAGTCTTATCAGGGGATGCAGAGCCAACGGCGTCGCTGTTGACATCTCTGCCCGATAAGCTTATTTTATATTAGTGAAAGTTGGATTTTACTCCGCATATAGAACAGGACAGATCACAATGCTTGAAAGGGGGCCGTATGGACGTCTATGAAGCGATACGCACAAGGAGAAGCGTCAGAGCTTATCAGAACAAAACTGTTGAAGATGAAAAGCTCAGGAGGATATTTGAAGCTACAAGACTCGCTCCTTCTGCCTCCAACAGACAGCCCTGGAAATTTATCATAGTCAGGGATGAAAAAATCCGCCGTGATCTCGTCAAGGCTGCCAATGGACAGCAATTCGTGGGAGAAGCCCCGGTTGTTGTGGTTGCCGTCGCGCTCAGGCCTGAGCATGTTATGAGTTGTGATGTCCCGAGCTATGCTGTGGATCTTGCCATAGCGATTGACCATATAACCCTTGTGGCTGTTGCCGAAGGTCTCGGCACCTGCTGGATCGGTGCCTTCAACCAGCAGAAAACGAGAGAGATCCTCAAAATCCCTGAGAGCTGCAAGATAGTGGCCCTTCTCCCTCTGGGCTATCCTGTCGGCGATGGGGGGCCGAAGATGAGAAAACCTTTGGAAGAGATAGTATGTTACGATAAGTTTCAGGAATAAACCGTAAAGCCTGAGGGTGGTAAATTCCGGTGAGGTAGCTTGGCGGAGATCTCAATGTCTGATACTACAGGGGCAGGACATGCCCTGCCCCTGCCTTGAAAATCTGCAGTCTATTTCTTTTCTCTCTCTATCCTCTTTCTTCCTTCTTCAAAGAGAGGTTCGGCAAATTCGCTCGTCCATACCCTCTGTTCGAAGGGCCTTTCCTCGACGGTTTTGAGAAAACCCTCGAACTCACTGAAATAATACCCATATATATGGTAGCTGTCAGCTATATGCACGTATTGGCCGACATCTATCTTTTCTCCGAGCTTTTCGCTCAACCTCTCAGCAGTAAACCTTTGAAGGTCGGTGAAGGCAAATATGTTCATGAAAGCAGCCTTGTAGGCGTCATTGCTTCGCATATGGACGTTCATTATCAGGTGGTTGTCGATCACCCTGAACCAGAGCCTCTGCAGACAGGCCGGATCGTCTATCCCTGCGTCCTCCCACGCCTTCCAGGTCACTGCCTGAGCGCGCCTCGAATATGGGGTCTCAGAGAGCTTGTTCACCACGTATTCTATCTGATCTATCGACCTTCCTTCGACCTTATAGTTGAAGAGACGCTCGTGATAGGTATATTGCCATTTCCCTTCCCTCGGGGCTATCCAGTGGTCATGGACCCCGTTGACCACTTCCTGACGGTAGACCTCCAGGTCGTCGAGTCCGCCCGGAAAGGCCCTGTGTATCCTCGGTTCCCTGAAAGGGACTCTTACGACCATGATCATTGTGCAATCCCTGCTCGGGGGATCACCGGCCTTATCATATTCGGTTTTGATCCTTGCGCCGTTGTTCCAGCACTCTATTACCGATCTCTCCCAGGCTTCGGGTATGGTGTCTGTTTCGACTTTAAGGACCGGGATCGTTCCTTTCATACTAACTGCCTCCGTAAGTAATTCTCAGATTTACGTTTCAACACCCTCAACTATGATGCACCTAAAACTATGGGGATCGATGTGTTGCCGGTTATGAAATCAATTATTATCCAGAATCCGAAACATCCTATGTGTCCAAGTATCAGACCGAAGAAAAACGGCCTTACGGCACGGTAAAGCTTTACTCCACCATATTTGAGAATAAGCGATTTAATCAGCCATCCGAGGAAGACGCTGAACCATATCCAGTAGCCCACCCAGGTATCCGCTACCGGGAATCCGAGGTAGTGGATAGGCCACCAGAGAAAACGACGCCTCAGCAATATCAGACCCCACATGACGAAAGCTCCTATCCCGGTGAAAGTCCAGGTGGACAGGATCTTCTGTGCGTCGACCGGATTTTTGATCAGGGCAACTGCGAATCCCCCGAAGGTTCTCCTCGGAAGCGAGTCGAAGAACCAATCGCTGAGGTTTATACCACCATGCTGATAGGTGACCCTGAGCGTCATCCAGATGGAACCTATAAGGCCTACCGCTATTGCCCCGGCTATCATTATCAGGAGTTTTTTCCTGGAACCGTATAGCCTCTCCGTAAGCTTCAATCCGTTCGCCACTGAAGTCATCACGGTTGTCCTTATGTCGTACGCCCAGCTCTGTGTGTAGCCGAGAGATATGAGGGTAGATGGAGGCATCGATGCGGTGCCCATAGCATATACCATAAATGGCTGGGCTGTGAGCTGGGGCCTCGCAAATCCGACGCCGCCTTCCGCAACTATCCTTGTAAGTCCGAGGAAGATGATGAAGGTGATAAAAAGGTATGCTGCTACGGCCGTCCATACCATGCCGCTGAAATTGAGCCAGATCCCAATGGCTATAAACCCTATTATGAGACCGAACACCGCAGTCCTGTAGGAGAGGATCTCATCCGAATCGTCCACATCAGGGCTTCCTTTAAAGGCCTTCCTGAATACATCCTTCAGGTGATGCCTCGCCGTCCACAGTCCCATCAATGCAAGTATAAGCATCGCCCCCATTCCCTGCAGTGCGACCGCATAAGAACTCCCACTCCAGATCCTCTGGATCGGGACACCCCCTATGCCCAGTATGTTGAGTACCCCCGTCTCCGTTCTGGAGATGAGGTGGAAAAGCCACAGGCTCAATGCCACATCCAGGTGGAGGAAGTAAGACAGACCAAGCACACTGAAGCTCAGGGCTATCCTCATAGCAGTGGTCTTTCGAAACACCTGAAAGGTATATTCGAGCGGGAGCTTCGGTATGAAGTAGAAATAGTGGTTAAGCACGCTCAGACTTGTGATTATGAAGGCTGTGGCGAAACCGATCCACATGGTCCTGCTCTTGAAAAACGGACCGATTATGGAGCGCCCTTCAGGTTCCCTGACCATGTCCATGGGAAGCTGAGCGAGCGGATAGATGAGCCTTTCGCGCTCCATCCACTGCTTGCGCAGTATTACCGTGATGCAGATCATCACGAAGTAGACCGAAAACATCAGTCCGGCCCAGGCCAGAACCGGCACAACCCAGGCTCCCCAGGGTATGGCCGTATCCGATGGAAGCCCTTCGTAAAGGTATTTTATGGCCAGATGATCATCGGGTGATATCCATCTCGGTATATGTGGATGCAGGATCTCAGCCCAGTTGTTCTCCGGCGTAGCGTAATAGAAAGCACCGGTCATTATAGGTATGAGGTTGCTGACGAGGCCTTCGTTCGGGATCGCGGAGGAGACCAGAAGCATTATGTAGACAACTATAAGTTCGGGCATGCTCAATTCCCATCCGCGCCTGAGGATCTTGAGGGAACTGTTAACAAGACCTACGAGGATGAAAAAGACGAACATCGCCCCGGCCGCTATATGATCCGATGAGAGTCCACCAGGGGTATCAAGCGCAAGATAGGCGTATGCGGAGGCAGCGCTCAGTAGGAAGGATAAGACAATACCTACCAGGAAGACCCTCAGGGTACATCCGTTTCCAAAACGTGATCGATCAACTCTGGTTCCCATCTCTAAATCTATCTCTTCTCAAGTCTGTCAGATATAAAACCTACCTCTCCCCTTAGCTTCTCAAGTATTCTACCCGTGTCTCTGGTGTCGAAGGATTCCGGAGAGACTTCCAAAGTCAGAAGGCCATTGTATCCCTGGGATCTGAGCTTCGCAAAGAGATCCTCTGCGGGTAACTTCCCCTGGCCCAGGAGGAGTTGGTATTTGGAATCAGTGTAATCGCTTAGCTGGATGTTTCTGATCTTTCCGGAGAAGGAATCGACGAGTTCTATCGGGTCAACCCTCCATGCAGCGGCGTTAGACACATCGAGGGTCAGATGGAGCTTCGACTCCTCCAGAAAATCCTTCAGCTCAGAGGGGTCGCCTAATGGGCAACGAACCCTTTCGAGGAAGGAACTGGGAGGAGGGACGTTCTCGAGGGCGAAGTCTATGCCTTCAAACTCTGAGCTGAATTCCCCTATTAGCTTTGAGGTCTCGCCCAGCAAGCGGCCCCGGAAGAACCCCTTTGGTGGACGAAAGCTCACAAGCGAGGCCGAGAGTTCCCTCGCAAGCTCGGCGCATTTCCTGACCCGATCCCAATGGCCTTTCCCCAATTTCTTCAGGGCCTGATTCGGTGATTGTACCGCCATTACCGGGGAATTGGAATCTTTGGAGAATTCAATGTATCTCTCGACTGGTACCCTCTGTATCCTCTCGTATATGAGTAGCTCTGTCCCATCGAAGCCGGTCCTCCTCGAAGCCCAGAATATGAACTTGAGCGGTTGCTCCCAGAGCGCCCATACTGATAAGAGTATCTTCATGAACGTCTCCCCTTTTGGCTTATCCTAAATGCTGTGGTTTGATGGTCCATAAAGGAAGGTTATAAAAAGACTTATGGAGGAGATGATTTGCTTTCTTGTGGCCTAATATAAACCCCGCCTGTCGGGGATGTCAAGGCTTTTTTCGGGAAGGAGGTTTTTCACTTGATCTGCAGGGATCATTGGGATATTTTAGGACCGGGCATTTTGAAACGTATCTTTTTGTGTTGGACTATGATATTTCTCTGCAAGGAGGTTGATCTGGAAAAGGAAGAGACCTACGTTAGAAGCTTAGCGGAGATAAAATCTGTCCTTGAACTCGAGAATGATCTCGTAGCCTCTATGACAACGATCTGTGCTATACTCAGGGCTAACTTCGGTTTCTTCTGGGTTGGGTTCTACAGAGTGGTTCCAGGTGAAGAGCTCCTTATAGGTCCCTATCAGGGGACCTTAGGCTGCCTGCACATACCCTTCGGCAAAGGTGTATGTGGTGTTGCCGCAAGGGCCCGTCGTACGTTGATAGTTCCAAATGTGCATGAGTTCCCGGGCCATATAGCCTGTGATCCCAATTCTAAATCCGAGATAGTTGTACCTGTATTCGATCGCTCAGGGGAACTCATGGCTGTGCTCGATATCGACAGCGATAGCTATGGTTCTTTCGATGAGATCGATAGAAGGTATCTGGAGGAAATAGCAACGGTCTTGTCCGACAAGTCGTGATAGATTATCTTTTATGAGTTTCCTTTTTCCCTTGTTCTGCGGTAAAGCCAAAATCCGTGGAAGCATGGCGAACATGATAATTGAATATTGCCGCACCTTGAACGTTAGCTGGAGGGAGTTATGAAGAACCCGAATGTCGTTTTTGTCTTTGGCGATCAGTGGCGCGCACAGGCCACCGGTTATGCCGGCGATTCCAACGTGAAAACCCCGCATCTCGATGCACTGGCCGATGAAAGCATAAACTTCACCCATGCACTCGCCGGATGCCCTGTCTGTTCACCTTACAGGGCAAGCTTCTTGACCGGACAGCATCCCCTGACACATGGAGTTTTTGTCAACGATGTCTATCTGAAACATCGGGCTGTCAGCCTGGCCGAGGCGTTCACCGATGCGGGATACGATACGGCGTATATCGGCAAGTGGCATGTCGATGGTCATGGCCGTTCGAACTACATCCCGCCTGAGCGTCGGCAGGGATTTGATTACTGGAAGGTGCTTGAGTGCACTCACCATTACAACCGTTCAGCGTACTACGCAGGCGACTCGGAGGAAAAACTCTATTGGAATGGATATGATGCGATAGCGCAAACCCGCGATGCGCAGGACTATATTCGGCGGAATGGCGGGGAGAAACCTTTCCTGCTTGTGCTGTCGTGGGGACCGCCTCATGCCCCCTATGACACTGCGCCGGATGAATTCAAGGCTCTATATAGACCCGAAACTATAAAGCTGCGGTCAAATGTGCCCGCAGAATACGCTGAACAATCGCGCGGATTGCTCGCCGGTTACTATGCGCATTGCTCGGCCCTTGATTTCTGTATTGGTGAACTGCTTGGAACCATCCGTGAAAAGGGTATCGAGGGAAACACCATTTTCGTGTTCACGTCCGACCACGGCGATATGCTCGGTTCTCAGGGACATGAGAAGAAACAACGTCCCTGGGATGAATCGATTCGTGTTCCTTTCCTTCTACGATACCCGGCCCTCCCAGGCTGGCGGCCCGGTAAACTGGATGCCCTGATCGATGCACCGGACATCATGCCTACCCTCCTGGGGTTGTGTGGGCTAAATACTCCCGACAGCGTCGAGGGCCTGGACTTCTCTGACTTGATTCGAGGCGGTGATGACCCTTCCGATGGCGCGGTCGTGATTATGTGCCCACAGACTTTCGGTCAGTGGAATAAAATTCATCACAACGGGAAGGAATATCGGGGTCTGCGCACAAAGAGGTATACGTATGTTCGAACTCTGGATGGCCCCTGGCTCCTGTACGACAACGAGAATGATCCCTATCAACTCGAAAACCTCGTGAATAACAATAGCTATTCGGAACTTCGAAATGAATTGGACGTTTGGCTACAGAGGAAGCTTGATGCGAGGGGAGATGAATTCCTGCCAGGTATGGAATACATCCGAAAGTGGGGCTATCATGTCGATGAAACGGGGACGGTGCCCTACACGGTATAAGGGTGCCAACAGCCCCCAAAATTTGACTGATATAGAAAGCGGAAAACTAATGTCCAGAAAAACAGAGAGGAGTGAAAATGGGCTTGAAATCCATATGTGAGAATGCCTTGGAGCAGGGGAGGGGGATCCTCAGGCTTGCCCCCAACTGGGTGCCCCGCTACTTCTGCGTGCCGGGCAGGCGGATCAAACTTTACCCGGATGACTATTACGCCCTCGGCATGAACCGCGGCGGCATTGACGAACGATGGTTTAGCTCGACGACTCCTACAGACAATGGTCCACTGACTGCTCCGAACGAGGGGATGAGCTTCATCGTCTTTGAGGACGGTTCCAAAACGGAAAAGGTCCTTCTGCGTGACGCTGTAGCTGAGTTGAAGGCATCGCTCGTCGGGGACCGGATCTGGAGCCAATATGGACGTTGGCCTATGT
>CAZTBA010000037.1:0-23081 GCA_964611725.1 uncultured bacterium
CTTCCAACTCTAGCTAAATCGATGTCGGCCTTTTCTCAAACTTTCAGCTTGATATTAAATTTTCATAATCCTCAGACGGCATTAAGGCCTCCAATTCATCTAAATCGTGTATCTGCACCTTCATCATCCATCCATCTCCATAAGGATCCGTATTTATTTGAGTGGGGTCATCAGCCAAAGATTCATTTATCTCCAAGACTTCTCCGGAAACCGGGGCAAAAAGTTCAGACACAGTTTTAACAGCTTCAATGTTTCCAAAAGGCTCACCCTGAACAATTTCCTCACCAACTTCAGGAAGCTCCACAAATACTACGTCCCCAAGTTCGCTTTGAGCATAGTCCGTTATACCTATAGTTGCGATGTCACCTTCTTGATATAGCCATTGGTGTTCATCAGAAAATAGAAAATTTCTGGGTATATTATACCTTTCAGAAGCCATATATTTCCCCCCCTTCCTAATCCGAACCGATATACTTTATTCAAATAACCTTCTAAACTAGAGAATATTATCCTATTAGTATGAAAACATCCAAGTGAGCTTCGATTCTAAAAGGGATTTATAAACTGGTAACAACAGAAACCTCGTTCATTAGCCAATTTTCAATATAACTCGTGTTTATCTCTCCCTTTCTAAATTTCCCATCTCTCATAACTTTCAGATGGAAGGGTATAGTAGTCGGGATACCTTCTATTATGAGTTCTTCGAGAGCTCTAACCATACGTGCTATGGATTCATCCCGCGTAGAGCCATGGGCTATTAGTTTGGCCAGAAGAGGATCATAAAAAGGAGGGATGCGATACATTGAGTAAACATGGGAATCAACCCTTATTCCGGGTCCGCCAGGAACATGAAAGCTCTTTACAACACCAGACACCGGTAGAAAACCATTCAATGGGTCCTCAGCATTTATTCTGCACTCTATAGCATGTCCGCTCAACTTTATGTCTTCCCGATTAAAAACCAATCGCTCTCCAGAAGCAATCCTAATCTGCTCTTTGACTATGTCTAACCCAGTAACCATCTCAGTAACAGGATGTTCGACCTGAATTCTGGTGTTCATCTCCATAAAATAGAACCTACCATCTTTGTCAAGCAAAAATTCGACAGTGCCAGCTCCTTCATAACCCACTTCCTTGGCACCTCTGACGGCAGACTCACTCATCCTCTCCCTCATATCCGAAGAAACAGCACTCGAAGGTGATTCTTCTATAAGCTTCTGATACCTCCGCTGAATAGAACAATCTCTTTCACCAAGGGAAACCACTTTATCGAAACTATCCGCTAATACCTGTATCTCAACATGTCGTGGGTTTTCAAGGTACTTTTCCATGTAAAGATCTGGGCTCACAAAAACAGCTCCCGCCTCAGCCCTCGCCTCAAACCAAGCTTTCTCAAGATCTTTTATATTCCAGACTACACGCATTCCCCTCCCACCACCACCCATAACTGCCTTCAAGACAACCGGGTAATCGATCTCATCCCCTATATCCCTTGCCTCATCCAAACTCTTTAAAGGTCCTCCACTTCCAGGCAGAACTGGGACACCAGCCCTGGACATGGTGCGCCTGGCAAGGGACTTGTCTCCCATCCTACTTATAACATCAGAAGATGGCCCTATGAGCTTTATCCCACAAGATTCGCACACCTCAGCAAATCTCGCACTTTCTGCCAGAGGACCATATCCTGGATGTATCGCATCAACATCGGCAACTTCAGCAGCACTTATTATCCTAGGAATGTTTCGATAACTCTGAGCGCTTGGTCCGGGCCCTATACATACATCTTCATCGGCAAACCTTACGTGCAAAGAATTAGCATCAGCTTCGGAATGTATCGCTACACTCTCTATGCCTAGTTCCTTACAGGCTCTTATTACTCTAAGAGCTATTTCACCTCTATCAGCTACTAGTACCTTCCTAAACACTATATCTTCCTCCAGGGTAAATCCTCAAGACCATCCCCTACTGGAAACGTCCTCAATACCGCGGATTTTGAGATCGAGATCGCTCGGATTTGTAGAAACCTCGATAGCAGTACTGTAGTTTATTTTTTTATCCCGGTAAAGCTTAAAAATAGATTGATCAAATGTCTGCATCCCATACTGATCCCCGCCTGACTCCATAAGCGATATTATATCTGAGGACCTTTCTTTATCGATCAAACATTCCTTAACAGCAGCTGAGGCAACAAGCACTTCAACAGCAGGCACCCTTCCAGACCCATCTGCCATTGGTAGAAGGCGAAGTGATATTATAGCTTCTAAGGTGTCAACAAGAAGCTCCCTAGCATAGTCAGCCTCATAGGGAGGGAAAAATGATAGAACGCGTCCTATAGTGTGTATTGCATCTGAGGAATGAAGGGAACTCAAAACCATATGCCCGGTCTCAGCCGCCATAAGCACAGTCCTCATGGTATCTATATCCCTTATCTCACCAAGCATTATAACATCAGGATCCTCTCTAAGACTATGCTTTAAAGCCGAGATAAAAGAATCAGAGTCAATTCCGATTTCCCTTTGACTTATCAGACTCTTTTTCTCAGAATAGACAAACTCTATTGGATCCTCTACGGTTATTATATTTCTCTGATACTCGGAGTTTATATGGTCTACCATAGCGGCAAGAGTCGTAGACTTTCCACTGCCAGCGGTACCACTTACAAGTATTAGTCCTCTCCTTTTGCTCGATATCTTCCTGAGAACCTCTGGAAGATAAAGCTCTTCAAAAGTCGGTATACTATCCGATATCGAGCGAATCGCAAGGGCTAGGGTATCCATCTGTCTATAGCAGTTTATCCTGAACCTTCCGACCCCAGGAAAACTCTTTGAGAAATCAATAGATCCGATCTCTTCGATGCCAGATTTAAGCCTTTCGGCCGTCATCTCAAAGACCACAGACTCTATATCCTTAGCTGAAGGCGGAGACACATTAAGCCTTTTTAAGAGACTATTTATCCTCAAAACCGGTCTCGAATTCGCCTTAATATGAAGATCAGAGGCCTTTTTAGAAACCATAACCTTCAGTAGAACCTTTAGGTCAAATCCCATCTTTGTCCGGACTCATAAGAAAAAGTATCTGATTGTACTCGACAGGCTGGGCATTTTCAACAAGGGCCTTAACCACCGTACCATTAATATCTGATTCGATCTCATTCATGAGCTTCATTGCTTCTATTATACACATCGTCTGACCAACGTTGACATGATCCCCAATCTCGATATAAGGTCCGACATCAGGTGAAGGAGACCTATAGAAAGTTCCAACCATAGGAGACCTCACCCCGTGGAGTTTTTCATCAGAACTGGTTTTTTCTGCATCCAGAAGCTCCCTCTCGTCAGAGGATGGAACAACAGTTTCTGATCGTGTACCAGGTACGTTTCTAGGAATAGATATGTTCGAAGCACTATGGTTCCTGGATACTTTGATCTTCCACCATAGGTGTCTGACCTCGATTTCATCAACGTTGCTCTCTTCAAGTATTTTCACGATCCGCCTTATCTGCTTCTCCTTCACAAATATTACCCCCAGTTTATTGCTGTGCTGTTAAATGTTACACTCTCTCTATATATACACCGGTTCTAGTATCAACCTTGACCATATCGCCTTCGTTTATAAAGAGAGGAACTTGAATAACAACACCGCTTTCCAATTTAGCCGGTTTGCTTCCACCAGAGGCTGTATCCCCCTTCATACCTGGATCAGTTTCGACAACCTTCAACTCAACGAAAAACGGCAATACTATTCCTATAGGATCGCTATCATGTATAAGTACAGAAACGATTTCTGTCTCTTTAAGAAAATTCAACTGGTTCTCCAAAACTGACTCTGAAAGCGGGATTTGATCATATGTATTTAGATCCATGAAATAGTATAAATTCCCAGATTCATATAAATACTGCATTTTCCTCTCTTCTACCCTAGCCTCCTCAACACGTTCCCCGGCTCTAAGAGTCCTATCAATTACAGCACCGGTTTTCAGATTCTTGAGTTTGGTCCGTACAAAAGCACCTCCCTTACCAGGTTTAACGTGTTGGAATTCAACTATAGAAAATATCTCGTTATCGATAACCAAATTCATACCATTCCTGAAATCAGCCGTTGTAGCCATCAATAAATACCCCCAACCTCAGTTCTAACCTATATGGAGCAACTTAGAAGACCGCGTAAGCACTCTGCATCCGCTATCGGTTATAACGACCACGTCCTCGATTCTTACTCCTCCCCAATCTGATATATATATACCAGGTTCAATTGTAATAACCATACCTTTCTCAAGTTTCACTTCACTATTTGAAGATACACTGGGACTCTCATGAACCCTCATTCCCAAACCATGCCCCAGGGAATGGCCAAAATTGGCACCATAACCAGTTTTTTCTATAACGCTCCTCCCTACCTGATCAAGCTCTGAGCAAAGCATCCCAGCTTTGGCTTTAGCTATCGACTCCTCCTGAGCCCTAAGGACTACATCATAGATCTCCTTTTGCCTGTTATCAGGACTACCTACGGATAGAGTTCTGGTCATATCTGAAGCATATCCATCGTACAAAGCACCAAAATCTACTATAACGAGATCTCCCTCTTCAAGAGTCTTGTCGCTTACCGAAGCATGTGGCATTGAAGATCTAGCTCCAGATGCAACTATGGTATCAAAAGATGTTCTCTCTGCACCATTTTTCCTTACAGCATATTCTATTTCAGTCGATATACCCCTCTCACTAATACCAGGCCTGACAATAGATACTATGAAGTCAAAGACCGAATCAGCTATTTCAACTGCCATGCTTATCTTCTCTATTTCTCCTCTGTCCTTTAGCATTGATAAGGACTCAATGTATCCCTCTCTCGCAACAAGTGTAGAATCTATAGCCTCTGAAAGATCAAGATAGGTTTTATAGGATATGAAATCGCTTTCAAAACATGTAGAATCCCCCAGAAAGCTACTATCTATATTGGGGATTTCTTTGATGAGTCTATTCTTGGCGATTCTTATCTCACATCCGAATGTCTCTAATTTTGCCCTTTCGACATAACGGAAATCGGTTATCAAAAACAGCCGATCCAGGCAGAAGACAAGTATACCACTCGACCCCGAAAAACCACATAAGTAACGTATATTGTGAGGGGAAAAAATTATAAAGCTATCAAGACCGTCTCCCTCCAACTTCCTGCGGAGCTTATCCACCCTTCCCCTGTAAACTTCTTTGAGAGATTCCGTCATCCTTTATCTCCAGACTCACCTCCCTCTTCAAGGGATATCTCAACTCTTAATTCCTCGAGGCGGTTCCTGACATTTTCCCTATCTGGTTCCCTCTCCAGCACCTTTTCAAGCATATTTATGGCCCTCTTAACAAAACCTTGGGCAGCATATATCTCAGCTAAAGTAACTGTAGCTATTGAATTCTCGAAGTCTTCTTCCGATTCCTTTACAATTTCCTCGCCTACGGAGCCCTCAATCCCTTCATCTATTTCAATATCCTCAGTCATATCTCCGAACTCAGACTCTGCATCAGTGGTTTCCAAACCTTCGAGAGTTTCTTCTAAAGCTTCGCTTTCCTCTACAGCAGATATATCTTCCTCATCCCCCACTTCTGTAACGGACTCCTGGACGGATACCTCAGTAGGAATCTCCTCTTCTATCGCTTCCCAGATATCTTCTAACGTTTCACCTTCTTCAACAACAGAGCTATCCTCTTCCTCCACTTCTGCAACGGACTCCTGATCAGATACCTCAGTAGAAACTTCCTCTTCCATAGTTTCCCAGATATCCTCAAGTTCAATATCAGTGCTCTCAATCTCCAGTTCCGGAGTTTCTAAAGCTCCTTCCTCTGAAACCATCTCAACCTTCTGAGCAACTGGCTCCTCCTCAAGCAGCAGCTTTTCAAACTCCTCCTTCACTTCGTAGTTCAGTGGATCGATCTTCAATAACTTCATATACAACTCAAGCGAGTTATCCTTTTCTCCCACATTACTACATATCTTGGCGAGACTTAAAAGGGCTACGAGGTTCTGTGGTTCAAGATTTAAGGCTTCCTCAAATCTGCTTCTAGCCTTATCATATTTCCCAGCAGCTAAGTGAATCTTAGCCATCACCATATGGCCGCTTATATAATTGGGGTAGATCTCAATTCCCCTTTGACATACCTCGGTGGCTTTATCTAACTCACCAAGAGCAAGATAGGCGTCGGCAAGCCTGGCAAAAATAAGAGTATTGGGATTGCTGTTAAATTTTTCTTCTAAAATTAGAAGATTGTCAACTTCCATATAATATCCCCCCTTTGGGATCGACCATGCTCAAAGTTTCCTCTAAGCGGATTATAACAAAATGTTTATAACTTGTCAACTCATTTTAACTTTATAGTTTGGCAAATTCATCCTTTATTTTTCAAACGATATTCCATGAGCTTGGCATATATATTGCCAAAAGGTACCTTGCTCTTCATAAGAACTATCATTTTCCTTTCATCATTGGTAAGCCATATCTTGAGCTTTCCTTTCTGACCAAAGACACTGGATCCTCTAAAAGAAGGTTCTATAACAAAACATTCGAACCTGCCGGCCTCAACTTCAACCTCCTCAATTCTCAGGACAGCAACCTCAAGCGGGTAAAGCTTTCCATCCGTAAAGCTATCGACTATGATAGATTTGCCAACTTCAAGATCCTGTGTTCTTACATAATAAAAAATGGAAAGGGCATCCTGAACAAATGAACTGATTTTCAAACTATCTCCCTTAAAAAAGGCAAGGTTATTCTCCTGATCATAAGTTATAACCTGATCCGACGTGAATTTCCCTTCCCTAATACGTTTCTCAAACTTCCTGCTGAAGATACCATGTATATCTATGTACGAATCCATTCTATCATCCACCTTGAAAAAATAGGAGAAAAAATTGGATGATTTGGCTTCCGAGACAACGTGGTAACATTCCTTACCGTTGATCTCCTCGATCCCTAACACTTTCATGGCACCTGTACCAGCCCTGATAGGGCCGTATTCCAAGGAAAATATAAGCTCCTCACCTACTGCAAAAGATCTGTTCTCGACTTTCCTCAAAACAGACACCTTATCGTCAGGTTCCGAAGTTCCGGCCAAAAATGATATTATGGTAAGTAAGACAAGCGGAATGGAAATTCCAAAGTAAGCCATGCTAAATCTCCATAAGTGTTTTTATTTTTAGAAGCCTTAATTCCCTCTGCTCGAAATCAATTTCCTGTATAAAGATTCCGTAAACGAGACCGTGTTTTCTATATCGAACTTTCTTACAAATTCTCTGCCCGATTCTGAAAGGAGCTTTCTAATTTCTTCATCTGAGAGAAGATGACATATAGCATCGGACAGGGCCTGCGGGTTACGGGGAGGAACTAAGATACCGTTTACCCTGTTGTGAATTATTTCGGGTATACCGCCAACATCTGTGGCTACAATCGGTATCCCCAAGAGCATAGCATCTAAAAGCGAAGTGCCAAGCCCTTCCAGATAGGACGAAAGAACAAAGAGATCCAAGATAGACATTATATTGCCTACGTCCTCCCTGAAACCAGTAAATACGACCTTTTCAGATATAGCCAGATTCTCTGCCTCCTTTCTAAGCTTGCCCTCAAGATTCCCTTCTCCAACCAGCATAAACCTGGCCTGTGGAAACTTTCTCAGAACTAACTTCGCAGCCTTGAGAAACGTAAACTGATCTTTATGTGGGGCGAGGGCGGCTACATTACCTATCAGAAACTGGTCCCTATGTATTTTGAACTCATCATAAACATAATCTGAGCTCGCGATATCTCGGAATTTATTAAGGTCGATCCCACTATATATAACTGATACCTTCTCTCCGCTAACTCCGGCAACAACAAGCTCCTCCCTGATTCTATCAGAAACCGCCACGAAATGATCAGCTAAACTCAAATACTTTTTCCTTCTAATAAAGTTCCATCTTATATTCACGGGGAAATCGACTCTCCTCGACACCACGATCACACCTATCCCTGCAATTTTCCCCGCACCTCCGCCAAGGGTATGTGCGTGAGAATCATGGAGATGAATTATGTCGGGGTGAAAGCATTTTATAACCTTCGATAGACGAGCGATAGCCAGTAGATCAAACTCGCCAAGCATTCTGAGTTCAACGACCTCTATTCCAAAAATTCTTGAACTCTCTGAAATCCTGCTCCCAGGCTGACATACAAGGATTACCTCGTGACCTTTTTCCAACAACCTTTCCGCCAACATTACGGCCTGGGCCTCCCCACCACGCCAGGAAAACGCCGTATCTATCTGCAGGATCCTCAAGTACTTCCCCCTGATCTCGACCGGATCTCCCAGAGCTTGGCATATTTACAGAAAACGTAAATTGCTCCGAATAAAGACACAATTAAACCAGCTATTCCATCCATAAAGCCACGTTTAAGAATGTACATCCTTAGAAATCTGAGAACCGGGCGAATGAAGAGATCTGTCCAGGCAGGACGTCTCCTTTGACCCTTGAATTCGTTGGCTGCTATGGTAGAATATCTATCTATGGTCTTAATATGAGCCGATATATCAGCGTATGGATAATGATAAAGATCTCCCTTGAGATATCCTGCCGATCCGTCAAGCTTTACATACTCATGCAGATCCCCTCCGACCCATCTGCCGAAATCTCTCCTGAAAAACCTCAGCTTATAGTCAGGGTACCACCCGCAATGATCTATCCACCTTCCGAGATAGAAAACGCGGCGGGGAATATAATAACCATTATACCTACTATCGACTTCTAAAACCTCCTCTATACTCCTCCGTAATTCTTCAGACACGACTTCATCCGCATCGACTGCAAGTATCCAATCCGAACTTGCGTAGGAGATCGCCAGGTTTTTCTGAGCGACATAGCCTCGCCACGGCACCCTAAAAACTCTATCCGTAAACTCCTTGGCTATCCTGGACGTTCGGTCCCTGCTGAAGGAATCTACCACCACTATATCATCAGTCCAGCTTACACTCTCAAGGCACTTTCTTATGTTAGGTTCCTCATTGAAAGCTATGATAGAAACAGAGATCTTTTCAGGTTTCTTCTGATCCTTACCGCTTTTTTTCATAGGGCCCATCTATCAGAACTCTATTCCTTTTCTCGCCTTCATACTATCCCCGTGGTGCCTTACACAGCGCATTTCGGTTATAAGATCAGCTCTTTCCAGTATAAGACTATGTGCGTTCCTGCCCGTAAGCACTATATCGGCCCAGGGGGGTTTCACATCAATAAGCTCGATTACAGCTTCCACTTCTATGAGACCAAAATCCACGGCGCAGTTAATCTCGTCCAGTATCAACAGATCGCTTTCACCGTATATCATTAGCTCCCTGGATTTCTCCATTGCCTGGTTTGCCAGAGAGATATCGAGCGTATCAACTGGCTTTCCCTTCCTCAAAAAATGTCCGCTTCCAAAACGGTATATGCTGAAATTCGGCAACTTGAAGGAAGCTATAATCTCTCCGCTATCGACTTCTTTCATGAACTGCACCATATCTACCTTCCATCCCCAACCACACGCCCGTATTGCCTGTCCTATAGCAGCGGTTGTCTTGCCTTTTCCATCCCCGGTGTAAACCTGCACTATTCCCCTTTTCGACATCCTAGCCATATCTTTCCTCTATTATTTCAACAAGCATAGGAAGGATCCTTTTCATTTCAGATTCGATCTCATAATAGCATTCCCTGTACACTTCGATAGTGCCGCCAGCAGGGTCCTCTATCGTCTGGAATAAGGAATTTTCAGGACCGAACTCACCGAGCACAAAGAGCTTCTCTGTGGAAACGCCAACCCCTTTGAGATACTCTTTCTGGGAAATGGAGAAAGTCAGTATGATATCCGAACGCTGCAGAATATCCGAGGTGACAGATTTCGGGACATGATCGGATATATCCATCCCGCTCTCGGAAGCGACTGATACAGCTTCAGGTGAAACTTTCGATTTGAAGGGAACCGATATCCCTGCTGATAGAATTTCCGTTCTATCTCTAAGCTTTTCAGGTATAAGGCTATCCAATATGCCAACGGCCATAGGACTGCGACATGTATTCCCTTCGCAGACAAAAAGTATAGTAAATTTGTCCTTCATACAGATCTAAAAGTCTCTGTTGACAAGGCTTTTTATCCCATATTTTATTGGAAAAGCCGAAACTGCCAGGTTAAGGACAACAATTAAGGCCAGGGATATGAAAATCTCAGTCTTGGGGAAGATTCCCCCCTTTATGAGATAGAGAGTATACCTATGTGTCGGTAGCGCAATTATTATAATCATAGCCGCTACATACAGAAGACTGAAAATTATATCTATAGCTCCCCCGGCTGTTGAAGCGATTTTACCGGGGTCGCTTTCCTCAAAAGAAGGATATATTGCCCCCATGCCGACCGAAAGACAGGTGAGTGATACGCTCATAAACAGTATGCCGCTGAAGGTCAGTGCCATCATCATTCCTGATAGATCAAGCATAAAGCTCGATATAATTGCTTGAGCTTCTGCTATAAGGAAAAATATGAAAAACGCGGCACAGAACTTCTCCCAGAAGAACCACCTCAGAGACATAGGTGAGGACCCTACTATCCAGAATGACCTTCCCTCCAAGCTTATACTCGGGAAAACGAAACGGGCACATAAAGTTGCAAGTATATAACCACTGAAACCAAAATTAAGGAAAGAAATTACGGTCCTCCAAAACTCCCCCTGGAACCTCAATGGGAGGTTCTTCAGATTGAAAAGATACATGAAGAGCAGTATAAGGAGTATTGAAAACTGGGCCCATTGCCCCGGATCACGTATGAAAAGCTTGTTGTCTTTAACAAGCACAGCCAAGACATCGTCCGGGAAAACCTTCGACAGGATTCCCGATATGACATTCCTGCGAGGGCTTCTTCCAGAATTCCGATTCTTCTTACGTCCGGTTCTCATCTCAGATAGCGCAAGCCAGCTTGGATAGTAAACCTTGCTGGCACCCCATGAAAGGAACTTGTAGAAGAACATCGCTGTGGTTATCAGAGCGAGGCAGTATATCAGAGAGGCCATGACCTCACGGTTAGCCGCTGACTTCAACATTTCAGTAAGCCAGAAGCTTGGCAAAAATGGAAAGGAAGCCACAGCAAGCTGTCCGAGGTAATAGCTCAGGGCACGGTAATCCTGACCAACGCCTATTATGATTTGCGAAGTCCCAGCAAACTTCAGAAAAGCAACTACAGATACGATGATGATAACAATCGCCGCGATCACTATGACCTTGGTACTGAACCTCTTAGAAAGCCTGACAAATGCAAAGGAGAGCGATACCCCAATGCAAGCAGGGATCACTACAAAGGGTACAAGGCCGAAAAAGAAAATATAGAGGTAATATGGAAGCCTTAGGTTTTTCATATGTCCATATGATGCTATAATCGGAATTCCTATAAGGAGTATAGCCCAAGAGCTATAGAAGAGATTGTCCATAAACTTTACTGTAAAAACGTCCCGCCAGCCAAGTGGGGTTGACAGAAGGAAGCTGACTTCTCTCGATCTGTAAATGGTGGATATGGAGGTTATCAAATTGCTCACTACCAGCATAAACAGGAAAACCATAAAACCTATCGCCATGACCCTGTCCACGAGAAGAACCCCTATATCCTGGATCTGTCCAAGGTAGGAAAAGATGTGTCTGAAGAAAAGGTAACTGCCCAGGGTGAATATTGAAAGGATGACAGCTGCGGTTGAGGATCTCAGGACCTGATTCGGCCCTTTTGAAGTGACACTTTTTAAAAGTATCTTTAACTTTATTCTAAAGATATCTCCAGTTCCCATGGAGCTTATTCCCTGCTGGATACCCAACCATCTATGAATTTGGCCTGAAGCTGTCCACCAGTTAAGGACAGGAAGAGATCTTCCAGACTATCGCCAGAAAAGCTTCCCATACCTGCTTCCTCTGCCTGGTTTTTGAGTTCCTCAAACGTTCCAAGGGCTACAAGCTTTCCTTGATTGACTATCCCTATCCGGTCGCACAGTTCCTCAGCCACAGTAAGTGTATGCGTTGAAAGGAACACAGTAGTTCCCATCTTCGAAGCTGATTTCAGCATATCTTTAACCAGCCTTGCACTCTGGGGATCAAGCCCGACCATAGGTTCGTCTATGATTATGATTTCAGGCGAATGAAGAAAAGCCGATGCCATAACTATCTTCTGCTTCATCCCGTGAGAGTAACTTTCGCTCTTCTCATCTCCCCATTCAGTGATCTGGAAAAGATCGAAAAGCCAATCTATCCTCCTCTCGATCTCTGACTTGTCTATCCCATAAAGCCCCCCCACAAACTTCAGAAACTCCCTACCCGAAAGCTTGTTATATGTATATGGGTTGTCAGGTATGTATCCTATCCTCTGCTTGGCTTTCTCAGGTTCTTCAGTTATATCTGTTCCACCTATAAGTATCCTACCCGAAGTAGGTTTAAGTAGTCCGGCCAAAAGCTTTATAGTCGTGGTTTTCCCTGCCCCGTTAGGACCCAGGAAACCAAAGAACTCCCCCAGCCCAATCTTAAGGCTGAGGTCAGAAATGGCAACAACCTGGTGAAACTTCTTTGTCACGTTCATCATCTCTATCATATCACACCGCCGGATATCTGATTTACATGTAATCAAGTACCTCTATATCGAGATTCCCGATAACCCTCAAAAGCTCTATCTGCTTATCAAATCCACCTTCGAGAAGCTTTATATGGGTGGCATCGGCCATCTCTTGACCGAAGGTGGGGTCAACTGCAAGCCATCCAGATTCACCAGAATTCTTGCGGACATAGACAGAAGGCCATGCATGGTAATAGAACCTCCCCTTGAGGTAAACCAAGCCTATGTTGAATTTAGCGGGAATTCCAAGAGATCTTGCCAGAGCTACATAGAGTACGGTATGTTCGTTACAATCCCCTTTTTTCAGGTTCAGCACTTCAATAGCGGAGGGTATCGTGATTGAAATATCTTTTTCTATGTTATCGTGGAGCCAGCGGGAAAGTTTCAACGAAACCGCAAAGGTGTCTTTCTCATTCGCCACTATCTGCATCGCCTTTCTCTTTATCCTTAGATCCTGGGTTTGTATGAAAGGATCACTTCCCAGCAGGCTCGTATCAGGTTTGACCGAAGATTCGCTGAAACTACCAGATGATACCTCAAGGACTAAGGGGTCTTTTGAGACTATTTTCTGGTTAAAATCCTCGAGATCCAGTACCTCAGATCTTACACCTTTGAGCTCCACCTTGAGATGCCTGAGTTTTCTTGGACCTTCTATCATTACGTTCGAAGGGATAGCATAATCCGACAATAGATCGCCCTGGTCACCCTTGACTTCCGCCATAAAAAGTGCTTTGGATTTAGGTTCCTTTACCATGACCATATTCATGAGACTTTTCTCTCTGAACATTCTACCATTATCGTCAATCCACATGGTTGAGCTGAAATCTTTAAAGGAAACCTTAACTCTATTGAGCAGGATCCTCTCTCCATCCAAATCTATATTCTCCTTTCCCATAACCTGAGCGTCTACATATGTCTGAGAAATCGTAGACGAATCGAATACAGGGAACCTGTAACTTTCCTTCCTAAAACCGTCCGATGAAAGGAGAAACGGCACTGCTGCAATTGTGAAAGGTTTGCCTTTGAGATCGAAGTATATTCTTGAGTTATTCTTATCAGTGACTATATGAACCACAAGCCCTTTCCCATCATAATGTCCGTTCACATTCATTTCATAGTCCCCGGACGTCAAGGAGAAATTGAAACTCCTCAGGGATAGATCCTCTCCCAAGGTCGAAAAGCTGTTCGTGAATACTTCACGTACGACACCCGCCAGGGGTAAGCTCAGGAAGGAGCTTTCCGACAGAAGTAAACCGCCTTCTATCCTGCGGATCTTCTGTGTGCTGTATCCGATTTTGTTCCCTGAAGAGTATATGCTGAACCAATCTTCGAAACTCTCAAAAGAGATAAAACTGACCGAGCCCTGGTTGGAAATTTCCTCTATCTCCACCGGGTAGTTTTCCTGGTATATAGATACCATAGCGAAAATCCAGGCAAGCACAATTATAAGATTAGACAATCCCGAGAACCAGTTTTTTATTACCATTTTGCAATTTCCGTAATTTCAGAAAGCTACGCCGAAAATTCAGAGCAATTAAAGATATACACTGTAACCGGCAAAGTCAAGCGGGTAAAATTTACCCAGAATTTACAAAAAAAGCTTGATAGAGTTTTCGGAGCGTTCGTATATTGATGTCAGGAGTTCAGTGCGAAAAGTTACAGATAGGTGAATGTACCAGATGGGAACCTGAACCTCAATCAAGGAGTATCGACGATGGAAAAGGTCAGATATGAGGAGATGTTACCTCACGAAATAGTTGCCCGCCGCAAGCGATTTCCCGCAGCTTTCATAGGGCTGGGCGGACTTGAATGGCACGGTGAGCATCTGGCAGTCGGGAACGACGCTCTAAAGGCTGAAAAGCTTTGTGAGCTTGCAGCACAACGGTCAGGAGGGTTTGCTTTCCCTACACTTTGGTACGGTGAAACTAGAGTCTCCGCACTGCTGGAGGCTGACCATGATAATGAAGGTCATGTCAAATCAAAGATGAAATTCAAAAAGAGAAAATTTTTCGAATCCCATTTCGGCAAAACGGGAGAGCAACAAAGTGAGTTTTACAGTCAACTACTCTACCACGTACTGGTCCAGATGAACACGCTTGAAATGAAAGCAGTATGCCTTTTGTGCGGTCATTATCCTATACATGGTTGGGCATTACCTGCTGTTGAAGAATTCAACAAAACCTTTAAAGACACACAAGCCTTTGCCGGCATTGAATTTCACTATCCCCCAAAAAGTCGAAATGTCGGAGGCGATCACGCTGCCAAATGGGAGACATCATATCTGTGGTATTTACGGCCGGACTGCGTGGACATGAGCGTTTATCTCGGTCGTGACGAAGAGCCGTTGATAGGAGTGTTTGGTATCGATCCAAGAAAACAGGCTTCCATCGAAATTGGGCGAAAGGGTTGTGATCTCATTGTCGAAGGGATGATCAATAAGGCGAGAGAACTCATTGAAAAAGCCCGATAGATACGATAATGCGAACGCCCTGGAAAGTATTGTTTGCAGCCCAATATTTCTGGAGGTATTTTCATGGCATCAGAACCCTCTTCAAAGCCACTAAATAAGGGTGAGATCTATGATGTTGTTATAATCGGCGGTGGTCCCGCAGGTTTGACAGCGTCCATCTATGCAGCTCGGGCCAATCTGAACACCGTATTGTTGGATAGGAATCCTGCTGCAGGAGCTTTAGGCGTAACCAATAAGATCGAGAATTATCCCGGGATCCCACGCGTGATGACAGGTCTGGAACTGCTTTCTATTTTACGTGAGCAGGCACAGGCTTTCGGCGCAACAATTATAAACGCACAGGTGATCGGTATTGATTTCGACAAGGACCCAAGGGAGGTTATGACAGCGGATAGAGCAATATATCGCAGCAAAACTGTGATCATCGCCACGGGATCCATGGGACGTAAGCCTACGATTAAGGGAGAAAAAGAGTTCTTAGGCAGGGGGGTGAGCTACTGTGCTGCCTGCGATGCCCCATTCTTCAAAAACGAAGGTGTGGTGGTGGTTGGGGAGATCAAGGAAGTACTGGAAGAGGTAGACTTAATCTCCAAATTTGCCGGCAAAGTGTCTGTCGTGACGCCCAGCAGAGACCTAACCCCTGAGCAAACCGAATCCCTTCGCGTTAAGCCTAACGTAGAGCTTATAGCTGGACACAAGGTCCTGGAGATTCTCGGTGAGAATACCGTCAAGGGTATAATAGTCGCTGATTTCCAAGGGAATGAACAAAACCTTGAGGCGTCAGGCGTGTTTGTCTACTTACATGGTATCCAACCCGTTGTGGACTTCCTATACGGAGCCTTGGACATGATGGAAGATGGCTGCATCAAGGTTAACAGAGAGGATATGTCCACTTCTGTTGACGGTGTTTACGCTGTTGGTGATGTGACATGCAAGAAGATCCGCCAGGTCGTTATTGCCTCTGGCGAAGGATGTATCGCCGCCCTATCTGCCGATAAATATATCAATAAATGGCAAAGAGTTCGGCCTCAATGGTCATGATTCATAACCCTTCTTCACTTATCTGCGGCAGAACGGCGAGGGAATTCACCGCGCGTGCCCCAGTCCAGTTCGGGACGCATATCTACAACTGCTTCGGCAAGTTGGCCCCAATACTTGCCGTCAATAGTAGCATCCAACGTGAAAGCCTGGCGCCGATAGTGGGTCGACTGAGAGGATGGCACACGCAGAACGAAGTCCTGAATTACTTTTTCTCCCGGCTGGGCAGTCAATCTGCCACTATCCGGTACCGCTGACCAGTTATCGGGCAATATGAGGCGATATTCCAAGGTTGACGCCCCATCAAAGATGTTCTCGAACCACACCTGCATGTGGACTTCCTTTCCGGGTGCGGCAGGTGGCTGATATGGATAGAGGAACACAAAATCGGGGTAGATGGCCTGCTCCACGTTTTCAGATGCAACAAGCGCATGCCAGTGTTCCTGTTCCCTGAGACACCAGTCGTGGAAGTCTTTCCAAAGCTCAGGAGTCATCTCAAAAGGATCTCCGTGTCCCGGACAGGCCAATTCGGGTTGATGCTCCAAATACAATCGTCCTGTAATCTCGTGTGAGTTTGCATGCACATGGTTGCGCCAAATATTGTTTGACCTGTATTTCTGACCTACCGGTCCCACCTCATCACCTGAAAACGCTACACGCTTGCCATCGATTACACCGAACATAGCCATATGATAGTCGGCATGGCCGGGCGCGTGGAACACCTGAAATTCGTAATCCTCCCACTGGAATGTATCACCCTGCCGTAATGCCCGCTCTACCTTGATCGGTTCCGGGTGGGCGCATCCCAGCTTATATCCGTGTGGATGCTGCAAAATATCGGACATGTTCTCATAGCACCAGACCCGCGTACCATGAAACTTCTGCAGGTAAGGAAAGCCGTTAATGTGGTCATCGTGGTAATGACTCGGCAATATCAAATCAATACTCTTCACGCCAAAATGATCACGCAGCACATCCAGGTTGTGTTCAAGCATACGAAGCCGGTTACCCGCCTCGAAAAATACGGAGTAAGAGTACATAAAGGTCCCGCTCTGGCTACCGTAGTCAATGAACAATGCCTTACCGCTGTCACTCACGATAATCCATGTATTCGAGCAACCCGGTATTTGAACCACGTGTGGGAGAACCGATCTGGGACCGATGTCTATGGTTGGCGTGTTGATGCTCCATCGGTGTTTCATGTAATCCCGGATTTTCATCTCAAGGATCTTGAGAGCAGATTCCGTCTCGCGGAATGGCTCTCCGTGGGACGGGCATAGCAGATCAGTCCCATGGTTGCGCAATTTGGATAGAGAGTATAGCATGTAATCGCATCCGTCGCCAGCACCGTAATTATACTGTAAATCATACAGGGTATACATCTTGCCCGGCTGTGCGATGAGGTCACCACTGAATGCGACCTTCGCACCGTCGATTTCCGTCACCAGTGCGATATGACCCAGGGTATGTCCGGGAGTCGGCTGTACAAAGAAGCGGTAAGGTCCCCATTCGAAAGTCCCATAATCCTCCAACACTCGTGCAGTACGCACACTCTGTGCCAGTGTGAAGAAGGTCTGCCGGACGTCGTACATGTTATAGATCTGCCTTGATCCCCAGAATACCTCGACCTCTTCAAAATATGGGCGCTCATGTGCAGGGACGGCGATAGGGATGCTTCGCTCGTTTGCCAGTTTATCGCCCTGACACTGGTCACGATGGTGATGGGTATGGAGAATCCAGTCCACCTGGCTGATCCCCAGATCGCCGAGCTCATTGAGAACACCTCCGCTGCCAAAATCGACCAGCACAGCTTTCCCGCCGTCTTTCAGCACATATACATTACAGGTATCCCGAAAGAGAAACAGATTCTCAGAAATCTTCTTCAACATCTAATACCCCTCCGTGTGTAGTGGCACCGCTCCCAAAAGTTCATATATTGACCGGGCACGCTTCAATGTGACGACACCAAGTTAAGGATAAACGAAGCTTCCTGACCCTCTTCTCCTCTCGATCTTTATTTCTGGTATCTCCTTTATGTTAAGCAACAGATAGTAGCCCTTGCGCAATCCGGAAGGAGTCCATATCAGCTTGGCTTCCCAACAGTGGAGGTCCCTGTATATCGAAAAACTCTGTGAGGTCGCCTCTTTTTTCCGGAGATCGTAGTTGAATGAGTACAGGATGCGCCACCTCTTCGTAGGTTTGAACGAGAGTTCTCCCCTTACCCAGGAAGTTCTGCGCACGTAGGAAAGACTTCTAAAGACCGAATATCTGTAGCTGAGATTGAATCTCCAGGGACCCTCGTCCCCGTATCCTGTGACCTCATCGAAATCCGATGTCCTGTCAAGCCCGGGAACGAGATCCTCAGGCTCATCGGTTTCCATACTGCTCTGATATTCTGAAGAAGCAGGCCTTTCCCGCTGCGAACCAGTACTACGCCCCCCGGAAAGCCTGAGTGCCGTCGTGAGGTCTAACGATTCGGCCCTCATCGATCGAAAATCTATCCGATCGTCTGAGGTATAAAAGTTATGCCTCATGTTCATTCTGACATCGAAAATTCTGCTTGGTTTTATAGCTATCGAACTGAGGAGTGGCGAAAGTTTCCTTTTCTCAGCCTCGAAATTGTAGTTAGTCGAGAGGTTCACAGTTGCCAGATCAAACTTCTTCTCAGTCTCACCCTCCTTGATTTTCGCCTGAAATATATTGTCGAGCGAAATGCTCAAGGACCTTTCAGGACCACCGACACCGGATATCCCGGAGAAGCTGTAGTACTTATCAAGTCCCTTGAACTTGGGGTGATAACGGAAAGCAGCCCTGGGTTTCAAGACATGTCGCATGGCCACAAGCTTCCATACCTTTGTATTGAAAATCCCATAGAAAGTCGTATTCGCTGAGATCGAAGCCCTGAAATCACCTCTTCGCGCCGGCGAATTGACATTCTCCCAGACCGAGGACCCATCGCTCTCTACTTCTCGCCTGTAGTTGCTGAACCAGGTTTCCGAAAAATCTATGGAAGGCAAGAGCTTGAGCCATCCGAGATCGCCGGAACCTGAGACTGAAAGTGAATTATCGACCCCGAGGTGTTTCTCAACCTCACCCTTGGTGGCACGCCTGTAGTTAACCAGAGTGGACTTCAAGGAATAGTATATAGATCTGTACCACTCATCCGTCGCGGGCGTCCGCGGGCTTTTCTCGTTTTTTGGAGGGAAAAGTTGCTTTCTGGAGAGACTTAAGATCAATCTCGGCAGAAAGAGGGTACTCTGTGAAGTCTCGAGGAATTTGCTGTGTGATATTGAGGAGTAGAGGTTGGCACCAGATTTCGGCCAGCGTTTGTTGAAGACAAGGTTGGACCTTACAGTGCGGTTCATCCTCTCGGTCGGATCGAAACTCGTATCCCTGAAGTAGTCCTTATCGCTCACGAAAGTGGCGTCAGCCCTGAGGCTTGAGTTAGGCCCGGTAGTGTGGGAGTGGTTGAGGTTGAGATCCCACCTGTTCCCCTGCTTTGTCCCTTCTCTCGTCTCCTGCTTGAAAGATCCGCTGAGTGTTCCCTTGAATCTGTAACGGAGGGCATACCGGAAGCTGCTTTCCACAAGCCATCCGGTCTTCTCAAAAAGGCTTCCCCTTAACGATGTATCCCAATAATCACTTGATGACCAGTAATATCCGACGTTTCGGATGTATCTGCCATCGTAGCTACTGCTCCCATACTTTGGAACGAGGAAGCCTGAATGTCTTCCCTTCTTTATCGGGAAGACATAGAAGGGGAACCAGAGGGTCGGAATATCAGAAACGTAGAATATAACAGGTTTGGCTACAACCTTATCATTCCGGATGATTTTCATCTGTCTGCTGGAGAAGTGGTAATGCGGGGAGTTGACATCACATGTGGTGAAAGTGCCACTGAGCACCTTTATGGTGTTTTCACTGACTTTTCCTATATCCTTCCCTGTGTAGAATCCTTTCTCAAATTCGGTAGTCCCGTGTTCTACGATACCATTTCCGGTTCTTATGTTATATGACATCCTGGTGCCACGGAGTTCCTCTTCCGCATCTCGGAAAACCGGTGTTCCCGTGAATCCAGATTCTGAGGAGCTATCCGGCACCCCCTCGGCGATGGCCAGATCCTTCTCAGCATAGAAAGTTATCTTAGCTGCCCTGAGATCCATAGCCCCATAGGTCACCCTGGCATTGCCAAGAAGCACTATGATATCGTTTTCGACATCATAGTCTACCTCATCAGCAGAGTAGGTCACACTGTCCGAGGTGGCGTCGATTTCGGTAGGTTTCCGAGGGGGTTGAGGTTTCGCCACATCATCAGCAGCCGGGGATGGCTGTGTGGATGGCTTTGGTGGCGTCTCTCGGCGACCGACAACCTTCTTCGCACCGGTGGACTCAAAAAGCAAAAGGGAAACAACGATGGCAAAACAGAATGCACCGATTGCCCGTCTCATTTTCAGAAGAGGAAACAGAGCCTTCACCTTCCCCGTAATTTCTCGGAAATTGTCAGATCTTCCCCTCAAGAAATAACCTATGATTCATCCTTCTACATCTTTTCGGGATTATTGGGAATTATGAATATCGCAACAATATAGACCAGAAGGGCAAGACTGTTTGTGGCGAAGAAAGCTATTATCCAGAGAAGCCTTATGATCACAGGATCGATATCGAAGAATTCTCCCAAACCACCACATATGCCAGCGAGTTTACGATCCTTCAGCGAGCGGTAGAGCCTCCTCCGCTGATTTTTTTCGTCCATATCGATCTCCTCTGATCTTCAGTGTTACTGGCTGTTTTACTCCGTGACTTTGTAGACCTTGTCGTGAGTCCTGACCCTTTCACTAACCTTAATACCGACAGAGTCACCCCGCTTTGCTTTATTTACTTTCGAATGCTCGATCTGCATCGACCGGACTTCCTGAATCAACTCAGTCGTGTGTCCCTTTATGTGGATCGTATCTCCGACACAGAGCTCACCGTTGAGCTCAATGGCAACAACCCCTATATGGGCAAAGTAGTCGACGACCTTCCCTATCTCCTCTTCCATAATAGAATTCACCCCCTTTGATCGGAAGCTATGGTTTATTTGAGTACAAACTCGACTGAACGAGCGCCTATACCATCAAAGCATCCTCCTCACCGGTGTTGGCAGGGAGCGTATTCTTCGTGACTATACTGCCGAATTTATCGATTGATCGTGCGATCCTTTCAACCTTCCATAACCTTTACAATAACCCTTCTCCTTCTGGAGCCATCGAACTCGCAGAAATATATCCCCTGCCAGGTTCCCAGAAGGAGCCTTCCCCCCTCTATCATCACCACCTCTGAAGGACCTATCATGCTTGACTTTATGTGGGCTGCCGAGTTACCCTCGTAGTGACTGTAATTATCATCGAAAGGGACCATCTTTCCGAGTTCAGATATTATATCACGTCTCACGCTCGGATCGGCATTTTCGTTTATGGTAACAGCAGCCGTGGTATGAGGGACATATATGTAGCAGACTCCAGATGATACACGGCTCTCCCTCACTATATTCTCAACTTCACCTGTTATATCAATGAACTCCACCCTTGAGCTTGTAGAAACCGATATTTCCCTTACCATAAGATTTCACTCCCCCTGTTACGTCCCAATCCCGGAATGCATAAAGTAAGTTCCCCAACTTCTATCTCTCATCTTCCCTATATGGCGGATAATCTCCACAGGTTAGAGACCTTCGTCTCACGATCGGAAAGGAGCAGATCGAAACCCTCCTCTCAGACCCTTAAAAGCGAAGATATCCATATCTTTCCATCTCTTATCAGGTTTGGAAAACCTTCGGATTTGAGGGAAGGCTGATTATTACTTTAGTTCCCTTACCTTTACTGCTGTTTATAACTATTGCCCCTCCATGGCTGACAACTATCTGTTTGACTATGCTCAATCCAAGTCCGGTCCCGGAGTCCTTATTTGAGAAGAAGGGAAGGAAAACCTTCTCGATCCGGTCTTCCTCTATTCCAACACCCGTATCGGAAATTATCATCTGGGCAAAGCCATCATTACTCATGGAAGTGGTGACCGATAGCTGGCCACCCGAAGGCATAGCTTCTATGGCGTTCTTCATAAGATTTATAATCATCTGCTGGATCATCTGTCGATCAAGCATTATCCTCGGGATACGTCCCGAAAGAGATACATTGAACGATATCGGGCTGTCGCTTATTTCATGCTTTATGAGATTGACCGTATGCTTTACAATAGCGTTCAGGTCTTCCATTACCATTTTCGGGGAAGGTTTGCTCGAAAAATCAAGTATCTGTCTGAGGAGCTTCTCGAGCCTCTGAATCTCGTCTACTATGGTTTTGAGGACATCCTTATACGGGTCATTAGGAGAGAGTTTCCCGTAGACGAACCTCGCCAACCCTCCTATCGAGACAAGGGGGTTCTTTATCTCGTGTGCCACTTCTGCGGTAGCCTGACCCACTGCAGCCAGTTTCTCGGACTCAATGAGGAGTTGCTGAAGCCTTTTCTCCTCGGATATGTCCCGGACAATTCCCACAAGTGCTATGATCTCACCGTTCTCATCCTTTATTCCCGAAGTAACCGCAGATATCGGGAACTCCGTCCCGTCCTTCCTTATACCTGTAAACTCCCCCTCCCAACTATCATGAACGGTAGTCCTGTACATCTCCGAAAAAAGAGATGAAGGATTGACAGGAGATTGGAGCTTCCTGAAACTCATTCGTACCATCTCTCCTGGCTCAAACCCATACATTTCACTGGCTTTCCTGTTGGCATAGGCTATAATTCCCGAAAGATCCGTTACAAGCACTCCCTCCCTTATGTTCTCGAGCACATAAGCAAGCTGTTCCTTGCCGAGAAGGACCTGCTTGTACCTCTTCTGGATCAGCCTCCTCAGGAAGATCGTAACGGAGAATATGGCCAATCCCCCCACAACAACTGACATAAGGAAACTGGCAC
>CAZTBA010000038.1:0-22842 GCA_964611725.1 uncultured bacterium
CCCCTGGGTGGGGAAGATGGTCTATCGGCTCGCCGCGCAAGGTGTTTATAAATCGTGTTCTGTAATCCATCGCAGACCAATCGCGATCGTGGAAGCGGATGTGAGGTAGATCAGCTTTCTTCAAGACTCTATAGGAGTTTTCCCCGGATCAGGTTCAGTGGGCGTGCTATCTCAGCGACTCCACCTCACGAAGCAGCTCTCGAACAGAAAGATCGTTGGGGCACTTATCTTCGCACTCACCGCAGTCCGTGCAACGATCCGCGCTCTTCTCTTCGTCAATACTGCGCACACGCTCTGCAACGGAGTCAGCCAGGCCAAAAGCTTTCCAGTCACGATACAGGCTCATATAATACGGAATATTAATATTCTGCGGACACGGCATGCAATATCGACAGGATGTACAGAAGCGATCGCCAAGTTCTGCTCGCAATCGGTCCAACCCTTCGCACATCTCATCAAATCGGCTGGACTCCGGATCAAAGTCGTACACGGTCTTCACGTTCTGCTCAAGCTGCTCCATTGTGTTCATGCCTGAACACGCTGTACTTACATGAGGGTTGGATAACACAAACCTGAGTGCCATCTCCGTAGTGGGCAGATCCATACCAAGTGCATTCTTGAGCCGGTCTGACTCGCAGGACAGCACACCGCCTGCCACAGGACACATGGCAACAACGCCAACACCCAATTCCCCCGCTCGCACAATTGTGGTTTCATAGGATCGGTTAATGAGGTTGTACGGTACGGTAATCGAATCAAACAGCCCTGTCTCAACACACTTTATGAAGTTCTCCGGCGTGTCATGGCCGGTAAAGCCAATGCACTGCACCAGTCCCTCCGCCTTGGCTTGACGAATGGCATCCAACACCCCACCGGGTTTGATAAGATGCGGGATCATGCCCCAACTGAACCATCCCACCTGATAGAACTTGAAGTGGGATAGTCCAAGGATCTCGAGCTGACGCTCCATCTCTTTACGGAATTGATAGGCCGTCTTGTTTGGATTGATCCCGTCCTTGCCTGACACGATCAAGCTGTCCCTTCGATCTCCCAGTCCTGGCGCGGTACGGTGCTGGCATTGTCCAGATATGTAATACCGGGTGGTCTCAAAGTAGTTCACACCAGCGTCGATCGCTTGGCGAATCAGATTCGTGTTGTAATCCTGATCATCACACAGCCGCATACAACCGAACGACAGTGCTGAGACCTCCCATCCGGTCTTACCAAACTGGCGGTATCTCATCTGTTCATCATTGCGGTACAGAGTTTGTTGATTGCAAGGGGGGGTAATGGACATCGTCATCTCCTTTAACAGTTAAGTGATTTTTACAAAGCTTTTGTTGTTTGTTCCCAGAACCTCACCCCCGGCCCCTCTCCGCTTGTGGAGAGGGGAGCTTTGACCCTTGCCTGGAAAAAATATAGGAACTAAACCAGGAGTAACAGGTATCGAGAAGTCACAAAATTATTTCGAAGACCACTTGAGTGAAGCTTCTCTTGAGCAAGAAATGTTTAACTAAAACCTCTTTGTATACGTATGACAGTAAGGTTTCTTTTTGCTCTTATCGTAGTAGTCTTGATGGTACTCTTCAGCCTTCCAAAAGGTGCTTACAGGGATTACCTTTGTCACTACTTGATATCCTTTATTCTCAAGGATATCGATCAACTTATGGGCAGTCATTTTCTCTCCTTCATTATTGAAGAATATCGCGGATAAGTACTGTTCGCCAATGTCTGGACCCTGCCCATTAGCCTGTGTTGGATCATGAATCTCAAAGAAAAACCTGGCAAGATCTTCATAACTTACCTTGTTCACATCATATGTTACTTCCACAACTTCCAAGTGACCTGTATTTCGATAACTCACATCTTGATAGGAGGGATTTTTCAGAGCACCTCCCATATAACCTGACACTGCAGAAATAACACCCTCCTTGCTCTCAAAGAAATACTCTACACCCCAAAAACATCCTCCCGCAAAATAGGCCTTTGCGGTTTTAGGGTTCTCTTTCTCCGGCACGAATTTCAGTGAGATGGAATTAACGCAATGTCTAATATTCTTTTCTGTAAATCTTTCTCCCTCAAAAACATGACCCAAATGCGCTCCACAATTTGCACATAGTATCTCTGTTCTTGTTCCATCAGCATCCTTCTGTCTCCTGATAGCTCCTTTGACTTCATCATCAAAGCTCGGCCACCCACAAGAAGATGCAAACTTACTGTCTGAACTATAAAGCTTTGCATTGCATCGTTTACAGTGGTAAGAGCCCTTTTCAAAAAAGTCGTTATATTTCCCACTGAATGGCGCCTCCGTACCTTTATATACAATGACCCTTTCTTCTTCCGCTGAAAGTTCATTATAGGTCTTCTCATCCACAGCAGGTCCCTCCGAGCATGAGATTATGCAAAGAATTATTCCTATTGAGAATACCATTATTGTGTACTTTTGCATGAATCCTCCTTTTCAACCTGAATAATTGATAAACTTGTCTATAAAATCCATAATTCAATGTAAATCAATTACTTACCCAATTTGAACTAAAAAACTTTGTTTTGGTACAATAATCGGAAAGCCCAGTATTCACGCAGATTTCTCGGATTTCATGAATTATTCAGGTCAAATATATGGCAAATGGTTATATACGCTATATGGACCTTACTCTCTCGAATACTTGGCAAGTTTACCCATAATCCCTTACTGAATAGATATGAACATCTCTGAGATTCGTCAACCCCAGATGAAGAAGATTCCTGACTCGTCCCAAAAATTGCAGGCCTTCATACACCGCATCACTTCATTTCAAGAAGTAATTGCGACTTCAGACTTTAGTCAGTTTGTCTTTCCTTTTGGAATTGGCCGGGAGTTATACACGTGGATTGTGGATAGATCCATAGGATTGAGGATCTCACACAACTTCGGCGGGATGCGTTGCCCATCGAGCAGTCGGGCTACGCAGACCGATGGGTCGTCCATCTGTTCGGCTACGTTCATCTCAATATTCACCTCCATTGAATCACTGACTGGTTAATCGGGACAGGGTCTCACACTCCTGCTCCTCCCACACAGCCGGGCATACGGGGCCCACGTCGCAGAAAGCGAAACTGTGGAAGCTTAGCTCTCCCTATGGAGTTTCAAACCTCAGTTCCCTATGAGCCTTTCCGTACTCTTCCAGCACATCTTCATCCGACACGAACTTCTTGTAGACCAAGCGCATCCTCAACCTGTATTCGCTTCCAACAGCGTAATCCCTTTCAGGTATAACCCATTCGAAATCCCATGCCGGGCATGTCCTCCCCGGAATAAGGCTGGGACCGCCTCCTGAGGGGGAACAGAAAAATCTGAGCCATCTGGGATGATCGAAGATGAAGATGAGCACCATATCCCCAAGCCTACCGTAATAGAAAGGGAGATCGAAGCGCCTGTCGATCCTGTCCCAATGGAAAGGTCTTTCATCACCGAGATAAGGCCAAACCTCAAGCTCCGAATCATTCAGATAGGATGGCGCTACATTGCTTCCAAATCCATGCTTCGGGGAGATATAGAGATACCATTCGCCGTCGGATATAAAGTGGAGTCGGAGATCCTCAGGACAGTTCATGTACGAACACCACGAGACCTCCCGGAAGCTACAGCCTCGGGACCGCACGTCCTCCCTATCAGTAAACCTCATTTCGTGGTCAATATAATACGGGGGCGTTACTCTGTAGATTGCCATGGCTTTTACAGGGTAACTCATGTCAGCCAATCTCTTGAGAACACTGGTACTCTTATCCAAGACCTGAAGGCTCGGGGCCTTTCCTCTCAGTTCACCAGGGATAAGCCCGGCATAGGAATTGCCGAAGGCGTTAAAAACGCGGTGAACCGATGTCAAGGACCATATACCGCAGTACTGCCTCCCTCCCATCCCATTTCGGGAAGCATCGCCCACAACCACCTGAACCTCGTCCGTTTGCACAAGCTCACAGTGTGTCATTTTACGGGCTCCTTCGGGAAGCTTCTTCTCAAAGCTTATATACCCTCTTAGGATTATCGTAAAACCACATCCCGATTATCTCTTCGGCGCTATCAATATCTATGAGGCCGTTGACTATACGGTATGCAAACACGTTGGCGAAATTTTCCTTAGCTATCTGGAGGTGTGCCCATGCCTTTTCGGGGTTATGGAGGTAATCGCCTCCGAACCCGAATATCTTTGAAGTAGGCACCACATCCATCCACTCGTTGAGTGCGCTTTTGGCCATCTCCTGGGATACTATGTGGCTCCAGTCGAGGTTGAGATATGCGTTCGGGTAGTTCTTCCCGAGGAAGGCACACTCCCTTACATACGGCATACCCATATGGTATATATCGAAGATGGTTTCCGGGTGACGGGCTACGGGTGTGAAAACATGTTCCGGGTTGAGCTGCCTTATATCTCCCCAGACCCCGGTATGGACTGCCGCGACTATGTCGAGCTTCGCCACCTCAGTCAGGGTTTCATCGGCAAGGTAGGATTCGAGAGCGCCGACGTCTTCAGGAGCTTTCCCCTTCCTCAGGAGCTCGAACTGCTCTATAGCCTTCTCCTTGTTCGGGAACTCCATAAAGAACTTGGCCGAGAACTTCGCACCGACAGCCCCTTTCTCCGCAAATCCTTTGAGTTCTTCGGCAATATGCTCCCCGTAATCATCTACAGTGACTTTCCTGCTCTTACCCTCGAGATATTTCTCTATGGTACCCTTACTCACGTATGACATGAACGGGAAGACGCCTTTGAGGAGTGGCTCATCGTATGAGGCAACTCCACTCTGGTTTAATATCCATTCGACCTTGCACCTATCGGCGAATATTTTCCCATAGAGCCCGGGCTTGTTGCTGAAGTTGAGCTTACCCCCTATCTCCCGATAGTTGTCGTCATTTATATCATCTACATTCCAAAACTCCTTGAGTGCCATAAGTACAGGCCGGGCGTACGAGCCATGTTTAACATATTTCCAGAGGGGAGAGATGGCTCTCCAGTATCTGTCGATATCCTCATCCTTCTCGGGTGCCCTCCACAACCACTCACCGGGCATACCCGCTGACACAAGGTCGAACTGAACATAAGGTATGAACAAGTGGAAGAAGTTGAACTTCATCTTGAGGTGTGCCGACTCCGTGGCAAGATGCTCATGGGCATCTATGACCTTCATATTGCTCATTCTGGACAGGAGATCTTCTCTGATCGATTCAAACTTCGACATTTTGTCCTCCTTCTGTTTCTGAATCCGGGTTGTATCTTCCGCCTGTTTTAGCCAATATGTCAGTGTTTCTACTCAACCCTTTTCATAGCCTGATGGGTTATCGACCCTTCCTGGGTCAAAGCAAACATGATTGTATTTATCCCAAACTCAAACTGGCGTCTGGGGTCCTTGTCCGGAAGAGGCTCCGGTTCGAACGGGACACCCCACATCGCCCATGTACCCATATAGTTCTGGTTGGTCAATATACACATGAGCCTGTTGTCCATATAAAGCCCATGGATTACAGGTTCATAACTATCTATAGGTATCCATCCCCATGTATTGACGCTCGAAGTTATATAGCCGATGGGTGGCGACTGAAAATCAAAATATGAATGAAATATCGGGTGTTCTCCCGGGAGAGCCTCGAACTCAACATCTCTACCGACCACAATCTCCTGAGTTGCCAGAGCACCCTCGATGAAAAGCTTCAGTGAATAATATCCCATCGCTTCGGTCTCATCATCTTTGGAGAGGTTAGGCCCGTCGGCGAAGACGAATCCCCCACTGAGCATATATTGCCCGAGCTTTTCCCTCTCCGTATCGGTCGGCTCTATATGAAAAAGTATTCTGAGATACACCCACGGGGTCTCGAAAAATTTAGGAGATTCGAAGTTGTGAGTTCCGGCGAGGTCAGCCTTTATATAAGTCCAATCGTTCATCTTGGCCACGAGCCTTGCCATTCCCCTCCGTTCCCGTCCGATCGTCTTGCCCTGATAATCCCTGTCCATTACACTGCGGGGATACATGATTATAAGGTGAAAATATCCCCGAGTCTTCTTCTTATCCCTTGGGTCCTGAATCACCATGGCCTGATATCTTCCGGTATCGAGGGCATCTATATCGAGCATCTCGAGCGCCATATTGATCCTTTCCTGTGGCTCCTTCTCCCACAGGACCTCTCCAGATAGTTCCTCGATCTCGAGCGATGCTCTCTCGAACGGAACCTTCCTCGATACGCCAGCCCTCGGCTTTGCAAGGTTATCCAGAACTCTCAAGGGTTGGGGAAGCGTTGACATTGAAGGGTAGCTTAGCTTAGACGTTATCACTACTTTCCTCCGATGCATCGGGCGAGGCTTAGGCTTCGGGCGCTTCTTGAGATCGAGAGGCTTAACAAGTCGCGGTTCACGTTTGATAAATTTTGTGGTCAGTGGTTTTGGAGCTTCCGTTCTCCTGTCGATCCTCCCGAGGTGTACCACCAGGAGGTGAACACCGAAGGCAACCACAAGCGAACCCCACAGTATACCGCGAGTTCTACCAAGAAGATTTTTCAGGGAAAGCCCGGAAGTCGCGCATTTGAAACGGCTCACTCTGGGATTTTTCGACTGTCCCTTCATGTAAGACTTTCCCCTCCAAGTGAAAACCACAGCGGATTCTCCGATACGATCTCCCATTTACGTCTGATGGCACGTCCCGGTGTCTGGAAGAACCTACAAGACAGCCCTGGCCAAGATAATCCCAAGCTGGCGGAGGTCGGCCACAGCCTCATCGTCGGGGCTTCCCCTTACAAGGAGCACCTCGGTGATCTGTTTGAACTTGAAAGAACGGCACATCTCCTTGATGCTCTCCGAGGCCTCAGATCCCCTACCCTCATGTGTCACAAACATACCGTACATCTTGTCATTAACCTGCTCCTGGGTCGGATAGAAGGTCCTGTCGAAGAAATCCTTCAGTATGCCGTCCATATAGTTAAAATAATCCCGTGTACCGAAACAGATGGCATCGCAGGACGTCAGGTCATCGGCATCCGCCTCGGATGCCCTCTTAAGCAACGGCTCCACCCCTTCGACCGAGCGAACTCCCTCGGCTACGGCCCTGGCCGCGATTTCCGTGTTTTCCGTCAATAAATGGTAAACTATCAGCACCTTCTTGGTCACGGCTTACCTCCCAATTTTGGGCTTAAGCTACAAGAATTTCTTGAACCATGTGACAATGTTGGAAATAAATGGTCCCGCATAGGCATGGGGTCCATGCTCCAAGATGAACCTGCAGTTCTCGCCGGAGTTGTAGAGATCATATATGTGTTGTGAAAATTGCTTCACCTTTTCGAATCCCGAGAGCGGCCAATGCATATCGATGAGGTTATTTTGTGCTAACAGTGGACGCGGTGCAATGGCAGCAATGATATGCTGCACGTCCGCATAGGACAGCAGATCAAAGACATAGGGACTTATACCGCTCCACCCCCCCTGGCGATTACAATATTCCAGAGCGATAGCCTCATAGGTGGTCGCTCCACACAAAGGTGCAACGACAGCGAAATCCTCACAAATTGCCGCCGTAAACCAGGTGACGATCGCCCCTTGACAGAGTCCCGTGATTCCTACGCGCCGGGAGTCGATGTCATCGCGGTTCTTTAAGTAATTCAAAGCCGCCAGATTGCTCATAACCCTCAGTCCCACATTGGTAATACCTACCAGTTGCCCCAGGGCAGTGACATTGTTAATATCCGTTTCAAAATCGGGCCGGTCGGCGCGCTCACCGGTAGCGTCATACTCCATCGCTAAAGCAATCATGCCCTCCTTAGCCAGTACTACACACAAGTCCACTATGTCCTCGGAATTCTTGCGCTGACCGTAACCGGGGCAGACTATCACAGCCGGCCTTTTAGGGGCTTTCTGTTTAGGAACATAAACGTGCACAGGAATGTAGAAGCCATCTTCGAAGTAAACATCTATGGCCTCCAACACTATGTTGCCTCCAAGCTCAGCACTCGCTGTTTGTGGGCACGCACTTTGATCTCCAGTTTGCCAGATAGGAAGCTCTTCCCGGAGTACGGCTACCAGTTTTGCCTTGTATTCATTCCATTCTTCCAAAGAATCGAAACGCTGTGGCAGTTTGGAGCATCGTTCGGTGATCTTCTTCTGAAAATATTTCAAAGCGGAATAGCGAACGACATTCTGGAGAAAGCTGAAATCGGATCTATTTATGTCCATGTGAATGCTCCTCTTTGGAAGTACATATCTGCAGGACACGGCTAATGAAAACAGCACTGCCGAAAGATAAAGACAAAAGAGCGAACTGTCAAAAACAATTCCAGCGATCCAATGCCGTTCTCTGACGAAAAAGCTTGACAGAATCCTCCGATTTTAATAAATAGTTTCGTAAGTTTAGGCAAGTTACAGCAATGTCTTTGGGCTTTTGCTCATGGCATCTGAGATTCTTTAGTCGCTATCGCCTTTTCAGATGTTTATCTGTAGAGACGCCTCGGTGAGGCGTCTCCAAAACAGGAAAAGAGAGAAATGTTTTCTGAAAGATGCTAAAATGTAGGAGGCAACAATGGGGTCGGACCGAAGGCTACCGATAGCGCTTATAGTTGATGATGGTGTACCATGTATAAATCCACTCTATTATTTCGCGAAACAGGTGGACAGGGTAAAGACATCCCTTGCGGACAGGATCCCGCTCCTCTCGCTGAAGGAATTTGTGGACCGCATTGTATCTAAAGGTGTAAGGGGAGATTTTTCGGTCATCCCCTACCCTGCCGGACTTGGCCCCATCACCGATAAGCTCAGTGGATACGACGAGGTGGAGTTGAGATGCTGGCTGGATACAGTCCGTGAGCACGTAATGCCCCAATTCGACATCCACCCGGAGATGTTAACCCATACGCTCGCACTGGACCTTGAAACCCACAAGCTCCTCGATGTTTCCGAACACGATTGGATGGTGGATCAGACAGAGGAGACATTGATGGCATATTTTGCCAGGGCGATGGAGATACTGAAAGAAGCCGATCTACCTAATAACGGCATAACCCAGCCATGTCACTTCAATGGGGATGAGGAGCTTTATGCACGCGCAATACTCTCAGCGGAAAAGAAAGTCAATGGCAGGATGGTGACGCACTATTTTCTCCACATTGATTCCGAAAGTCCTGTCGTAGTTCCCAAAGTGACCTGCATGAATTCCGACGCCAAAGAAACGGTCATATCCATAATAAGCGGCACACGAGATGCATTCTGGTCCACAAACCGCGAAAAGTGTGTTGCGGAGGAACTTGCGGGCAAGCTTATAAGGGAGGATGGAAGAAGCGGACGGATAGTTGAGCTCATACACAATCAGAGCACGGTAGTCTTTCATACACACTGGCAGTCGCTATTCTCTAACGGATATTTCACAGGGCTCTTGGGGCTCGAGATCGTTGTACGCCGGATAGAGCAATACTTCAGCGATCAGGTCCGCTGGACGAAGCTTTCTGAGATAACGGATGAGATTGCAGAAAAATCATTGCATTAATGGGAACAAGGTAGAACCGCGAAAATCGGGCTATCCTTCCATAGAATTACCACAACACCTATTCCCCAGGTTTGAGCACCAAGAGCTTCAGCTCAGTCATCTCCTCGATGGCGTAGCGGAGTCCTTCCCGCCCGAAACCAGAGCTTTTGACTCCCCCGTATGGCATGGGATCAACCCTGAAGGTGGGATAATCGTTATGAATCACTCCTCCGACTTTTATCTCTTCGAATGCCCTGAAAACCTTCGCGAGGTCATTGGTGAAAACGCCAGCCTGAAGCCCGAACACCGAGTCGTTCACCTTAGAGATCGCTTCATCGAACGAGCTGTAGGTGTCCACAACAACCACAGGTCCGAAGGCCTCGTCGGCGACGATACGGAGATGCGGATCAACCTTCGTGATGACTGCGGGAGTCACGATGCTGCCATGTTGCTCTCCACCACACAGAACCTCTGCCCCGTGGGACCGGGCTTCACCCATCCATTCCAGTATACGCTGGACGTTTTCCGAGTCTATAAGCGGGCCACATACCACATCAGGATCGCGAGGATCACCCCACCTGGCATCCTTCATTGTGTGCTTCAGGAAGGACTTGATGAAATTCTGTTCGATCGATCTATTTACGAAGATCCTCTGCACGGATATGCATATCTGCCCCGCATATGCAAAGGAGCCGAGCGCAAGCCGTGATGCCACAATGTCTATATCGACATCCGGTTCAACGATCGCTCCCGCATTTCCTCCAAGCTCCAGTATTACCTTCTTCTTACCAGCCCTCCCTTTCAGATCCCAGCCTACAGCCGCGCTTCCGGTGAAAGTCAAAATACCGAACCTCGGATCTTCCACCATTCTGTCGGCCACATTTCTCCTGCAGGGGATCACGTTCAGAACCCCGGGAGGAAGTCCGGCATCAAGCGCTATCCTGGCGAGCATCAGCGAGCTCATGGGCGTCTGCGATGCCGGTTTCAGGACGATGCTGTTACCGGAGGCTATCGCCGGGGCCACCTTATGGGCAACCAGGTTAAGGGGAAAGTTAAAGGGAGAGATCGCAAGCACAGGTCCTGCCGGAAATCGCTTCGTTATCCCAAGCCTCCCTACGCCACCGGATACACAGTCCAGAGGCATAACCTCCCCTCCTATTCGGAGCGCTTCATCGGCAGCGAAGGAGAAAGTGGTTACGGCCCTCTTCACTTCCCCCTCTGCGAACCTGATAGGCTTACCCGCCTCGTCACATATGATCTCTGAAAGCTCGTCGGAATGTTCGGAGATCCCCCGTGCTATGTTTCGGAGTATCTCGCACCTCTTATGGGCCGGCATCCCCGAGATGATGGGGAAAGAATCAAGAGCCGACTGAATGGCAAGCTCCACCTCTTCGGGGCCGGCGAATGCCGCCTGACCGACTTCCCTACCATCGTAGGGACTCCGTATCGTTACCTTCGATCCCTGTGATACGGGCGAACCGCCGATTATCATATCGAACGCGCGCATGGCTCCTTCTCTCCAGGCTATAGACAATATGAAACCTTGAGATAACTACCGGAGCATCCTTTTCTCCAGATACATAACTTCTCTCTTGCTGCGATTTATCTTTTCTATAATCTCGAAATTATGCTTTTCCCTTGCTTTCTCTTCTATAAGACCATAGAGCTCATAAAGCATGGAGGTATCTTCCTTGGGCAAAGCGAAGATATCATTAGCTGAAACAAACCCCTTATATTCTTCTGTGATGTCGAAAAGGATGTCCAAGTCTTCAACGCTAGCAGTTGCCAGGGCTCTCTCCAACTCATATCTGGAGGCAATGCCTCGTCCATACACAAAGTGCAACCGCAGATGCCTCCTGGGGATTCGCCTCCTGGCCTCACGCGCTTCTTCGCTTTCCGGATCTGCAACCTGGATTATCCTCTCGAGCGTTGAGAACATCTCCACATAGTGATCGGAAAGACCGTCCTCGAGAGGAAGAACCTCTTTGTACTTTTTCTTGAGGCTCTCCAAATAAAAATATCCGGTATCCTGGGTGCTCGGCCCTCTCGGTTCGATAACCGGGTAATGCGTCTGAAATCCGATCCTCGGGTTTCTTCTGAGTTCCCACCAGGCCTGTTGCATATCCTTCCTGTATTCAGGTGCGAACTTTGCAAATGGCGGTTCCCATGGGACAAGCTCCCACAGCAGATTGCTGAGCTCAAACATCAGCTTAATTGCTTTAGGGCCTGTGGGATCTCGCTCGATCTCCAGTCTGAGTGCCTCAATATACCTCTGGTAACCCGGATCTGTCTTGACATCCTGAAACCGAACATCTTTCCTTGTCATAATCTGAGAACAGGAAACAAAAGAGAAGGTTATGGCTAAAAGAACGAGTAAGAAAGACCTCATCTTGAGATCACCTTCCTTCATGGTTTGAAATAGATCTCTGTACCACCAGTCTGCCAACATAGCTATGGCAAACTCTCCGCGGTGTTCCCTGCAAGCAGGCAAGGGGCTCTATACTCTGATTGCCAACGGAATCTGAAAATAATATAAAGGCACTTGCATATTATGTCAAGTTCCACTCTCAGCATTCCCTGCACCAACAGCCGAACATATCTTCGGAGTTCACAAGATCCGGTAACACCGTGTCCGATTGACATTGACAATCTATGGATTACCGTTGTACCTTTAGCCCGTAGGAAGTCCATATCAGATGTTTGTGACCTATGCACGAATGAAAGGAGAGAGCCGTGATGAAACTGGCCGTTATGACAAGTGTATGTCCGGATTGGACAATTGAAGAGATCATTCAGGGGATGAAGCGGCACGGATACCAGGGGCTCGAGCCCAGGGTGGAATGGGGACACCGGGCCGGCATCGAGTCGAGCCTTTCACCCGTGAAGCGCCAGGAAATCCGGGAAAAGCTCGAGGACCATGGGCTGAACATATGCTGCATTTCCACCAGCATACGCATGGCAGCACCGGATCCCGATGAAAGGCAGAAGCATATAGATACGCTCCACACCTATATCGACCTCGCATCCGACCTCGGGGCCACGATGATCCGCACCTTCGGAGGACCGAGGGCCCGCAACATCGAGCTGAGGGGGGTAGTGGATTATGTGGTTGAAGGATATCGGGCGGTGCTCCCTCACGCTGAAGAACGAGGGGTTACGGTGCTTATGGAAACACATGATGACTGGAGCTGCTCGAACCGCGTCCGCGAGGTGGTGGAGAAAGCGGATCATCGGAAGCTAAGGGCCTTGTGGGACATAATGCACCCGAATCGGCTGCTGGAGCGGCCTGAAGAAACGTTTCACACCATCGGGGAATACACCGAACACGTCCACGTTCACGATGGCAAATATTCCGAAGACAAATCCGGCATTAGTGTATGTGCTCTCGGTGAAGGGGACATAGATCACGCTACGCCGGTAAGTCTCCTGAAAGGCGCCGGATTTAAAGGATATATCTCAATCGAAGTGATACACAAACCCGGGAGCAGCCACGATGCCGATGGGGTTATGGGGCAGTATGGAGAGGTACTTCGTGAATACATGACAATGCCTTAGGAAGTGGGTTAGCCCATATGACGAAACGTGAGAGGCTCCTGAGGATATTTCAGGGGAAATCGCCGGACCGCCCCGCGGTCAAACTCTGGGGAATAAGGCCGGGGCAGAAGCTGCTCAGTCCTGCATACGAGCCGGTACACCAGTTAGGAATGGAGCTTACAGACCTTGTACCGGTTGTGGGAGCACCTTTTAACCTTGCCTTTGGCACGGCCGGTGAGAAGGCTACCGAGACTTTCACACTGTCGGGAAAATCCGATGAATGGGAAGACGTCGTAACCCGTATGCACACCCCCGAAGGGACACTCGAGAGCATATATATCAGTAGCACCGTGAAAAAGCCCGGATATCAAAGGGAACACCTCCTGAAGGAGCCCGGGGACATCGACAGGCTGCTCTCGGTTCCTTACGAGCCCTATGATTTCTCGGCAGATGACTTCCTGTCCATGGAAAAGGAGATCGGCGACCGTGGTCTGACAATCTTCGGTATCGACCATGCTATGTATGGCTTGCAGCGTCTCATAGGGTCGGAGAATTTCGCGATCTGGAGCACAGATTGTCGTGATAAGCTTCTTGAGGCTATGGAGGAGTTTGCCAGGAGGATCCGTGCCCATGTAGATACAGCACTCGATGCCGGGGTAGGACCTGTCTTCGGCTGGGTTGGACCGGAGCTCTGCATACCGCCGCTCATGTCGGTACGGGATTTCGATGGTTTCGTGGACAGGTTTGATCGCCCTTTGATCGAGCGGATTCATGACAGAGGTGGATATGTATGGGTGCATTGTCATGGTCGAATGGGACCGGTGCTGGAGAGGTTTGTGGACATGGGAGTCGATGTGCTCAACCCTATCGAGCCACCTCCCATGGGGGATGTGACATTGCAGGAGGCATTCGAGAGAGTCGGGAATCGTATGGGGCTTGAGGGGAACATAGAGGAGCATGACATGCTGACTGCATCGGAGGAAGAATTACGAAACCTGGTTCGCGAGGCGATAGAGGTAGGGAGTAACGGGAAGCGTTTTATCCTCTGTCCCTCCTCAGGCTATATGGAATGGCCTGATCCCGATCCAAAAGTTATACGGAACGTTCTGGCTTACATAGACGAGGGAGTCAACCAGGCAGAAAGGCACACAATAGAGATCTGAAATGGCAGGAGTTAGAGGATTGTGGTCAATCTCCATATAAGGCTCACAAGGCGGTTGTCTGTGCTTCTCAACCGCACCGTCCGAATACTCAAATTTCTCAATTGTCGTTTTTTTTTGCGCTACTACCGTAAACAGCAAGCTAAGCATATGTCGCCCGAAACTCCGAAGTTTATCTCTTCTCTAGCTTCGCTCCATAGCTTCTTTAACAACTTGAAGTATCTCAGCGGAGGTGTAGGGCTTCCGTATAAATCGAAATCCTTTTCTACGTATGTCAGGCCACCGCGATTTTTCATCAGCATAGCCGCTGGTAAACATTATCCTGAGCTTCTCTTCCCTTGTTAAGAGTTGCTTAGCCAACTCAAGGCCATGTCTATCGGGCAAAACCACATCGACTAATGCCAAGTGGAAATCTCCACTCTCTCTTTCAAAGACATTCAGCGCTTCCTGTGAATTTGCAGCATCAAATACGATATAGCCATTTCCGGTAAGAACACTCACGGCAAATTCACGGACCCTCCTATCATCCTCCACAAGCAAAATCCTCTCACCTCTGCCCTGAAGCTCGCCCATTGGAACTGTCTCTTCGGGCTCAGCTTCTACTCTCACAGAAAAGGCCGGAAGATAGGCCTTAAAGGTGGAACCTTGCCCGGGCTCACTGTAAACATTTATCCATCCTTCATGCTCTTTGATGATGCCATACACGACAGATAGCCCGAGGCCGGTACCCTTTCCCACCTCCTTAGTGGTGAAAAAAGGCTCGAAGACATGACGGACGGTCTCTTTATCCATCCCGACCCCTGTATCCTCAACCGATAGACAGACAGTTTTCCCGGGATGTGCATAGCCGTAGGTCCTACAATAATCCTCATCTATATACACGTTCTCCGTCCTGATAGTAAGCCTGCCACCTTTAGCCATAGCGTCCCTGGCATTGACCGCCAGGTTCATAATAACCTGCTGAATATTTCCCGCATCTGCCGAGACTGTCCAGAGATCATCCTCCAGCTCAGTCTCGATCATAACGTCCTCGCCAATGAATCGGTCGAGCATCTTAAGGAGATCCTCAATTACTCTGTTAATGTTCAGTGGGATAAACTCCATCGGCTGTTTCCGGCTGAAGAGTAGAAGTTGACGGGTGAGGTCCGCCGCACGCGTAGCAGCATCGCGCACCCGCTTCAGATCTCCATACAGAGTATTGGTCTCATCCACCTTCATCATCGCCAGATCGGTATATCCCAAGATAGGAGTCATCAAATTGTTGAAATCATGCGCGATCCCTCCGGTCAATATGCCAATAGCTTCCATCTTCTGAGACTGAAGGAGCTGTGCCTGCATCCTTCCCTTCTCTTTCTCAAGAAGCTTGTGTTCGGTGATGTCACGGCTCATGCCCACAAGGCCAATAACCGAGCCGCTTACGTCGTGCAAAGGCACTTTAGTGGTCAAAAACCATTTCCTTTCGCCCGTCTGATCTATTAGCAACTCCTCCCGATTGAGCAAAGCTTGGTTCGACTCGATAACTTTCTTTTCGTCTCTATAATATTGCTCCGCCAGTTCCTTCGGGAAGAAATCAAAGTCCGTCTTGCCGACAACCTCCTCCAGAGTCTCAGCGCGAAGTGCTCTCAGATGAGCGGCATTTGTGACGACAAAGCGGCTTTCGGGGTCTTTAATGAAAATATAGGTGTCCGGCAGATTGTCTATTAAGGTACGCAACAGATCCCGATCCCTTTCCATCTGAACCTTTTTCTCGCTTTCAGCCCTTTCCGTGGCTATTCTGGTCTCGTAATACATCTGCTCAAAATGGAGTGCCAGGAAGAAACCGAGGATGAAAAGGCACATTATCAGGTTTCCGGCATCACTCGCGTAAGTTTCCGTGAACCTGTAAAAGGTATCAAATGCATCCGTTGCATAGACATAGACCATCACCAGGATACCGGCTATGAGAAATTGGAAATTTTTGATAGATACGCCCTCAGTCATACGTATTCTCCTCATCTTGGGACTCCCTTCAAATTCCAGATATATCTAAGCAGCGATATGCGAAAAATCGAATACCAGCTTCTCAGCACATCACAATCTGATGGGCAATCGCAGCTTTGACCCTTGCCAAAACCATAACAGGTTCAAGAATCTATCATCCCAGATTTCAGGGATGATGGGAAATCATCCAACCTTGACAATTTCGCCGAATTTTGCCCCGAACTCCTCCCCTTTCTTGAGTTCCTCCTCAGTCGGCGCACCCACAAACTCAAACGAGTCCACCAGTGCCCATTTCAGCGGTTCCACAATCCTTTCAAAATGTTTTTGGGCTCCGCCACTCCATCCGTAGCTTCCAAACCTGGCGGCTTTCCTGTTCAGAATTCGCTTCTGGACGGCCATATCCAAAACCGTAGCCACAGGTGGAAACAGGGAGTTTTCATATGTCGGGGCACCGATCATGACACCGGTTTTCGTCCATAGTGAGGGAAGTATGTAACTCACGTGGGTACGCGTCACATCGAATATCTCCAACGGCACCCCCGTCCCGGCTATGCTCTGGGCCACAGAGTTCATCATAACTTCCGTGTTGCCGTACATAGATCCGTAGATCAGCGTGACACCAGGCTCGGTCTTCCCCGTAGCATACCCGGCCCACTTTGCATAAAGCTCCACTATAAGCTGAGGGTCCTTCCTCCAGATCAGGCCGTGCGATGGGGCAATTATATCAACAGGGATATCTGCCAGCTTATCGATCGCAGTTCGAACCATGCGGCTGAACTTGGCAACTATATTGGAGTAGTATCTGAGCGCCTCGCGCTGGTAGAAATCAAGGTTGTCGCACTCATCATCGAATATGCTCCCCCCGAGGGCTCCATAGCTCCCAAAGGCATCACACGAGAAGAGTATCCGGTCCGAGATATCGTAGGTCATAATGGTTTCAGGCCAGTGAACGAACGGGGTTGAGAAAAATTTAAGTGTCCTCTTACCCAGCGAAATCTCATCACCGTCGCCCACTACCTGAACATTTTCAGTAACACCGTAGAAAGACTCCAGCATACCTTTAGTCTTTTCAGAACCCAGGATAGTAACCTTGGGCGATATCCTCCTCAAGGTCCTCAACACACCCGAATGATCGGGTTCCATATGATTCACTATGACATAATCGATTCCCGAGATGTCCGTAATCTCATCGATATGGTCGAAAAATTCGTCCGCCTTAAACGACTTCGTAAGGTCGATAATCGCCTTTTTCTCATCGTCTATAATGTAGGTATTGTAAGAAACACCTTCCCGGGTGATTGGCCAGAGTCCCTCAAAGAGGTCCGTAGTCCGGTCATCCACCCCTATCCAGTATATACCTGACTTAATCTCAATAGCAGCCATTTTGCCTCCTCTTACGACTTGTTCCTTTCAGTAATCTCCGAAATGCTGTTGCAGCTTCTCGATACCTGTTCCTCTTAGCCAAATCTCTGCCTTTTCTCCAGCCCAAAGCTTAAAGCTCCCCTCTCTGCGAGCGGAGAGGGGCAGGGGTTGAGGTACCATAAGCAAGCAACAAAAGCTTCGTAAAAATTGTCAAAGTAAACGGCCTCTGAGACGCGATGTTTCAGAATCAAGAGACTTCTTTGAGACTGGGAGTTAATATAAGGCTATACGAGTAATCTGTCAACGTTAAGCCCTTCTTTAAGCGACAGCAGAGACATCTCCGCGGGACGCCTCTACGAAAAACCTTGACAGATACGCATTTCAAGCACTTTATTACCAACACGATCTATCTGACCATGTCAAAAAACGAGAAAATCGACGGAGGTAAGGGACATGAAGCCACGTAGGAGCATTGTTGTTAAGAATTTGCAGTGTGAATACAGCGTAAACCCGTTGGGTATTGATGCAGCGAGGCCGCGGTTAAGTTGGACTCTGGAGTCCTCCCAGCGAGGGCAGAAGCAGAGCGCTTATCAGATCCTTGTAGCTGCTGTCTATGAAAATTTGGGGCAAGACAACGGTGATGCATGGGATTCCGGCAAGGTCGAATCAGCCCAATCCGCACATATCCGTTACGGAGGAATTCCCCTGGAGAGCAACAGAAGCTATTTCTGGAAAGTACGCGTCTGGGACGCAACAGGAGAGGCCTCCGATTACAGTGAACCTGCCAATTTTGGCATGGCGCTTTTGAAGCCGGATGATTGGAAAGCGAAATGGATCGGAAGAAGACCGGCTAAAGAACCCAGAGGCAGCAGAGGTTTTTTCGCGGATGAGTCAGAGGAGGCTGCCAAAGGCGTTGTCGTGGATGAGAGCTCAAATTTCCTGCGAAAGGAAATAACCCTCGACAAGCCTGTGAAAAGAGCCAGAATTTACATTTGCGGGCTGGGGCTTTATGAACTGAGTATCAACGGCAAGAGGATAGGCGATAAGGTACTAAACCCGGCCAAAACCCATTACCGCAAAGAGGTACTCTATGATACGTATGACGTTACGGATCAATTGAAAAAGGGTGCAAATGCAATTGGCGTTCATCTGGGCAATGGCTGGTTCAATCCGCTGAAAAAATACTGGACCTGGCGGATGCAGTGGTTCGGTTCCAAGCGTATGATCCTGCAAATGGACGTTGAATATGAAGATGGTTCAGCCCAGATTATATCGTCCGATGAAAGCTGGAAATCCGCTCTCGGGCCGGTCACTACAAGCTGTATTTACGATGGTGAAAGCTATGATGCTACACAGGAGCTTCCGGGCTGGGATGAAACAGGTTACGACGACTCAGCCTGGGAAAGCGTGAACATCGTAGAGGCACCGGGCGGCAGGATGATCTCTCAGATGATGGAACCGATAAAGGTTACCGAGACTATTAAACCGGTGGCATTGAAAAATCCCAGTCCAGGCGTCTATGTATATGATATGGGGCAGAATTTTGCCGGCTGGACCAGACTGAAGGTTAAAGGTTCTAAGGGAACAAAGGTAACTCTGCGCTACGCCGAAAATGCACATGCCGATGGCAACCTTGACGTCAAAAGCATGAACCTTGCCCAGGCTACGGGCAGCTACACGTTAAAAGGTGAGGGTGTGGAAGTTTATGAGCCACGATTTACATATTATGGCTTTCGGTATGTCGAAATCACCGGATTTCCCGGTGAGCCGACACTGGAAAACCTGGAGGGCTGTGTGGTTCACTCCGCGTGTGAGCGTACCGGGAGTTTCGAGTGCGGCAACGAGCTTATTAACCGCATACGCCTTTGTACTCTATGGTCACAGCGAAGCAACCTGATGGGCTATCCCACGGACTGTCCGCAGCGGGACGAGCGTCTGGGCTGGATGGGCGATGCACATCTCACTGCTGAGGAAGCCATGCTTAATTTCCACATGCCGCTCTTCTACAAGAATTGGCTCAGCGGCATCAAAGCAAATCGAGATGAATCAAGCGGGGATATTGCGTACATTTCGCCGCGACCGAATTACGATGTCGGGCAACCGGACTGGAGCAGCGGGTATCTGTTGATCGTCTGGTACTACTACCTGCAATACGGTGACAGGCAGATCCTCGAAGAGCATTTTGAGGCGATGGAACATTACGTCAAATATCTCGGAACGACCGCCGATGGGTACATATTACCCAAGAGCCGGTACGGCGATTGGCTGTCCGTTGCGGAAGACTGGGAACGCGGTGACCCGGCATCTACGAATACTGCCTATTATTACTATGATACTATGATCCTTTCCAAAGCAGCGAAGGTTTTGGGAAGGGAAAGCACCTCAAAAAAATACGCCGAGCTCGCGGGAAGAATTAAGGAAGCATATAATCAGCGTTTCTTCGACCCGGAAACCAAGCAGTATGAAAACGGCAGCCAGTTTTCGAATACCTTTCCGCTTTTCTTAAGTATTGTACCTGAAACGTATCGGGAGGCGGTACTCAAGAATCTCATCGATGATATAGTCGATAAACACAATGGCCATTTAGCCACAGGCATCCTCGGCACGAAGTATATGATCGAGGTTATAACGAGGGAAGGGCGGGCCGATGTCGCTTACCTGCTGGCGACACAGACGGACTATCCGAGCTGGGTCGATATGATCAAGAATCGGACCACCCTTTCTGAGAACTGGGATCAGACGGGTTCCAACAATCATGTTATGTTTGGCAGCATCGATACCTGGTTCTACAGGGCACTGGCAGGGATCAACATCGACGAAGCGCATCCGGGGTATGAGGATATAATCGTCAAGCCTTTCGTTCAGCCGGACCTGTCCTGGGTCAAGGCCTCGATAGAAACGATGAAGGGGCGGGTCGCTGCCGAATGGGAGTATCGAGGTGGCATTTACAGGTTAAGTGTCACGATCCCTGTCAACGTAACGGCCACGGTTTACGTATTGGCCCGGGATGCTGAGAAAGTCACCGAAGGTGGGAAGCCGGCCGGCACCTCCCCAGGCGTTCGCTTCGTCCGGAAGGAGGATAAGTACGCTGTTTACGAAATTGGTTCCGGCACGTACGAATTTATTTCCAGGGATGTTTGAGATTGCCCGGGAAAGCTCTCATAAGCATTTTTCAGGAACCCTTTTTCTCTTTCCTTGTTTGGGGACGCCTCACATGAACTTTAGGAAATAAACCGGGTGATGTTTTGGGTAGTGATAACATCCCAAAAAGCTTCTCTAAGGGCAGGGCATGCCCTGCCCTTGTATCGGCTATCATGATAGTATTATGAATAAGACAATAGCGACTGAAGAATCTCAGGTGCCATGAGCAAAGACAAAAATATTGCTAAAACTTGCTTACTATTTGAGAATAAATGATAACAAAGCTACGGGGATGCAGATCCAAATCTCTGCTGTAGCTTCTGCTTCAGGATCTCGTTTACCACTTCAAAGAGGGCCCGTGTATCAGCTAATCGGACCTCCGCATTGCCGATTTTTCCCTTGATCTGTCCCCCTTTCCGGTCAAGAGGATCATCGACATTCTGGAAATCACCAACGAATTCCTTCCAGGACTCAGGATCAGGAAGCTTTACACCGCAGTCCCTGACTGCTATCCACTCGGCCACATGGATAGTAGAATTTGACCCATGATTAATCCCCAGAAGCAGTATCTTCCCACCCGCCTCCTTCATCCTGTAGAGCGGGTGATCCTGGAGTTTTCCCCCAGACTGGTTATTATGTCCCTTAAGCACCCTCTCTGCAAATTTGCCCCAGGCGGTAAAGGACCCGGAGTACTGGTGGCTCCTTATAGTTTCGGGACGCTGCCAGAAAGTATTGGGAATGATTCCCGTCCATACGGGCATCCTCCAGGGTCTAACCTCTTCAACGGGGAGAGGTGATGCATCACGTGTGATGCGGATGGTTTCAGAACCCATAAACTTTGAGCCTTCGAGCTCTATATTCCATCCCCTGCGGCCAAGCACCCGTGGCCTCTCTCCAAGCAATTGATTCCATAAGGTTTTCGGAGAATTGAATGGATATCGTATAACTGCCTCTTCAAAGATATCCTTAAGCTCCCTCCATAATTCCTTCTTACTTCCCTCAAATACAACACCATGTCCTGTTGCATCCGGACCGTTTATGCCTCGTCTCAGGGCAAGCGCCTCCAGTGAGTATATCAACTCACCGCTGAAGGTGGGCATAACGAGGGTACCCTCGGAGGTTATAACCTCCTCTAAGGCATCTATGACCGTATTCGCTCCTCCCTCCACATGACCGAAGCTACTGAGGGAACTATGTACCACCAGGTGATGTCCAGCTTTCAGCCCAACTTCTCTAAAACCGTGGACAAGCTCATCTTTTCTGATCGCTGAGTCATAACTTCCGTGCATACCTCTCCTCCCATCCTGTTTCGCCCAACTACAAAACCTTGATACTCACTCCGCGGCTTCTCAAGATTTCTCCCTTACATCTGGTAGTTACCCAGAACTTGTGTTCCCCACGGCTCAATTTCCATTCAGCCTTGAGTTTCCCCCTGATGTAAGGCTCCCCATCAACCCACCACTGAACATCCCCATACCCATCCGGGACCAAGACCCTGAGGGATATTGTCTGGTACTCCCTCCTTAACACAGGATCCAGCTTAAATATGTCGCCATCAGATGGGAAAACTATCTCAGGATTCCTGGTGTCGCCTCCTACCTCCTTCCAGGATACATCCTGAGAGGGAGTAAAATGCTCAACAGGAAACACTGCTACCTTATGGTTCACCATCCCGGACTGATATCTCCTCTCCTCCATAGCCCACTCCCTGTATAGAGGGGGAAAGAATTCGAAGACCTTCTTGAAGGTATATTCCGGTGGAGTATCAGGTCCTGCTATCTCGCCAGTACGTCTATCCATAACGATGGACTGATGCATCGAACAGATGTCCTTCGGCTCTGTCCCCCGGACAAACACCTCCCTGATCCTTCCCGGACAGCAGGGGCCGGGGAGATCCCCGGATAGCGGGCAGATATATCTCTCGACTATTCCCGGGGGCCTTACAAAGGCACCTGAGATCTCACTTCCGATCACGCCCTCCCTCTCAAGAAACATCATAACATCCCTCAGTATCGGTCCGGCACCACTTATGCCGGACACCATCTTCATAGGTTCTCCATCGAAATTTCCGACCCACACTCCGAGGGCAATCTCAGGGGTATATCCGATAGCCCAGTTATCCCTGTAATCCTTCGATGTGCCTGTCTTAACCGCACACTCAAACGGTAGATTTAAAGGTCCCCCCGACCCG